>JAFAHD010000113.1 GCA_019237415.1 Vulcanimicrobiota bacterium
GGGTATCCGCTCACGTGCGCTGCGCACGCCTTTCGTCGAGCTCCGATTCGATGCGCCGCATGACTTCGACGAGCGCGATGCCGGTGCGCTCTGCGATCGCGCGGCAATCGTCGTACTCGGGGCGCACGCGCTCGCCCGATGTGCCGATGACGATCTTGATGCGAACCGGACCGAAGGAAGTCGCGACCAGGTCTGTGCGGCGCGGCAGCACGACGCGCTGCACCGGCCAGCAGCGCACGCCGATCGTCGTCGTTTCCGCGAGCAGCACCGCGCTGACCTGATCGGCTAGGTGCGCCGGCGCGAGCACGCACACGACCGCGCCAGGCCTTCCTTTCTTCATCTGCACGGGATGCAGCCAGACATCAAGGGCGCCTGCTGCAGAGACGCGCTCCAACACGTGCCCATAGACCTGCGGATTCATGTCGTCGATATTCGTCTCGATCTGCACGACCTCGCTTTGCGGCGGTACGTTCTTCGAATGCGCCTCTCCGTTCGCGACGCGCGCGGCGTCGCCGATCGCGACGCGCAGCACGTTGGCAAACGGAAAGTCCGAGCGGCCGGCGCCGTAGCCGATACGATCGACGATCATCGGGGGCCGCAACCCGAAGTCAGCGATGGCGGTCAGGATCGCCGCGCCGGTCGGCGTCACCATCTCCGCGTCGAGGTCGACCGCGTACGTCGGCACGTCGCGCAAGAGGTCCATGGTCGCAGGCGACGGAGACGGCATCGCGCCATGCGCGCCGTGCACGGTGCCGTGCCCGCAAGGCAGCGGCGAACAGTACACGGCATCGATTCCGAGCAACTGCAAGCCGAGCACGGCGCCTGCGATGTCGACGATCGCGTCGACCTGGCCGACTTCGTGAAACGCGATCTCGCCGACCGGCACGCGATGCACGCGCGCCTCCGCGGCCGCGAGCCGCTCGTAGATCGCGACCGCCTTGCGTTCGACATCGCGCGGGTACTTCGCCGCGCGGATGATGCCGAGCACGTCGACGAGCGAGCGGTGCGGATGACCTTCGTGATGATGCGGTGCGGGCGCAGCGGCGCTTTTTTCAAACGCGCGTCCGTCCTCGCCCGGCACGTCGACATCGAGATACAAGGCTCCCAGACCGCGCTTGTGCACCGGCTGCGTGTGGATCGTCCAGCCGCGCACCGGCAGCTTGCGCAGTTCGCGCTCGAGGTCGTCGAGCGGCAAGCCGGCGTCGACGAGCGCGCCGAGGATCATGTTGCCGCTCGCGCCGCCGAATGCGTCGAAGATCGCGATGCTCATTGCGGCGCGCGCGCTCCGTCCACCGCAAGGTGATTGATGCGCGACGCGGCGCAGGCCGCACCGAATCCGTTGTCGATGTTGACGACGCTGACGCCGCCCGCGCACGCGTTGAGCATGGTGAGCAGTGCGGCAAGCCCTCCGAAGGACGCGCCATAGCCGATGCTCGTCGGCACGGCCACGATCGGGCGGTCGGTCAAGCCGGCGATCACGCCCGGCAACGCACCATCCATGCCGGCGACGGCGACGATCGCGTTGGCGCTGCGCAGCGCGCCGACATGGCCGAGGACGCGGTGAAGCCCTGCGACGCCGACGTCGTCGATGCGCGCGATCGCGTTTCCCATCACGTCGAGCGCGCACGCCGCTTCAGCCGCCACGTGCCGGTCCGAGGTCCCTGCGCTCACCACGCAGACGAGACCGACGCGAGCGGCAGGCTGCCGTTCGAACACGATCGCGCGCGCATCGGCGTCGAAGCGCGCGTCCGGCACGAGCGCGCGCACCGCGTCAAACGACGCTGGAGTCGCGCGCGTGGCCAAGAACCGGCCGGCAGAGGCTCCAAGCCGCACCGCGATCGCCGCGATCTCGTCGTCGCGCTTGCCCGGACAATAGATGACCTCGGGAAAACCGGTGCGCGCTTCGCGCAGGTGGTCGAGCGTGACCGACGGCAGATCGCTCTCTCCTGCGCCGCGCAGATGCGCAAGCGCGTCTTCCACGGAGATCGATCCGTGCTGCAATGCATCGAGCAGGCCGCGCAGCGTGTCCTCCATCGCCTGGCTGGTTTTCTGGAAGGCCGCCGTCGCGCCTCCACCACACGCACGGCGACTGCACTGTGACGCGCGTGCCCAAACGTCGTGAGGAATCGCTGAGAAGAAGGGTCCGCGCGGGGACCGGCCATACCTTCGCAGAACCATGCGTGGGAGGGTAGCAATGTCACTCGCCGCTCCGTCGAACCGCGCCGATACGCACGTTTTCCGTTACGCGCAGCGCATGGGCCGTCTCAAGGCCAGCGCGATCCGCGAGATCCTCAAAGTCACCGAACTTCCAGACGTCATCTCGTTCGCCGGCGGCCTTCCCGCGCCAGAGCTCTTCCCGGTCGTCGAATTCGGGCGCGCGTGTCAAGAAGTGCTCGCTGAGTCCGGCGCGGCCGCGCTGCAGTACAGCGTGACCGAAGGTTACATGCCCCTGCGCCGCTGGATCTGCGAGTATCTGCGCACCAGCAACTCGATCGAGTGCGAACCCGAGCAAGTGCTCATCATCAGCGGTTCGCAACAGGGCCTCGATCTCATCGGCAAGACGCTGCTCGATCCCGGCGACTACGTCGTCATCGAAAACCCCGCGTATCTCGGCGCGATCCAAGCGTTTGACGCCTATGAGGCTCGTTATCTCAACGTCGCCTCCGACGATGACGGCATGCGCACCGAGGATCTCGATCGCACCCTGCGCCAAGCGCCGGTCAAGCCGAAGCTGGTCTACATCGTCCCCAACTTCGAGAACCCCACCGGCGTCACGTTGAGCCTGCGTCGCCGGCACGAGTTGATCCAGGTATGCGCGGACCATGGCATTCCGATCTACGAAGACGATCCGTACGGTCGCTTGCGCTACTCCGGCGAACCGCTGCCGTCGATCACTGCGCTCGCCAAGGGGCGCAACACGATCTACATGAGCACCGTGAGCAAGATCATCGCGCCCGGCATGCGCGTCGCGTGGCTCGTGTTGCCGGAGCCGGGCTTGTACGAACGCGTCGTGCCGGCCAAGCAGGCCGCAGATCTGCACACGTCCAGCTTCACGCAGCGCGCGGTCTATGCATACGCGCGCGTCCCCGGACAGGTGGAAGGGCACATCGCTGACATGCTGCCGGTCTATCGCCGGCGGCGCGATCTCATGCTCCAGACGCTTGCACGCGCGATGCCCAAGGGCTCGTCGTGGACGCATCCCGACGGAGGACTCTTCTTGTGGGCGCGCGTGCCCGAGGGCGTCGACACGCAAGAGCTGCTCACCCACGCCTCGGAGAAGAAAGTCGCCTTCGTCCCCGGTGCGCCGTTCTGGGTGAACGCCGACGTGCGCAACACGATGCGCCTCAACTTCAGCAACGCTTCCGAGAGCGCGCTCGTGACCGGCATCGAACGGCTCGGCGATCTGGTGAAGACGCATTTGGCGAGGGCCTGATCCAATCGCCGGCGCTCGCGCCGGCGCGTTCGCCGCCGTCCTGTTGCTGACCGCCGCGTCCGCGCGCGCTGCGGCGGCGCAGACCGTGACCATCTCCGGCGCCGGCGTCCAGTTCTACGCCTCACACCTCGTGCTCGACGCGACCGGACGCGCGTTCCTCGACGACGGCGTCGTGCACGTGAGCGCGAATCATATCACGCTCGACCTGCGCGCAAAACGGTACCTGGCGATCGGCGACGTGTCGGTCTCTTCGGCGCATCCGATCCCGGCGCAAGGCGGCGCTGTCATCGAAAGCGCGCACGGCGACGTGTTCGGCGACGACTTGGACCACCATCAAGGATTGCTCGTCGCGCTCGACGAGCCGCCGCAGCGCCGCGTGGTGGATGGCGGCGTCATCGGCGGTGAGCCGCCCGCAAACCCGCCGAATGCACAACCGCTCGTCGTGCCGGACTTCTCCGGCGAGGCCCCCTTCGCTATCGCGGCGCGCGCCGTCGCACACGTCGGCTCGGACGTGCGGCTCACGAACGTCAAGGTCGCATTGCCGGGCGCGCGCAGCCTGCCGCTGCCGTCGTACGTCTTCACCTATTCCACCGACCCGGGATACGCCGTCAGCAATCTCGCGGGCGCGAGCGAAGACGTGCCGCTCTATTTCGGCAGCACGGCGAACTCGGTGCAAGGCCTGCACTTCATCTACCGGCCAGACATCAAGTTCGCCCTCGGCTTCGACGACCGCATCGTCGATACGCCGCGCGCGTATGTGATCGGATCGATCGCGCCGATCTTCGGAAATGAGAAGACGTTCAACTTCACCTGGCAAGACCGCATCAACAGCCACACGCAGCAGTCGCTGCAATCGTCAAGCATCCAAGGGTTAGGCACGATCAACTCGTACGACATCCGCGACGGCGTGCACCGCTCGTTCTTGGAGCTCAACGGCTCGCAATTCCACCAGTCATTCGCAGGTCTGCTCGCATGGCAGGGCTACGACCAGGCGATGGCTCACCAGGGCGCGTTTTCGTGGCTCGTGTTCCATCTGCGCTCGGAGATCGGCGCGACCCACACGCCCCCGACGCCGGGCTACTCGCCGTTCCCACCCAATATCTTCTTGCCGCAATGGTACTCGCACGTCGCGTTCGAGGCGTATGTAGCGACCAAGCCGCTGCCGCTCGGGCCTGGTACGACGATGTACGCATCGGGCGACGACCGCTTCTCGCACGACACGCTGCCGCACTTGGAGAGCATCCAGGTCTATGCGCTCACGCTCACGCAGCGGCTCAATCACTATCTCACGATGAGCGGCGGCATCGTCGACTCGCCGATCCACGACGGCTATCCAACGCTCGACGCGGCGTACGACAGCCATCTGACATCAGAGAACGCGACGCTGCAGTACAATCACACGAACTGGTTCTCGCTGCTGCTCACCGGTTCGCACGCGACGGGTTCGACGCAACTGCCGGCGGGCATCATCGTGACGCCGTGGGTCGTGAGCGTCGACACGCGCTTTCGCGTGAACCGCGCGCTCTCGGTCGAGCTCGGCAGGTCCTACTATTTCGGATTCGAAGGTCAACGCTTCGGGACCATCACCTTTCAGCTGTTCCCGTAGAGGCTCGCGCGTGAAGATCCTCGTCACCGGCGGAGGCGGATACATCGGCGTCGTGCTCTGCGAGCGTTTGCTCGCAGCGGGCCACGACGTGCGCGTGCTCGACCGTCTCTATTGGGGCTCGGCTCCGCTGGCGCATATCCGCGAGCGCATCGAACTCGTGCACGAAGACGTGCGCGCCATCGATCCGGGCGTGCTCGACGGGATCGACGGCGTCGCGCATCTCGCGGGCTTGTCCAACGATCCCACCGCCGAATACAACCCCGACGCAAACTGGCAGATGAACGCCGATGCGACCGCGCATCTCGCTGCGGCCTGCAAAGAACGAGGCATCTCGCGATTCACGTTCGGGTCGAGCGCATCGATCTACGACGGGCTCGGCGAGGGGCAATTCGACGAGACCGCCGAGGTCAAACCGCGCGGCGCGTATTCGCTGTCGAAGTTCGCCGCCGAGCAATCGCTGCGCAGCCTCGCCGGCGGCGGCTTCGCGCCGGTGATCTTGCGCCAAGGCACGGTGTACGGCTACAGCCCGCGCATGCGTTTGGATCTGGTGGTCAATACGTTCATCAAAGATGCGCTGCTGCGCGGCACGCTGTTCTTGCACGGCGGCGGCTGGATGTGGCGCCCGCTCGTCGACGTCACCGATGTTGCAGAAGCGCACGTGCGCTGTCTGGAGGCCGATCCGGGCGTTGTCGGCGGGCAGACCTTCAACGTCGTGCACGGCAATTTCCAGATCCGGCAGCTCGCGATGCTCGTCCAGGGCTCGCTGTCGCTGCACGACAAGGCCGTGCGGCTTGAAGATGCGCCCATGCCGAAGATCAACCGCAACTACCGCTGCGCGAACGCCAATCTGACCGAAGCGCTCGGGTTCACTCCACACGTGACCGTGCTCGAATCGATCGAACGCATGCTCAAAATGCTGCCGCTGGCCGATCCCGCGACGCTGGCGCATCCGCGCTACTACAACATCGATTGGATGACGCTGCTTGAGGACATCGTGGCCACGCATGCAGGCGAACGCTCGATATGGTCGGTCGACGTCAGCGCAGCATCGGTCACTTGACGTAGCCTTTCGCGGCTAAGTAGTCGCGCAGACCCTCGCGCCACGGCCGCGCTGCAAGTCCGAGCTTGCCGAGCTTCTCGCTCGCCAGTGCGGAATACGCGGGGCGCCGCAACCCCATCATATCCTTCGATGCGATCGGCTCCGAGCGAACGCGCACGCCGATTTGCCGGAAGATCTCGTCCGCGAATTCGCGCCACGACGCTGCGCCCGCGTTCGAGAGGTGATACGCGCCGGGCGGCGCCTTGCGTTCGATCAAACCAATCAGGAGTTCCGCAGCATCGGCGGTGGATGTCGGCGAGGAGATGATGTCGTCGACGACGCGCGGACGCTCGCCGCCCTTGCCCCGCGCGACCATGGTCTCGACGAAATTGCCGCCCTTGCCGCTGGAACCCGCGATGCCGAACAGGCTGCTCACCCGCACGATGTAGTGGGGCGACACGAGTCGCACGAGCGCTTCGCCGGCGGCTTTGGTCGAGCCGTAGACCTGGAGCGGCAGCACGGCGTCGCTTTCGACGTACGGCGCGCGCTTGGAGCCGTCAAAGACGTAATCGGTGCTGATGTAGACCGGCGTCGCTCCGCGAGAAGCCGCGGCGAGCGCGGCGTGGTATGCGCCGTGCACGTTGACTTCGACCGCAGCGGCAGGGCGCAGCTGGCATTCATCCGTTTTGTGCATCGCCGCGGTGTTGACGACGATGTCGCCCGGCCCGATGTCTGCGAGCGCCCGGTCGAGCGACGCGCGATCGCGCACGTCGCAGTCCTGATGCGTGAGCACCTTGACGCCGAGTTGCCGCGCGCGCGCGGCGCGCACGATATCGCTGCCGAATTGCCCGCTGCCCCCGATGACGGCGATCTTCACCGTGGAGTCGCCGCGGCAGATGCGGCGCGGCGTTCGACGTATTCGGCTCCCATCGCGAGCAACATCGCCAGTTCGCGCACGCGCAACGCAGTGCCGACTGCGATGAAGACGACGCCGCCCGTGACGATGGCCGCCGCGAGGGTGGCCGCATGCTGGAACAGCGTGCCGGCATCGTGCCACAGCAGCCGGTGCACGACGAATGCGGCCGCCGCCATCGCCGCGGACGCGATGCCGACGCGCACGATGCACGAACCGATGAGGTCACCGCCTTCGTCCACCGGACCGATGCGCCGGTGCAGCAGATAGAAGAGGACGAGCGCTTCGCTCAGCGACGAGATCGAGTTCGAGGCGGCCAAACCGTTGACGCCGTACGGACCCACCAGCAGCGCGGACAGCACGATGTTCTGCGCCATGACGCCGATCGCGACGATCACCGGCGTGCGCGAATCGCGCATCGCGAAGAAGCAGCGCGTCAGCACGACGCTGGCGGCGATGCCGAGCAGGCCGACCGCGTAGTACTGCATCGCGCCCGCCGTGCGGACGACGTCGCCGGACGTGAACGCGCCGCGCTCGAACAGCACGCTCAAGATCGGCTGCGCGAGCACGATCAAGCCCGCGGCGGCGGGGATGGTGATAAGCGCCGTCATGCGCAAGCCGGTCGATGCGGTCTGGCGCAGCGCGGCGATCTCGCGCGTCGCGAACTGCGCGGAGAGGATCGGGAAAATCACCGTCGCGATCGCGACGGCGAACAGCTGCTGCGGAAAGCCGACGACTTTGGTGGCGTAATTCATCGCGGCGATCGCGCCGGCCGGCAGCGAGGACGCGAAGTACTTGTCGACGAGCAGGTTGACTTGTCCGACTGCAGAGCCGACGACGATCGGGCCCAAGATGACGAACAGCGCCGTGATGCCTGGGTGTTTGAGGTCGACGATCGCCCGGTACCGCCAGCGCCGCAGGAGGCTCGGCAGCTGCACGAACAGCTGCGCCCACAATCCGGCGGCGGTGCCGAACACGAGCGCGTAGATGCCGTACTGTTTGAAAAGTACGAGCACGCCGACGATTGTCAGCACGTTGAGTGCGATACCCTGCAGCGCCGCGGCGCGATAGCGCTGCTGCGCGTTGAGCACCGCTTGGACGACGCCCGCGATCGACGTGGCGATGATGGTCGGCATCAAGATGCGCGTCATGCGTACGGTTTCCGCCGCGTGGTCCGGCGGAAAACCGACCGCGACGATGCGCACGATCCATGGTGCGAGGACCCAGCCGAGCGCCGCCGCCCCGAGCAGCAGCACGAAGAGCACGTTGATGACGGTGCTCGAGAGACGCCAGGCATCTTCCTCGTGTTTGGCTGCGAAATACTCCGAGAAGACAGGCACGAGCGCGCTGACGAGCGCGCCGTTGAACACGCCGAACACGAGTGTCGGGATGATCGCTGCGACCAGGAATGCGTCGAATTCCCAGGCCTCGCCGAAATACTTGGCGTTGACGACCTCGCGCGCGAAGCCGAGCAGCATGCTCGCCAACGTCGCGAGCATTACGGCGAGCGTGGACGCGGTGACGTGGGCGGGTGGCCGGCTGAGAGAACCCTGAGAACGCGGCGCCTCACGGGCGAGTGCCATGTGAAAATGCTTTCGCAAGCGGAGCTACGCGCGCCTACCCCGGAGGTTCCCCGCGTTCACGAACCGTAAGCACCGCCACCATGCCGAACGGCACGTGGTCAGACGACGCGCCCCGGTTTGTCGTCGTCGTCCCAGTCATGAGGCTCGACGAGCGCACGACCCGATGTCTTGAGGCGTGCGCTGCGCTCTCATACCCTGCCAAGACCATTTGTGTCGTGAGCGACGTGCCGTTGCCCGCGTTGTCCTATCCGAACCTCGAGTACATCGCGACGGGAGCCGGCACGCTCACGAGTCCCGCGTTCAAACGCGACATCGCCCGCACACGATTCCCCGATGCTGACATCTATGCGAATCTCGACGACGACGCCTACCCGCCGCCGCGTTGGTTGGAAGACGCGCTACGTGTGCTCGCGGAGCATCCAAACGTCGCAGGCGCCGGCGGCCCCGGACTCGATCCGCCCGACCAAACGTTCTGGGAAAGGCTGAGCAGCGCAGTGCTGCAGACGCGCGCAGGCAGCGGACCGCTGCGCTTTCGTTTCTGGCGCGAACCATCGCGCGATTGCGATGATTTTCCGTCGCACAATCTTTTCGTGCGAAAGCAATGGCTCGACGCCATCGGAGGCTGGAGCACGAATTGGAACGGCGGCGAGGACACGCTGCTCTGTGCGCGCTTGGCCAATAAGGGCGGCCTGATCAGGTACGACCCAGGTCTGGGCGCATTTCATTATCGCCGCGGGTTCGTGCCCGGACACTTGCGCCAGATGTTCAACTTCGGCCGATCTCGAGGCTGCTTCATTCGCGCCGGCGAGCAACGCTCGCTGCGCGTCATGTTCGCTGGTCCGCTCGCCTTCATGTTCGGCGTCGCCGCGTTCGCGTGCACGCCGCTGCTCGGTGTCGCTCCGATCATCACGCTTGCGGCTGGGTCGACCGCGTTTGCCGCGGTCGCGCTCTTCGGTCATCCAGGACCGCTTGATTGGCGACTCCGTCTCATGTTGCCGATCGCGCTGGTCGCGCATCACGCCTCGTATGCGGCGGGTTTGGCCTTTGGGCTTGTCACCGGCACGCGCAAGGTGCGGCGCGATCCCGTAAACGCGCCGGAGCCCAGCTAGGCGAGGCACGGGCGCAACGTCCTTCGGGCGGGTTCTCCCGGTGCAACGGTGGAAACTCCGGGCGGCCATGCCTGCGCATCCCGTCACTTCGAAAGCTAGAGCTGTCGCGCGCGCGGTTGGACAAGTCGCGCTGCAGCCGCGTTTGGCGCTGCTGGCCCTGCAAGAGCGCGGCCTTTGGTTCTTGATCGATCAGCTTTTCCGCTCGTCGCCGGAGAAGCTCAACAGCATGATACACGGGCTTT
>JAFAHD010000115.1 GCA_019237415.1 Vulcanimicrobiota bacterium
CGGCTTCGGGCGTCGCTTCGCTGCGCGTGAACTCGTGCACTAATCGGCCGCCGCACATCACGCCGATGCGCATCGACATGCCGAGCACTTCTGGGAGCTCCGATGACACCATGATGATGCCGGTGCCGCTTTTCGCCAAGGAGAGCATGAGGTCGTAGATCTCGGCTTTTGCTCCGACGTCGATGCCGCGCGTCGGCTCGTCGAAGCAGATCAGCGTCGCGCGCTCGAGCAGCCACTTGGCCAGTACGACCTTCTGCTGGTTGCCGCCCGAGAGCGATCGGACCGCCTGTTCGATCGAGTGCGCGCGCAGATGCAGTGCCGCGGTTTCGGTCGCAACAGCGGTCATTTCTTTCTTCTCGTCGATGACGCCGAGTGGCGCGAAATCTGCAAGATGCGGCAGCGTGACGTTTTCGCGCACCGACATGCCGAGAATCAGACCTTGCGTCTTGCGATCCTCCGTGACGAGCGCCAGTCCCGCGGCGATGCCGTCGTGCGGATTATGCAGGCTCAGCGGCTTGCCGGCGAGCATCACGGTGCCCGCATCAAAACGATCAACGCCGCAGATCGCACGCAGCAGCGATGTTCTCCCCGATCCGACAAGCCCGGCGATGCCGTAGATCTCACCCGCGTACACATCAAGCGTCACGCCGTCGATCCGTCCGCGCGTCGTCAGGCCGCGCACCGAAAGCAGAGGCACATCGCGCGGTGGATCGGGCGGCAGCGCCGGGAAATGTGCGCTGAGTGCGCGGCCGACCATCAAGCGAATGACGTCGTCCTGTGTGAAGTCTGAGCGAGGTCGAGTTTCGATCAAACGGCCGTCGCGGAACACCGTGATCCGATCCGCGATCGCGAACACTTCTTCCAAGCGGTGCGAGATGTAGACCACGCCCACGCCGTGCGCCGTGAGGGTGCGGATGATGTCGAAAAGGCGGTCGACTTCCTTGCCGGTGAGCGCCGCGCTCGGCTCGTCCATGAAGATGAGGCGCGCCTCGACGGCCAGCGCTTTGGCGATTTCGATCATCTGCTGCTGCGCCACGGACAGCGTGCGGACCGGCGCGTCGAGCGGCACATCGACGCCCAAGCGCGAGAGCGCCGCCGCCGCGCGGACATGCAGCTCGCGCTCGTCGATCGCTATACCGCGCACCGGTTCGTGCCCGAGCTCGATGTTCGCCGCAGCGCTCAGCTGCGGCACGAGGTTGAACTCCTGGTGGATGACCGCGATGCCGAGCGCTTCGGACTGGCGCGGCGATGCGATCGCGACCGTACGGCCTTGCACGTCAATCGTCCCCGCGTCGGCTCGCACCGCGCCCGACAGGATGTTGACCAGCGTCGATTTGCCGGCGCCGTTCTCACCGACGAGCGCGTGCACTTCGCCGGCCCGGACGTCGAAATCGACGCCGTCGAGCGCGCGCACGCCGGGATAGCTCTTCGAGATGCCGCGCAAGACCAGGTACGGCGGTGCGGCGGCCTCCGTCGTCGGCATGTCGTCTATTTCGCCGGCGTCGCTGGCCCCGTGTACGACCCCACCGCGACCGGAATGCGCGCGGGCGGCGTCTTGCCGTTGAAGTAATCGTGGATCGCGTCGATGGTGAGCTTGCCGATCTGATCGGGATGCTGCTCGGGATCGCCGACCATTTCGCCCGCGTCGATCGCCTTTCTCGCTTCTGAGTTGGCGTCATAGCCGACGATCTTGATCTTGCCCACTTTGCCGGCGGACTTCACGGCCGCCAGCGCGCCGAGCGCGGAGTCGTCGTTGATCCCGAAGATGCCGGCGAGATTCGGAAAGCGCTGCAAGAGGTTGTCGGTCACCGAGGCCGCTTGCGCGCGCTCGCCGCCCGCGGTCTGATCGGCGACGATGTGAACGTTCGGATACTTCGCCGCCAGCTCGGTCTTGAAGCCTTTGACGCGATCCTGCACGGAGGTGACTTCGGGCTCGTCGATGATCGCGATGTCGCCTGCCCCATTGAGCGCGGCGCCGAGCAGATCGGCGGCGACCCGTCCGCCTTGGATGTTATCGGATGCGATGTGCGAGACGACGGTGCCGTGCGAGGCCGTACTCGCGATATCGGCCGTGAAGAGCGGGATCTTCGCGTTGTTCGCTTCGACGATGGCCGGGCCGACCGCTTTGGAATCCGCCGGCGACAGGATGATGACATCGACGTGCTTGCTGATGAAGTCCTCGACCTGCGAGGTCTGTTTGGCCTGGTCGTGGTTCGCGTCGGTGAACACGATCGCGTAGCCGTACTTGCTCGCTTCGTCCTTCATGCCTTGCTCCATCGTTTGGTAGAATTGGGCCTCGAGGTCGAGCAAGGATACGCCGATGCTCTTCGAGCCGGCTGGAGCGGCGGCGGTCGACGCGCCTGGGCTTTGCGTGCCTGCCGGTTGCGAGCTTTTCGCACAACCGGCGGCAGCGACGAGCGCAGTGGTGAGCGCGAGTGCGGCAAGGGCACGATGCGTCAATTCATCCTCCTCAAAGCGAGCAGCCCGTCCTGCCCGTCGATACGGGTCGCATGAGCGTTCGAGTCGGCGCCTTCCTTCCTATCCACACGGCTCGGCGCCCTTTGTGTGGATATGTGGATAGACCCCGAGGGCTTGTTTAAGCCCATCTAAAGCCAATAATGTCGCGCTGGGAGCGCACAATGACGCCAGTACGAGGCACGGCCTTCGATTTCCCGGGAGCGCGCCTTCCGGAAAAACCGCAAATAAGCGAACGGGCAAAATGCGGCCGGCCGCGGCGTTTCGTCGCGGCCGGTCTTTTGGTAGAGTCCGCTCCTAGCGGTCGCTGCGATCGCCGCGCTGGCTCGCTGCCCACTGGGCGTTCCGCGCGTTGTGCGAGCTTGCGTTGAAACGGCGGTTTTGGGTCTCGTACTGATAGCCATTGTACTGATAGCCATTGTACTGAGATCCATTGCAGACGTATGCGTAGGCGTTGCTCGCGTTGCCGTACACGACGGAGCCGTCAGGGTAGTGGATACTGCCGTCGGCGTACACCGTACCGCCATCGCAGCTGTAGCCCACGATCGTGTTGGCCTCGACGTGTTTGTGGTGCACGTTGTTCGCAATGACGACGCCGGCGACGACGGCCGCTGCGCCGAGGATGATGTTGCGCGTCGACGCGGCGCCGTCCGCGAGCACTGGGCGCGTCATCGAGAGCGCGACGGTCAAGGCAAGGGCCACCGCGACGAGCGGCCGTGCGATTCGTTGGATGTCGGATTTAGCTTGCATAGGATTGACCTCCATCGATGGTACGGCGCGCCGATGGCGAACCGTTACGCTCTCAGGAAAATCCCGTGAAAGCCCAGACGAACACTCAGGCCGTGCCAACGTCCGCTTAACCGGGAAAACAAGGCGGAAGCGCCTTTCGGTGCTTCCGCGCTCGCCCAGCATGATCGAACGGCCGCGCTGCGCGCGACCGCTCGTGTGATTAGAACGACTTCACTGAAGCGGCCACCGGAACGACGCTGGCGACTTTCCATCCGCTTGATGTCTTCACGCATCCAGTCACGACGACCGATTGCGCGGTATACGGGCTGCCGCTCACCGTCGCGGTGATGTTCACCGGTCCGATCACATCGGCGGTCGTCGCAGAGCGCAAGATGATGTGCGTGTTGGTGTAGTCAGGCCTGGCATTCCACACGCCCGCGAAGAGCTTCTTGAGATGCGCGAGGATGGCGGTCTGCCCGAAGATCGGGCCGCTCAGCCCGAGCCAGACGACGTTCGGACTATCCCACAGCAGCGGCTGCACGCTGGTCAAGCTGTGCTGGTTCTGCGCGCCGATGAAGTTGACGTAAAGCGAGCGCACGTCCATTTGGTCGCGAGTCATCGTGTCGGCCCGCGCTGGGACGCTCGCGGAGAGCAGCACCAATGCGGCAACAGTGACGAACGTAAGGCGAGTCAACATGAGACTGTCGTTCCTTTCATCCAGACAAGTTGTGTGCGCCGGTTTCACCCGTCTCCATGGCATTTCCCGCGCCGCTCCGAGCCGAACGCAGGTACGGGACGGCGGGCATCCAACGCTCCGAACGACAGGCCGCGAGGCGGCCGAACGAGGGAGACACCATGGCCAAAGGGCTGTCGATATTGCTGTCGGCTTGTTGCGCCACACTGATGGGTGCGGCAGCATCGGTGGCGGCGACGTCGCCCGCACCCGCGACAATACCGGTGCAGCACTTCGACTTGACAAAGCTCACCTGCGCGCAAATGCTCGATGCAGACGTGCTGGACCGCTCGAGCGTGATGATGTTCTACTGGGGATACGTCGCCGGCAAAGCCGGCGCGACGGCGTTCGACACCACGGGCATGGAGGCGAAGACCGCGCGAGTCATGCAGACGTGCATGAACAACCCGAAGATGACGCTGTTCGCCGCCATCGATGCGTCCAAGAATGGCAAGTGACATCTCGCGCCTCCGGCGCGCCCAACACAGCGTGATCGCCGCGGTGCTGATCGCCGCTTCGTGCGCGGCGGCACTCGCACAGGGATCGTACGGCGGGCAACGCTACTCGTACAATCCTTCGCCCTCCACATACGAGAGTTGCTCGAACATCGCGCAACAACGCTCCGGCTACAGTGGTGGGTCAAACCAAGGGCCAGGCGCCCTCGGCGGCGCGGCCGGCGGCGCGCTTGCGGGATCGTTCATCGGCGGCTGGAGCGGCAATGCTGGATCAGGCGCCGCTTGGGGCGCAGCGATTGGCGCCATCGCGGGTGGCGTGCGAAAGCGGAATGCGAAAAACGAAGAGGAGAGCCGTCGCAACGCCTACGACTCAGCGTTCCAAGAGTGCATGCAGTATCATCAGTCGCAGCAGCCGAGAACGCCGCGCACACCGGTTCCGACGTTCAACCCGAACGCGCAGCCGTATCCCGCGCAACCGGGGAACGCGACGTTGCGCCCGCCGCCGACCGCGCCGCCGCGCACTCCCGCTCCGTCGTCGCTGACTCCCGCACCGCAAGAAGAGATGACGGCTGCGCCGACTGCGGTTCCCTCAGCGACGCTCGCGCCGGGTGGGCCGAAATTCACGCCGCCGCCACCCTTGCCGACACCGTCGCCGACAGCGCCGGTGTCCGCGCCACCGACGCCCTACTAGACTTGACGTAACCCCCGCATTCGGGGATAGCGCCTGTGTGCTGGCCATCGGCTATTGCGCGGCCGTGCGCGGTATCGGCGCGTATGTCGTCCGCGTTGAGGTCGTGGGCATTCCGACGACCGATATCGGCATCCACATCGTCGGACTCGCCGACCGCTCCATCCAAGAATCAAAAGAACGGGTCAATGCCGCGATCCGTTCGTCCGGCTTCCTCTTTCCTACCTATAAGGTCGTCGTCAACCTCGCGCCCGCCGATGTGCGCAAGGAGGGCGCCGCGTTCGACGTCGCGCTTGCGCTGACGATCCTCGCGATGGATCAGCAGCTCGATGCGCACCGGCTGCGCGATGTCGTCGCGATCGGCGAACTCGCGCTCGACGGTTCGGTGAAGCCGGTCGGCGGCGTGTTGCCGATCGCGATCAGTCTGAAGCAGTCAAGCCACCGCCGGCTTATCGTGCCCGCGCGCAACCTTGCCGAAGCCGCGCTGGTCGATGGGCTCACCCTGTTCCCGGTGCACACGCTCACGCAAGCAGTCGATGTCGTATTGGGACGCGGTCAACCCGGCGTCTCGTCAAATGGGAAGCCCGAACATTTCGACGCTCGGTCACAACACTTCGATGAAGACCTTGAGGACGTCAAGGGTCAGGAGCGGGCGCGACGCGCGATGGAAGTCGCGGCCGCGGGCGGGCACAATCTGCTGTTCATCGGGCCTCCCGGCAGCGGCAAGACGATGCTTGCGCGGCGCATGCCGTCGATCATGCCCGCGATGTCCTGCGACGAGGCGCTCGAGGTCACCACGCTGTACAGCGTGAGCGGTCTATTGCGGCACAGTTCGCGATTGCTCACCGAGCGGCCGTTTCGAGCGCCGCACCATACCGTGAGCGCGATCGCGCTCGCAGGCGGCGGCTCGGTACCGCGACCGGGCGAAGTCTCCCTCGCGCACCACGGCGTGCTCTTCCTCGACGAGATGGCGGAGTTCTCGCGCGGCGCACTCGAGGTGCTCCGGCAACCGCTCGAAGACGGCGCCGTCACGATCAGCCGCGCCGGCCGCGCCATCACGTATCCGGCGAATTTCATGCTGCTGGCCAGCTTGAATCCGTGCCCCTGCGGCTATCACGGGGACCGGCTGCGCGGGTGCTCGTGCTCGCCGATCGCGATCGCGCGCTATCTTTCGAAGATATCCGGTCCGCTGCTCGACCGCATCGACATGCACGTCGATGTGCCGCGCATGCCATATGAGGACATGTCCACGCGCGCGAAGGCGGAGCAGTCTTTCCGCGTTCGCTCGCGCGTCGAAGCGGCGCGAACGCTGCAGCGCGTGCGGCTCGGCCCGACTGGTACCAACGCCGCTATGCCTGCGAAGTCGCTGCGCGAACACTGCGCGCTCGATGATCGCGCCCGGCCGTTGCTCGCCGCTGCGGTGATGAAGCTGCATCTCAGCGCTCGGGCCCACGACCGGATCCTGCGCGTCGCCCGCACGATCGCGGACTTAGCGGGCGCACGAACGATCGAGACAGCGCACCTCGCCGAGGCGATCGGCTACCGCTCGCTGGACCGCTCGCGCGGAATCGACTGATCGGACTGGGTGAGAGCTAAGGACCGAACGCGATACCCCACGGGCCAGGCACGCCGGTCAGGATCTTTTGCGGCGTGCTTGAGGCAGTGATCGGCGCGGCGATCTCCCACACGTTGTTGCCAGGTTCGGTGACCCAAAGGTCGCCTTTTGCGTCGAAACCCATGCCCTGCACGTAGGGAATTCCGGGAATCGTGATGCTGAATGCCGGCGTTGAGGTGCTCATGAACGGCTGGTGGTAGATAGCGATCGCCGTGTCGACGGCGACATAGACATCGTTACTGCCATCGATCGCGATTGCTTTGAGCGACGCCTTTGCCGCGGGGACGTTCGCAACAGGCTTGCTCGCTGCGCTCAACGGCGGCTGCAGCTGGATGATCGACGTGTTGCTCGCGGTGTACACGTTGTTCGAAGAATCTGCCGCGATGCCATAAGGGAATGACAAGCCGTTGGGACTCACGCTGTTCGAGGTTATCTCGGCTGCCGCGGTTTGTCCGCTGCTCACCGGAGCTGGAAAGATGTCGATGCAGCAGTTCGTGAGGGGGATATTCGCGAAGACGTCGCCATTCGCGTCTTCGGTGACCCCGTACGGGCCCGAGCTGATGGTATTGAGAATCATCGCAGGCGTACTGGCGGCGGACAGCGGCGTGTTGTACACCCAGATCACGTTGTTGCTCAGGAACGGCACGAAGAGCCGGCCGTTCTTGTCGATGAACAGATTCGTAGGTCCGCCGATCGTCGTGAGCGTCGCGACCGGCGTGCTCGATGTAGTGATCGGCAACGTATACACGAAGATCGCGCCGTTTGGATTCGCGATGGACGAGATGTACATGTGAGCGGCGCCGCCGCTTGGCACGCCCGGCACACCCGGATTGTTATGGTTCGTGCCGGAGCCGGTCGTGCATGCGGTCAACTGCAGCACCAACGCGAAGATCGAGGCGAGCGTCACGCCAAGGCGATTCATCTGAGAGGTCCCTCCAAGAAGCGCGTGTCCGACTACCTTGGGCAGGTTGGAGAGGCGACCTGCGCGGCGGTACGCGGAGTGACGCCGGCACGCCGTGGCGCGTGCGCTGCCTCACGCGGACATAATGCCCATTGTCGCTGCGTGATAGACCGTGGTACCCTCACCGCCAGGATGATCAGCGGATCACGTGCACAAGGTAAGCAAGTCCGGCGCCACCGAGAAATGCGCGCCAGCCGCCGAACTCGAGCGTCGTCGGGAACAGCATGAATCCGGTGCGCTCGACCGCGTACGCGAGCGATCCAAACATCACGCCGAGCATCGTGCCGACGAGCGTGCTTGCGACGAACAATCCGATCAATGAGGCCAGGCAGTAGAAGTGCGAACTCGACGACCATCGCATAGCCGAAACAGAACGCGTTCATCCACCACAGCCAGCGGGGCACCGCCGACTCGAGCGACGCTCCCGCGAGCGAAGGATCGTTCATCGCGTGGGAATTGGTTTGCGTGCCGCCATGCTGCGCAGCAGCTTCACCTCGCGCTCGATCGGCCATTCGGCGAACGCGAACAACACGACGAGGATGAGCCCGACGAACGGCGCGAGCAGTCCCAAGCTGTACCAGCCTGGAAATCCGGCCTTCGCCGTGATCCGCCAGTTCATCCAAAGTCCGAGCACCGCGATGATGAGAGCGAAGAAGATAAACCACCCTGGTGGATTCGCACTATCGCCGATATCCGCAAGCAGCAACGACGCAAGCGAAACGACGGTGAACACGATTTTGCCTTTTCAAAGCTGGCTGATGTGACGGGTTGCCAGCACTCCCGGCGGTCCGATGCACTGTACCGTGAGGCTTGCAAGATGTTTCTCACATATGATGTAATTCATGGTGTAACATTTCTAGGCGCAACATAGTAGTATGAATGCTAGGATGTAAGCAATGCACATCGCGCGCTTTTGGACTCGAGCTCAAGCCTTTGCGACGGCGCGCAACGGCAAGAAGATCGACGTCGAGGCACGCGGCTGGTCCGATGACAACATCGAGTCCGCGCGTCAGTGCGCGCTCGACATCGCGCGCAAGGTCGCGGATCGAGTCGCAGCCGGCCTCACGAACCGAGGCCGCTACCCGTACGGCGACCGGCCGCTGCCCGAGCCCGTGGTGCGCGAGTTTACTTCAGACGGCGCACAAAGCGCGATCGTCACGCGGAATGGTTATGGCGCGCTCGTGCTCAACGCTGTCTCGTTGATGTTCGTCGACATCGACGACGAGCAATACTCACCAAAGGCAGACGGGGTGGCCGGATTGGCCGGCCTGTTCGGATCGCTGTTTCGCAAGCCGAAGCAGCCCGAGCCCGAGCCCGCCCGCTCATTGCCCAGCGGCATCGCCGATGCGATCGCGCAGCGTGGCTGCAGTGCGCGCGCGTACGAGACAGCAGCCGGCTTCCGCCTTATGATCACAAGTGCGCCATTTGCGCCGGGTAGCGTTGATTCGGAGTCGCTGCTCCAACAGTTGGGCTGCGATCCACTATACATTCGCCTGTGCCGTTCGCAGGGCAGCTTCCGCGCCCGGCTTTCACCAAAACCGTGGCGCTGCCGCACGTCGAATCCGCCGGTCGAGTTCCCGTTCGAGACGCCGCAGACCATGGACACGTACAATCGTTGGTTGGTGACCTACGAGACGAACAGCAGCCGCTACGCGACCTGTCGGTATCTCACCACGCTCGGCGGCGACGACGTGGCGCCCCAATTCGCCCCGCTCGTCGAATTCCACGACTCTGAAACCAGGGCGACATCGGGCCTCAAGCTCGCGTAGCGATCGCCTCGATCTCGACCAACTGTTCCGGATAGCCGAGCGCGGCGACGCCGAGCAATGTGCTGGGCGGATCGGCGGCGCCGAACATCGCCTTGACCGCGTTCCAGGCCTTGACCAGATCCGCGCGATTCGTCGAGGCGACGTAGACCGTCGTCTTGATGACGCGTTCCGGCGACGAGCCCGCCGCGTCCA
The DNA here is from genome assembly GCA_019237415.1 of Vulcanimicrobiota bacterium. Lineage (GTDB taxonomy): Bacteria > Vulcanimicrobiota > Vulcanimicrobiia > Eremiobacterales > Eremiobacteraceae > JAFAHD01. The sequence goes on from JAFAHD010000115.1 coordinate 9,618, forward strand.
GCACGATGAAGAGATTGCGCACGGCTTGGCGCGCTTGCACTTCAATGTCTCCTGGCGCGACCGTCGCGCCGGCCTCATCGAGCGGACACGCCCCGGCGGTGAAGATCAGCTCGCTGCGCTGCACTACCGACGCGTAGGCGTACGGTGCGTAAGCGTAAAGCCCCGCCGGCCGCACCCGCACGATCGGTTCGCCGCTCATCGAATCCTCCGGGGCGTTAGGCGGCTGGCTCTGGATGCGCGCCGCCATACTCGGCGTACTTGCTTGAAGCGTCGAGCATCTCGTCGGCGCAGCTCGACAGCGTCTCGTATCGGACGAGCCCGGACAGCACCGCCATGTCGGCGATGTCGCTGCGCAAGACGAAAGCGGGCTGCATAGCGACCCCGAGCTTGGCAAACTCCTCAGTCGTCTGACGCATATGCTCGGTTGTCGCCGGGTCGTCCATCGCATGCTCGATTTCCTTGGCGGATAGACCGGCGGCTTGCGCGGCCACCGCGATCGCGACATCGCGTTTCCCGAGGTGGTTGCCGTCGACCATCGCCGCGCGGGTCAGCGCGAGGCGCACGCGGTCGTCGGTACAGCCGAGCTCGCGCGCCGCTTGCGCCGCAAGATCCGCGTACCAGGTCGTATCGTCGGCCGCTTCGCGCCAGGACCCATTGAGGGTGATGCCGGTGATCGTCTTGAGCCGACCGTAGTACCAGTCGGAGAGCTGCCGGCCGTAGCCCATCGGGCCGCCGCCGAACAGGTACGCGATGCGCCAGTCATAGTCGAGTCGACCGCCGAGGCGCTCGCGCAGGCGAGCGAGTGGCTCTTCAGCCGCAAAACACCACGACGAGAGCACATCCATATAATAGATGAGTTTCAACTTGGCCATGGCGGGATTGCCTTTCGAACCCGGCTCGCGCAGCGCCTGGCACACGCCCGGCATGGCAGAAAGAGGGCCACGCTGCGCACCAGCGCGAAGCGGCGCACCTCCACGAAAGGAAGCAATGCCATGCCGGTCGTCGTCGGAATATTTCCCAGCGCTAATGCGTTGTCTAAGCTAGGCGATGCCGTCAAGGCCGCCGGCATCGACCTTGCCGACCTCGTAATTATTGCCGACGACATGCCCGCACAAGGGCTGATCACGAGCGGCGTCAGGTTCACCCTCAGCGGTGCACCGGATACGAGCAACCTGTCATCTGCGAGGGGCATCATAACGAGCTCTGGCGGAACCGAAGTGCCTGGGCTGGATAGCGGGCCGAACCTGGGCATGATCGGCGACCAGATGGGCGAGGCGCTCTCCGATCTCAACGTGCCTGATGCGCGCATCGATGACTACGAGGAAGCGCTCGAGGAGGGCCGCGCGGTCGCCGGCATCGCCACGGCCGACGTCGACAAGGTCAAAGCCATCTTCACATCGGCAGGGGCCAATCCGGTCGAAGTCTTCTAGACCCACCGCTTCTTGACGGCCGCTCCTTCGCGCGTGATAGTACGCGCGTGTGGATGAGGTTTGGTTCGTCGCCCTCGACACCGCCCGGCTGCGGCCGAGCGTGCGAGGCGCCGCCGCGCATGCCGTCGCGAACGCGCTCGACCTTGCTGCCCGCGATTGCCGCGTTCAGATGTTGGACGGTTGCGTCGTGCCCTGTGGCGCTCGCGCGCTGCTCGTCGCGTCTGCGCGCGAGGGCGTGCGCGTTTTCGGGCGGCGTTGCATCGCGCTCGCCGCGAACGCAGCCGGTAGTAAACGCGTCGTTTGGCGGCCGGCCATCCACCTGTGCCGCGTGCGCCGCTCGCGAGCGGCTGCGTGGCTCGGCTATCTCGCCCGCTGCCGCAGCGCATTCACGGAGTCGAATCGCATGTCCGCATCCGCTGCTCTCAAAGAACCGAACGTTTCACGACCCGCCGTCAGACGGCGTAAGGGCCCGGGCGCCGTCGCGCGCCGCGGTGCCTCGCTCGTGCGCGCGATCGACCTCGCGCTCGACGGCCAGCTCGGCGCCGACGAATACGCCGCACGGCTGCGGCGCTACGTCGCCGATCACGATGCGCCCAGCACCGATGCCGTCGCGTTCGGCCGCCTGTGCGAGGTGATCTTCGCGCAGGGGATCGGCTTCGCGATCGTGGCGCGCAAGCGCGAGGAGCTCGCGTCCGCCTTTGGCGGATTCGCGCCCGCAGCCGTTGCCGCGTTGACCGATGCAGACGTGCATCGCTTGATGGGCGAGCCGATCATCCGCAATGGGGCGAAGATCCGCGCGTGCATCGAGAACGCCCGACGTTGGAATCTTGTGTCCGGCGGATACTTCTCGGGGATCGCCCGCATGGCTGCGGACGACGACCACGCGTCCGGCTGGCCGGCGCTCGCTGCACGCGTCAGGACCGACTTCGTCCGCCTGAACGAGACAGGCGCGCGCCAAACGCTCAAACGCTGGGGCTTCTTCACCGCGTTCGGGCATCCAGGCACACGGCGCGTCTTTGAACGGCTCGGGCTGATCGAAGCCGGCGAGTCGCCCGCAGCAGGGCAACTCGTCGTCGGTTCGATCGCGCGCGCGCTCTCGCGAGATCCCTATGCGGTCGAGGGCGCGTGCGCGCTCTTCGCGGCGATCGGCGCATGCAGGCCGCAACCCCGTTGTACCCAGTGTCCGCTCTCGGATCGCTGCCCGCACGCGTCAGCCGATGGCTGAGATGAGCGCCTCCGGCTTGCCGCGATAGTCATCCCACGCGATGGTGCCGCCAAGAATGCCGTCGAGCACGCGTGCGACCGCCGCATTGGCCGGCGTCTTCATTCCTGCGGCGCCGCCACGCTGCGCGACGGCGCCGTTGAGCGCGTCGACTTCGGTCTGGGTGTGGCGCTGACGTGCTGCGATGAGCAGCGATGGCAGCTTGCCGCCGCGCGCCTTTGCCACGCGCGATGCGAGCACCATCCGCAAGATCGGCGCCGGCAACATCCGCGCCGCAGCGACGAGCAGCGGCACCGGAAAATCGACGAGCGGCACCGGCGCAAGGCCAAGCGCCCGCATGACCTCGGTGGCTTCGAGCAGACAGCGCCGTTCGACTGAGAACGCCCGCGCGTCTGCGTACACCTGCTCGGGCGTCCAATCCAAGATCGCGCACACGGCGTTCGCTTGGATGTTGATGCACAGTTTCGACCACTTCAGCGCGCGCCAGTCGGCCACCGCCGAAGTTTCGATGCCTGTCAACGCGAGCGCCGCAATGAGCCAGTTGTGCGGCAGCTTGCCCACCGGTGCGATGCTCAGCCCGCCGCGGTTCGATGCAGTGATGCCGTCGGCCGTCTTGTCGACGGCCGTCGTTAGCGCACCGGCGACCACTCGGTCCTCGCCGAACGCCGCGGCGCACAGCTCCTCGTTTCCCAAGCCGTTCTGCAGCGTGAGCAGCGTTGAATTGGCGCACGCCGCGATAGCGCGCACGGATTCGATCGCGCCGGCGGTCGAGTACGCTTTCACCGCAAACGCGGTGAGCTCAAATGGGTCGCGAAGCCACGGATCGTCCCCCAGTACGGCGGTCGGAACGTTCACCCATCGCCCGGCGCCCTGCATGCTCAGGACATATTCGCCTGTCGCTCCTGCCGGCGCCGGTGAACGTGCGAGCAGCACCGGATCGTGGCCGGCGAGCTTGAGGCGAGCCGCGATGTAGCGGCCGACCGCGCCCGCGCCGACGATCAGCGCGCGCACTATGCCTTCGAACCCTGGCCCGTCGAACCGAAGCCGCCAGCGCCGCGCTCGGTCGCAGCGAGCGCATCGCGCTGCGCGAAGCGCGCACGCTGCACGGGCGCGACGATCAGCTGCGCGATCCGGTCGCCGCGGCGTATGACGAAAGGCTCGTCGCCGTGATTGATCA
>JAFAHD010000100.1 GCA_019237415.1 Vulcanimicrobiota bacterium
CTGTGCACCTGATCGAGGGCGCACAACGTGCGCCGCGGCGCGAGCCCGGCGCGCGAGACCCATGCGAGGGCATCGGCATCGAGGCGCGCGTCGACCGATGCCGGGCTTGCAAATCCTAGCGCGCCCGTATCAGCGAGCGCAGTGGCCTCGATGAGCGGTCCATGCGCGGGATCGTCGACGAGCACGAACCCGCCGCCGAGATCGATGCCCTCGTCCTGGGCGTCTGCGTCAGCCGTCTCGCTCGTGCGCATCACTCCAGTGTTTCAAAGTTGGGAATCGCGCCGCGCACGTGGGCGCGCTTGCGCAAGACCTTTGCGATCTGCGGCGCGGTAAAACCCTGGCGTTCGAGCCGGCGGCCGAGTTGTTCGTAGCCGTCTTGCGGCCGGATCGCCTCAAGCTTGGCGAGCGCGCGATCGATGCGCTCTTCGTCGTCGCCTTCGAACTCGTCGATCACTTGGTGCGCGAGATCGCCCTCGATGCCATGGCGCAGTAGATCGTGCAGCAGCCGCATCCGGCCGACCGGCTTGCGGTCCAGCACGCTCTTGACGTAGAGCTGCGCGTAAGTCCGGTCGTCGATGTAGCGCCGTTCTTCGCAGGTGGCGACCGCCGCTTCGACCGACGCCGGCTCGTAGCCGCGATCCCGCAGCTTGGCACCGAGCTGGGCTTTCGTCAGCCGCTTGCCCGAGAGCAAACGGATTGCGGCGCTGAGCGCCGGCGACTCCATCGCGGCCTACTTTTCTACGGCAGCGTACCTAACAGTGTCGATTTCGACGACGTTCGACTGCTTCTCGATGAGCGCGCGGATCTTGTCCTCGATCTCGTCGGCCAGGTCGGGATGTTCCTCAAGGTATTGCTTGGCGTTCTCGCGGCCCTGGCCGATGCGCGTCTCGCCGTACGTATACCACGAGCCGGTCTTGCCGACGATCTCGCGTTCAAGGCCGACGTCGATCAGCGACCCGCTGCGGCTGATGCCCTTGCCGTACGTGATGTCGAACTCTGCCACTTTGAACGGCGGCGCGACCTTGTTCTTGACCACCTTGACGCGCGTGCGCGAGCCGACGACGTCGGTGCCGACCTTGATCGTCTCAAGCTTACGGATGTCCAGCCGCACCGTGGCATAGAACTTGAGCGCGCGGCCGCCGGTGGTCGTCTCGGGGTTGCCGAACATCACGCCGATCTTCTCGCGGATCTGATTGATGAAGACCATCGTGGTCTTCGATTTGCTGATGGCGGCGGTCAGTTTGCGCAGCGCTTGCGACATGAGCCGCGCTTGCAAACCGACGTGCGAGTCGCCCATGTCGCCTTCGATCTCGGCCTTGGGCACCAGCGCGGCGACGGAGTCGATGACGACGATGTCCACGGCGTTGGAGCGCACGAGCATCTCCGCGATGTCGAGCGCCTGCTCGCCGGTGTCGGGCTGCGACACGAGCAGATTGTCTAGGTCGACCCCGAGGCTTCGCGCATAGGCCGGATCGAGCGCGTGCTCAACGTCGATGAACGCGGCAACGCCGCCTCCCTTCTGCGCTTCAGCGATGCAATGCAGCGTCAGCGTCGTCTTGCCCGATGATTCCGGACCGAAGATCTCGATCACGCGGCCGCGCGGCAGACCGCCGATGCCGAGCGCGAGATCGAGCGCGATCGATCCGGTGGAAATGGTCTCGATCGCCACGTGAGCGGCGGCCTCGCCGAGCTTCATGATCGAGCCCTTGCCGAATTGGCGCTCGATCTGCGCCACCGCGTTTTCCAGAGCTTTTTCTTTTTCCGACACCGAGTTCTCCCTTGTCATGTCCGAAGCGCTCCATTATAAACTACGAGGCGGCTCATGTCAAAACAATGCATCGACGTACGACTTCGGGTCGAACGTCTTGAGCTGGTCGACCTGTTCGCCGAATCCCACATACTTGACCGGCAGATCGGCCTGGTCCATGATCGCCACGATTATCCCGCCCTTGGCCGTCCCGTCAAGCTTGGTCAAAACGATGCCCGTCACGTCGGCCGCTTCGTGGAACAGCTTGGCCTGGGACAGGGCATTCTGGCCGGTGGTCGCGTCCAGCACGAGCAGCGTTTCGTGCGGCGCGCCTTCGATTTCGCGGGCGATCACCCGCCGGATCTTCTTCAGCTCTTCCATTAGATTATGCTTGGTCTGCAGCCGGCCGGCGGTGTCGATGAGCACGACGTCGATGTTGCGAGCCTTGGCCGCAGCTAGGCCGTCGAACACCACGGCGGCCGGGTCGCCGCCGGCGGCGTGGCGCACGAGTTCGGCGCCTGCACGCGTGGCCCAGATCCCGAGCTGCTCGCCGGCTGCCGCACGGAACGTGTCGCCTGCGACGAGCAGCACGCTGCGGCCCTGCGCTCGCGCTTGGGCAGCAAGCTTGCCGATGGTCGTCGTCTTGCCGGAGCCGTTGACGCCGACCACGAGTACCACGTGCGGCTTGGTCTTCGCCGCGACCGGAGCGAGCCGGGGGTGGGCGAGATACTCGGTGACATCGCTGCGGAAGATGCGCACAACATCATCGGCCGCCCGCAGATTCTGCTGCTGGGCCGCGATTTTCAGCTGGCTGACGATCTTCTCCGTGGTGCTGACCCCGAAGTCGGCCGAGATCAGCGTCTCTTCGAGCTCGTCCCAAAAGGCGTCATCGACAAGCTGGCGTCCCAGCAGAGCATTCCAGTGACCCTGCAAGCCGTTTCGCGTCTTGGCCAAGGCGTCGCGGAGCGACGAGAGCCACACCATGGGCCGTCTTCTTCGACGCCTGCAAGTAGGCTACTTTGTGGATAAGTCACGCGGCTCCGAGAGCCTCTCATCCGCTCGCCATCGTGAGTCGTTGGTCTCGTAGGGCTTCCCTAATGATGACGCTGGTGTCGGTGCTTCTCGTCGGACAGCTGATGGCCGGCACGCAGGGCGCTCCGGCTGCAACACCCGCGCCGCTTGCCACGCCGTGCGCGGTCGCAGCGCCGAATAAACCTGCTGGCTCATGTCCGACTCAGTCGCCGAAAAAGATCGGCGCCGTCGTCACGACCGGACGAGCCGTAAATATCGTAGGGAAAGCGCTCGCCTCGTCGACCGGCACCATCAGCGCCGAACAGATCGTCCGAAAAACGAAGCGTGCGCGTCACGATCACGACGCGCACGTAGTCACTAAGCGATCGTACGTACAATGAAGCCTAGGCGGCTACGACGCCTGCTGAGCTTGGGGTTTCTTGCGGACGTACTTCTGGCGGACGGTCGGGTCGCCTTCGCGGTAGCCGAGATCCATGTGCAACGTCTTGAGTTTGGAACGCAGGCGGATCACGGCTTGCGCGTGGATCTGTGAAACGCGCGATTCGGAGACGTTGAGGACGCTCTTGATGTCCTTGAGCGTGAGGCCCTCGAAGTAGTACAGCGAGATCACGGTGCGCTCTTGGGGCGGCAGCGATTCCACCGCC
>JAFAHD010000110.1 GCA_019237415.1 Vulcanimicrobiota bacterium
TGCCTTCCGATCTATGCTGCGCGTCACCGACATGTTGAAGAGGCCCCAGGCGACGGTGAAGATCGAAGCCGTGCAGACATTGCTGCGCAGCGCGCTCGCGAACATCGATCGTTCGCTCTCACCGCCCGCGTACGAGGAATTACAAAAGGCCTACGCGGCGGTCGACGAGGTTCATCCCGTTCTGCTCGGATATGGCAAGGAAGCCACTGACGTGAAAGCGATCCTTGCACAAGCCATGCAAGCGCTGAACGCTTAGGGCTCCCCGCCCATGTCGTCGCTGCCCGGCGGCGGCGTGCGCTCCGCGGAAACGCCGAGCGCGATCAGTTGCGACACCGTGACGAACTGATAGCCCTGCGCGCGCAGCTGCGTGACGATCAGCTTCGTGGCTTCGACCGTCGCCGACCGATCGCCGGCGCGGCCCTTGTTGCCGTCGTGCAGTACGAAGATCGCGCCGTCGCTGATGTGGCGCGTGATGCGGTCAGCGATGACTTGCGGCGGCGGGCTTTCCCAATCGCGCGCTAGCGGCACAGACCACATGATGACTTGGTAGCCGAGCGAGCGCGCCACTTGGATCACCGCGTAGTCGCGCGCGCCGAACGGCGGCCGGAACAGCCTCGTGTGTTCGCCGGTCGCATCGAAGATCGCCTGATCGGTCGAGTCCAGCTCGCGCTGGATGTGCCGGCGCGATTCCAGCACCATATGCGCGTGATCCCACGAATGGTTGCCGATCGCATCGCCGTACTGCAGCTCGCGGCGCACGCTGTCCGGATACTTCTCAACCGCCATGCCGACCAGAAAGAACGTCGCCGTCACGTGCTGCTGATGCAGATAGTCGACGATCTCGTCCGTGTACGGCGGATTCGGGCCGTCGTCGAACGTGAGCGCGACGTACTTGGCTTTCATCGGCACGTGCGTCACCGTCGGACCAAACGCCTGATTGTACGGATTCTCGAGCAGATACCACACGACGGCGATCGCGACGGCAAGAATGATGCCGGCGATCGCGATCTGTCGCCAACGCGTGCGCAGCAGCCCCCCAGGGGTGGTCTTCAATGCCCGCCTTTCGGCGACGCGGCCGCGGCCGGCAGCGGATGGCCGTTCGATTCGGCCAGCTCGGTGCGGATCTTCATCTGTGCCTGTTGGACGCTCGGCGGTCCGAACTGTTCGACGAGTTGCACAAGTTTGAGGTAGTGCGGGTCGCGCAGCGGACGGCTGGTGATGCCGATCGGATTCTTCGGGTCTTTCAGGTTGAGCGGATACTCGAGGCCTTTGGTGGTCGCCCAGAACTCCGGATCGGAAAATCCGAACGCGCGATGCCCGCCCTCGTCGCCGAGCGTCTGCGCGACCATGAAGATGTACTCGTCTTTCGGATGCGGGCGCACCGCTTTGTCGGGCAATCCCCAAATGCCCTCGGCGCGCAGCTGCTCGAACAAGAACGTCGCGTCCGGACCGAACAGCGGCACGTCGAACTGCTTGGTGATCGTGCCGTCGCGGTTGGTCGCGGAATAGAACATCTCGACCTTGCCGTTGTCGTTGTTGATGCGATACGTCTGCTCCGACAGCGCTCCGACGTGCAAATACTGCTGCATGGTGACCGTCCACGTGCTGTTCGCATTGAGCACGCTGTTCACCGCGCTTTGCCGCTTCACGTACGGCACGACGAACGCGACGATCGTGACGATGATGACGATCGCGCTGACGGCGACGACGAGCAGCGAGCGCTGACCTTCGTTCACGCCGCAGCCCCGACGTAGATGAGCGCCGTGAGCGCGCGGTACATCGCGAGCGCGTCGGGGGCGCTGAAACCGACCGTTCGCGGTCCGCGCCGTTCGAAGCCGGGTACGAGGCATATCATGTCCGCGTGCGAGGTGCGCATAGTGTCGATCTCCATGTCTATCGGACATTCGAGATGCAGCGGCGCAAATGCTCCAAGCGCCTCGACCGCGTCTTTCGACTTCCGCCGCAACTCGTCGCAGACGTCGTGCGGCGAGCGGCAATCAGCCGCGTAATAGCTCAAACTTTCCTTCGTCTGCACCGCGAACGCCCACGGCAGCACCCGCTTGCTCTCGGAAACCGTCGTCGCATCGCCGGAGACCAGCGCGACCGGCACGCCGAAGTGGCCGGCAAAAGCCGCGTTGATGGGCAGCTCGCTCACCGGCACATCGTTCAAGCGGCACTCATAGATGACGCGCGGGCTATAGGTATGGCCCATGACGGCAGCGCCGTCGCCGATCGCGCCGTGATAACCGATGAAGAACGACGCCGCGCACTCGTGCGTGAGTCCTTGCAGCATGTAGTCGCGTTTGATGCGTCCGCCGATCACGTCGGCGCGCGCGTCGAGGTCTTCCAACAGCAGATTGCGCATCGCAGAGTGCGAGTCGTTGACGATCACGCGACCGGCGCCGGCCGCAAACGCCCCATCGATGACGGCATTGCACTCGCTGGTCATGACCGTCTGCGCGCGCCGATACTCGGCGCTGCTCGACGGACGAACCTCATCCCAATGCACGAGCGTCGCGCATCCTTCCATGTCGATCGACACGAATATCGTGGGCGACTTCGATCCGGCGTTCATGTGCGCTGGCGCGTTCCACCGCGCGACAAGGGCATCCTCGCCGCCGCCCCTAAGGGGCGTGCGATGAACGACCGTCTCGCACCGATCGCGTCGCGCTGGCAAACCGAGGTGCTGCTCGCAGACGGCGCCTTGGGGACGTTGCTGCTCGAGCGCGCTCCTGCGGCGACGACATGCGTCGAGCGGCTCAATCTCGACCACCCGGAGCTGGTTGTCCGCGCGCACTCCGACTACATCGCTGCCGGCGCGCAGCTCATCGAATCCAACACGTTTGCGGCCAACCGTCTCAAGTTGGCGGCCCACGAGCTCCGAGAACAGCTCGCGCAGATCAACGCAGCAGGCGTGCGGCTCGCGCGCAAGGCCGCGGGTGACACGGCGTACGTGGCGGGTTCGGTCGGTCCGCTCGGCGCGCTCATGCGCCCGCTGGGCTTGGTCGAGCACGGCGAAGCGAGCGAGGTATTCGCCGAGCACATCGCCGCGGTGGTCGCGGCCGCACCGGACCTCGTGTTGCTCGAGACGTTCGGCAGCGTCGAAGAAGCGCTGCTCGCGCTTGCCGCGGCCAAACGCATCGCGGGCGCGCTGCCGGTCGTCGTATCGCTTTCCGTCATCGAGGACGGCCGGACGCCAGGCGGCGATCCACTGCTGCCGGCGTTGCGGCGCCTCAAAGAAGCCGGCGCCGATGCGCTAGGCGTGAATTGCGCCGTCGGACCGCAGGGCGTGTACGATGTGCTCGCGCCGGTGATCGCGCACGTGGAGGCGCCGGTCTTCGTCATGCCCAATGCCGGCTACCCGCACCGCGTCGACGATCGCGCGGTCTATCAGTCTTCTCCCGAATACTTTCGCCGCTTCGCGCGCGACTTCGTCGCGCTCGGGGCCAACGTCATCGGCGGCTGCTGCGGCACGACCCCCGAGCACGTCGCAGCCATGCGCGCCGAAGTGACCGGCAAGAAGGTGCAGCAGCGCGCGGCGCGCACCGCTTCCGTCGAAGAGCGCACAGCGCCGGCGCCGAGCGCGATCCTCCCGGAGCAACGCCCGCTCACCGGATTCGAGCGCAAGCTCGGCAAGTCGTTCGTCACGACCGTCGAGGTGTCGCCGCCGCGCGGCGTCGACTACTCGAACGCGCTCGCCGGCGCGCGCCTGCTCGAGGCCGCGGGCGCGGATGCCGTGGACATCTCCGACAACCCGACCGCGCGCTTGCGCATGTCGAGCACTGCGCTCGCGCATCTCATCATGCGCGAGACGAAGCTCGCGACGATCCTACACTTCACGTGCCGCGATCGCAACCTGCTCGGGTTGCAAAGCGAGCTGCTCGGCGCGGGCGCGCTCGGCGTCACCGCCATCCTCGCACTGACGGGCGATCCGAGCAACGTCGGCGACTTTCCGAAAGCGACGTCGGTGTTCGACGTGACGTCGGTCGGCCTGACCGAGATCGTCAACGCGCTCAATCACGGCAAGGATCACGCGGGCACGGACGTCGGGTCGCCGACCCGCTTCCGCGTGGGCGTGGCGGTCAATCCGCTCGCGAAAGACCTCGACGTCGAGTTCAAGAAGTTCGACGAGAAGCTCGCCGCCGGCGCGGACTTCGCGATGACGCAGCCGATCTACGAGGTGGCGGCGATCAAGCCGTTCTTGGACCGCATGGCTGCGCTGAAGTTCCCGGTCTTGGTCGGCGTGCTGCTGCTGCGCAGCTATCGCAACGCAGAGTTCTTGCACAATGAAGTGCCCGGCATGAGCGTGCCGGAGAAGATCCGCGAGCGCATGCGCCTGGCGAAAGAACAGCGCGGCGAGGGGATCGCCATCGCGCGCGACCTGCTGCGAGAGCTCGAACAGACGCCGGGCGCGGCGGGCGCGTACATCATCCCGCAGGACCGTTACGAGCTGGCGGCGGAGGTGCTCGCCGGTTCGCCGCACGCAGGATCGGACAAGATCACGGCTTAGGTTTTTCCGCGGCGTCGAGCGCCGCGTTCACGAGCCGGTCGGCTTCCTTGTTCTGTTCGCGGCGCACGTGCGTGACCGTCGCCTCGTCGAAACCGCGCAAGAGGTGGCGCGCCTTGGCGTGCAGCGGCACGATCTTCGCGTCTTTGACCCGGTACTGGCCGTTGAGCTGGCGGACGATGAGCTCGCTGTCCATGCACACATCGATGCGGCGGTAACCTGTTTCCGCAGCGCGGGCGAGCGCCAGCAACAGCGCGCGATATTCAGCGACGTTGTTCGTGGCCACCCCGAGGTACTCGCTGATCTCGGCCGTGATGCTGCCGTCGTCGGCGATGATGACTGCGCCGGCTGCCGCGGGTCCGGGATTGCCCCGCGCGCCGCCGTCAGTGTAGATCACGCAATGCGATGCGTGTCCCGACGTGGATGCCGCGCTCATGGCGCTGCCACTTATCGCACGGTGCGGCCGATACCCCCGGCGAGATGAATCCGGTTGCCTGCCAGGTCGCCCGCGAGCCGAAGGCGTATTTTTCACTGCTATGATGAAATGTTTGCGCGGCACCGCTTTTTTCGCAATGATCGCTGCCGCGATGATCGCAGGTCTGGCCTCGCGCACGATGATCGCCGCGTCGGCCGCACAGCCCTCACCGTCCCCGACGCCAACGCCTGTGCCGACGCCGTTCATGGAACTGGCGCTGATCCCCAACGGCACGTGGCAAGTCATCATCCAAGACAAGGACATCCAGTATTCCAAGATGACGCTCAAGGCTGACGGGGCATCCGTCACCGGCACGTGGAGCCCGGACAAGAAAAGCAACTATTATCTTGCCGGCGCGCGTGACGGCAACCGGCTCAAGCTCGACATCCACACGTCGAACGCGGCGGACGCACCGGTCGTCGGCAAGCTCGAGGCGACGCTCGACGGCATCGCGGACATGTTCGGCACGATCACGCTGAACGGCGTCGAGAAACCGTTCCAGGGCGCGCAGCACTCCCGCGTACCTCCGCCGGTCGACACGTCAAGCCCGAACCCCGGCCAACAGCCGGGCGGCGCGAACCCTGGCGGTGCCGGCTATCCGGGCGGCGGGGGCTATCCGCCGCACTAAGTCCTGGCTCGGCAGCGAACAGAAAAAAAGGCCGCCGTTGTTTTGCAACGGCGGTCTCGCTTCTCTACGCTTTGTAGGAGCGGCCGGATCGTTCCGGCCGTCCGTTAGTTGTGCTTGGCGGCCTTGGACGGACGCGCGGCTTCGACGAACTGCTTTTGCGCAGTCTCGACCAGCTCGGCGACCTTGAGCGTGTAGGCCTTGCGCAGCTCGAGGAACTTCTCGGCGAAATCGAAGGTCTGCTCGATAACTTCAGACGGCGTCGGGAAGCCTTCGAACTTCGGCATCGCGGAGACGCTGGTCGGATAGCTCCCGGCCATCTCGCGCAGCGACGCGAAGCTCTTCAGGCTGGCGTCTTGGGCCTCTTTGATCTGGTTGAGAACGTCTTCTTGGACTTTCTCGATGTACTCGGTGTAGGTCGGCATTGCACTCTCCTTATGACGTGGCAAACTGTATGCTAAGTTTACCAAGCACACGCTTTGTATGTCAAGTGCTGCCATGCGGGACGCTATGGTGGCTAGCGACCTAGGTCTTTATCGCTCGGTGAAGCCGCGGTAGATCCGGATGAGCGTCTCTTTTTGATCCTGACTCAAGGCCGGGTCGAGCTTGATCGCGTTCTCGACGCCGTGCGGTGCCGCGCCCTTGCTGTCTTCATCGAGCAACCCGGCTTGGCCGTACATCGTCTCTGCGGACATATGCAGCGCGTTGGCGAGGTTCTTGAGCACCTCGGCCGAGGGCTTGTACAGACCGCGCTCGACCTGGCTCAGATACGGATTGGATACCTTGGCCAATTCCGCGAGCTGACGCAATGAGAGATTGGCCAGCTCTCGCTGCGCCTTGATGAACTCGCCAAGGCTCTTCCAAACGGCGTCGTCGCGATCGCTCATGCGCGACGGGTTTGCCGGCGCTTGGGCGCCGTTGCTTTTTTTCGTTTCCGGTACGGCGCCGGTTTGTGCGATGTGCCGTTGGTCCCAAATGCAGCTGCGACTTCATTCAAGACATAACGGCCCGGTGCAGGTTCGCCCGGCGGCAACGTCGCCGGCGCGACCATCGACCCGGCGCGCTTGCCGATCCACGCGGCCCAATCGTTCCACCAGCTGCCCTGGTGGCGCGTCGCCGACTCGCGCCACTCGTGCGCGCTCTCGCCTTTCGCGGCGCGCGGCTTCGTCCAGTAACACGCCTTCGGATTGTCCGGCGGGTTCACAATGCCCGCGATGTGCCCTGAGTTGCTCAGCGTGTATTTCGTCTCGCCGCCGACCAATTGCGTGGTGGCATAACTGCCGGCCCACAGCGCGATGTGATCGGCCTCGGCTCCCAAGACGTACATCGGCGTCTTGATCTTGCGCAGATCCGTCTTGACGCTGTCGATGGCAAATGCGCCGGGTTTGGTCAACGCGTTCTGCAAGTAGCACGCGCGCAGGTATTGCGAATGCATCACGGCCGGCATGCGCGTGCTGTCGCCGTTCCACGCGAGGATATCGAACGCGGGCGGCTCTTTGCCCATGAACCAATTGTTGACGACGTAGCTCCAGATCAGATCGTTCGCGCGCAGCGCGTTGAACGTGCCGGCCATCTCGCCGGCCTCGAGGTAGCCGCGCTCGCGCATCCGCTCCTCGAGTCTGGTCACCGACGCCTCATCGGTGAACACGCCAAGATCGCCCGGCAGCGAAAAATCGATCAGCGTGTTGGTCACGGTCGCACTGTTCACGCGAGCGGCCTGACCTTTTGCCGCAAGATAGGCGAGCGCGATGACGACCAACGTGCCGCCCAAGCACAACCCCATGAGATTGGTCTTCTTCGAGCCCGTCGTGCGCTCGACGACGTCGAGCGCGGTGAGCACGCCTTTGCGTAGGTAGTCGTCCATGGTGTAACCGGCCATCGTCTCGTCGGGATTGCGATAACTGATCATGAACGTCTGATGGCCCGCTCGCACGGCGAACTCGACGAACGACCGGTTCGGCGCCAGATCCATGATGTAGTACTTGTTGATCCATGGCGGGCTGCACAACAGCGGGACCGCGTGCACCTTCTTCGTCTGCGGCTCGTATGCGATCAGCTCGATAAGATCGTTTCGGAAGATCACGCAGCCTGGCGTTGCGGCGAGGTTCTTGCCGAGCGTGAATCCCGATGTGTCGACTTGGCGCGGCTGGCCGCCGTTGTTCTTGACGTCGTCGAGGAACGTCTGCAGGCCGCGCACCAGGCTCGCGCCGCCGGTGTTCATCGCTTCTTTGACCACTGCGGGGTTCATCCAGGGCACGTTGCTGGGCGCGAGCGCGTCAAGCATAAGGCGCATCGCGAAACGCGCCTTGTGGCGCGTCGCTTCCGGCAACCGCGCTTGATCGACGAGCTGCAGCGCGGCGCGCGAGCGTACGAAGTATTCTTCGAGAGCGCCGA
Source organism: Vulcanimicrobiota bacterium (assembly GCA_019237415.1). Lineage (GTDB taxonomy): Bacteria > Vulcanimicrobiota > Vulcanimicrobiia > Eremiobacterales > Eremiobacteraceae > JAFAHD01. The sequence goes on from JAFAHD010000110.1 coordinate 8,002, forward strand.
ACAGGAACGGGTTGCTCTTCCATGCCGGGTCGGCAAAGCGTTTGTCGTCCGCCGGCACGGCGACCGCGGGTTCGGGGTTTTCGCCCTGCATGCGGCGCAGCGTGTTCAACCCGACGGTCTGCTCGGCGATCGCGAGCCCGCCCAACCATGTGCTCAGGCTCGCCGGATTGAGCATGACGTCGGTGACGACTGCCCGCACGGCTTCGTTGAGCGAGGCCGGGTCGATGCCGGCCAGGTCCATGCCGTACTCAAGCTCTTCGGGCGGAATCGCGCTCTTCACATGTACAGCCCGCCATTCACGTCATACACGGCGCCGGTGATGTAGCCCGAGCTTTCGTCGAGCAGGAAGCGCACGACGCGCGCCACTTCCTCTGGTTGCCCCAAGCGCCGTTCGGGAGATTTTTGGATCGCCGCTTCGACGGCGGCCTTCGGCATCGCAGCGACCATGTCGGTGTTGATGAAGCCGGGGGCGACGGCGTTGACCGTGATGCCGCGCGATGCGACTTCGAGCGCCACCGTCTTGGTCAACCCCATGACGCCCGCCTTCGCAGACGCGTAGTTGGCCTGGCCGAAATTCCCCGTGTGGCCGACCACCGACGAGATGTTGACGATGCGCCCGTAGTTGCGCTCGACCATGTGCTCCAGCACGGCTTTGGTCATGAAAAACGGCCCCGACAGATTGACCGCCAGAACCGCTTGCCACTCTTCGACCGTCATGTTGCGAATCGTGTGATCCGCCGTGATGCCGGCGTTGTTGACGAGGAAATCGATCTGTCCGTATTGGGCCCGCACCTCGTCGGCGATGCCCTTGCAGACATCGTAGTGGGCGACGTTGCCCTCCCGGAAATGCACCCGCTTGGCAGCTCCGTTGAGCGACGCGCGCAGCGCCTCGGTGCGTTCGCGGTCGGGCGGCAGGCCCATGACGACGACGGATGCCCCGTCTTCGGCCAGCAGGCTGGTGATGGCAGCGCCGATACCCCGGGCGCCTCCCGTGACGATACCGACCCTGCCCATAAGAGATGAAGTAGTCATGTCCGCTAGATTCACCTAGCGCATGCTTTGTTCCCCTACATGTCCAGCCCACCGTTGACGGTATAGACGGCACCTGTGACATATGACGAATCATCGTCGATCAAAAAGCGCACGAGGCGCGCCACCTCGTCGGGTTTGCCCAGACGCCGCTGCGGGATTCGCTCGATGACTTTGTCGAGCGCCGCTTTGGGAATCGCTGCGACCATCTCCGTCTCGATGAACCCCGGCGCGACGCAGTTGACCGTGATGCCGCGCTGCGCCATCTCGAGCGCCAGGCTCTTGCTAAATCCGAACAAGCCGGCTTTCGAGGCCGCGTAGTTCGCCTGGCCGATATTGCCGGTCTCGCCGATGACCGAGCTGATGTTGACGATGCGCCCCGAGCCGCGTTCGATCATGTGCTCGAGGACCGCCTTGGTCATGTGAAACGCGCCGAACAGGTTGACCGCGAGCACCTGGTGCCATTCGTCGGCGTTCATTTTACGGACCGTTTTGTCGATCGTGATGCCGGCGTTGTTGATGAGAAAATCGACCCGGCCGAATTTGTCGATCACCTCTTGGACGACGCGCTGGCAATCGGTTGGGTCGTCGACGCGCCCCTGATGCACGGAGATGGATGACCCGCCTTTTTCGAGGCCTTCCTTGAACTTGCGAGCGGTCTCTTCACCCTTGCTGTAGCCGGCAGCGACATGCGCGCCGTCTTTGGCCAGCAGGCTGGAGATCGCGCCGCCGATGCCGCGCGTTCCGCCGGTCACGATCGCCACGCGTCCCTTCAACACTGCAACCTCCTCATCGCATTGCACAACGGGGTCCCCGAGGGTTAGGCGACGGCCCAAAAAGCCTTGCGTGGTGGACCAAGCGCCGCAAGTCTATCAGCCTTCTTCCTAATTCCGAGGCGCAACGTTCACAGGTCAGGATTACGCTTGACGCATGGGTGATATCGACCGGTTCCTCCCTCTCCCCCGGCTGCAGCAAATCGACTATGTCGATGTCGGGGCGCCACATGCCAAGGCATGGCAATACGTCCGCAATCTCGACTTCGCGCGTTCGCCCGTTGTCCGCGCGCTGTTCACGCTGCGCACGATACCAGCGCAGCTTGGCGGCCAGGCCGCGGAAACGACGACGATGCGGCTCGATGAGTTGTCGGACGGCAGCAAAGGCTTTCGAGTCCTTGCCGAAAGGCCGGGTGAGTCCATCACCCTAGGGAGCATCGCACGGGTGTGGCAGCCCGAGATCGACTTCGCGCAGATAGGCACAGATGGCTTCGCCGCTTTTGACAAACCCGGCTGGGTGAAGGTCGCGTGGGAGCTGCGATGCGAACCGCGCGGCGAAGCTGCAAGCCGAATCCTGGTCGACTTGCGTGTGACCGCGACAGACGATGATTCATGGCGGCGCTTCAGACAATACTTCGCCCTCATAGGGCCGTTCTCGCACTTCATCCGTCGACATTTGCTCGATATCGCCCGGCGCGAGCTCGGCGCACCGCGCCACGCCGAAGTGCTCCAACACTTGGCGGGTGATGAACTCGTGCCGGACGCGACCTTTGAGGCGACAGACGGCGTCACCATCGCCGCGACGCCGGATGCGATTTGGTCGTGGCTCATCCAAATGGGATGCGGACGCGCCGGTTGGTACAGTTGGGACGTTTTGGATAATGCAGGCGAGCGAAGCGCGACGCGCGTCCGAAATGAACTGCAGGATGTGCGCGTCGGCGATGTGCTTCCGGCGACACCCACGGGCAAAGCGGGCTTTGAAGTGCTGGTGCTTGATCCACCTCGTGCGTTGGTGTTGGGAGGGCTGTACAACGCCGAAACCGGGCAACAGCTCGCATTTGGCGAGCCGCGGCCGGCTGACTACTCGGCGACGACGTGGGCGTTCGTGTTGGAGCCGCTCGACGAGAGCACGACCAGACTGCACGTCCGGGCCCGTGGTACGCTCGGAGCAAAGCGCTTCAGCGCATCAGCGCGGCTGTTCTTCATCGGGCTGATCCACCGATTCATGGAGACGGCTCAGCTGCACAATCTAAAGGCGCGAGTAGAAGGAACCGAATTATCCGGCATGGCGGAGAAAGCGCGGGCGGTTTGGATCCTCTGATCTCACTGGGGTTTGAACACGTAGTCCTGTAGCAACTCGGACACGCGCGGCACGCCGTTGACGGCGCCGGGCTCATACAGGCTTTGGCGCGCGGCATTTAACGCCGCGTCATCGAGCGTTGGAAACCCGGATGACTTGTATACTTTCACGGCGACGGCATGCCCATCGGGACCGATCGAGATCTCGACCGTGACGTCGCCGCTGTGCCCGGCCTGCTTGTCGGCCGCCGAGTATTCGGGCGCCACGCTGCGCACGACACGCGGGTCCGTGATATTCGTGATAGGGACAGAGGTTGCGGTCACGGTGTCCGGCCACGTCGCGCTCGAGCCGTCGAATGTGCGCCTCACGTCGTCCTTGGAGTTCAAGAGCACGACCGGTGCGCTGTCCGCACACTCGACCTTCGTGCCGTCGGCCGCAGTGGCGCTGTCGATCTTGAGTGCGATGAGCGATGCCTTGGGCCACGCGAAGGTGACCAAGCCAGCGCGAGGTCCGACTGCCGGCGTCGCAATGACGTGTTTGCCGTCGCCCGGAGCGCCCACGACGCTTAGGCCGATGGCATATTGACCCGGCGTGGACATGCTGATTTGCGCCGCATATTGCACATCTTCGCCGCTCACGGCTGTTGCGCTGATCCAAAACCAGTCGAGCGTGACAGGGCACGATGCGGCGTGCACCGAGGAGCGGCACGCGAGGACGAGGGCAGCGGCGCAAAGCGCCGCGCCCCACAACGAGGATCGTTTCATGAATGCTGTGGTCACCGTATCTGGTATTCCGTCAATGCCCCGTCTTGCGTCACCTTACCCAAGCTGCCGGCGTTTTGGCGCTGCGAGTATTCAGCGAACCAGAACGTGCCGTCGGTCGCGAGCGCGCACCAGTGCGCCTCGCTGTCGGGCGTGGGGATGGTGAATTTTTCGATCTTGCCGGACGGCGTCAATCGACCCATGAACGAGTTCGGAAATGCCTCGGCGCCAAACCAGACGTTGCCGCTCTTGTCCACGGCGACGCAAACTGGCCCGCTGTTGACGCTTGGCGCTTGGACCGGAATCTCTGTGACTTTGCCGTCGATACCCACCCGGCCCAGTTTGCCGGTGGGCGACGTTTCGCCGAACCATGCGGTGCCGTCCGGCGCGATCGCAACCGGTCCGGGATCTGACCCGTAGCTTGGAACCGCGAATTCCGTGAAATGTCCGTCCGGCGTGACGCGGCCGATCTTGTTGCCGGTCAATTCGGAGAACCAGGCGTTTCCCTTGGCGTCGGTGGTGATGTAGTGCGGATCGCTATGCGTGGTCGGAACGGAGAACGACGCGATCGCCGGACCAGGCAGCGTCAGCTTATCGACCTTGTTGCCGTCGAAATCCGCCAGCCAAATCGTGCCGTCCGGCGCGATCGCGATGCCGCCGTAGCCGGACTTCGGAATCGCATACTCGGTGAACGTTCCCTGCGGTGTCAGCGAAGCGATCTTGCTTCCCACCGCGCTGATGTTCATGCTGGGCGGGCTCTCGATGAACCATGCGCTGCCGTCCGAGGCCGACGTCAACCAACTCGCTGCTGCGGCAGGGAGCGAATGGAAATCGCCCGCCGATGAGAGCACGCCGACCGAGGGAATGTCGGCGACCGGAATCATCCACAAACCGCCTGCAGGAGCGGCTGCGACCTCGGCCGGGCTGTACGACTGCGGCAGTGGGGGCATCACCGCGTACTCGGACATGTCGCCGCCGGTCGTGATTTCGCCGATCTGCTGGGCCTCATTTTCCGTAAACCAGATGTTGCCGTCCGCACCCGTGACGATGCCCCAGGGCGCTGCCTCCGCGGTCTTCGTCTGAAAGTTCTTGATGTCTCCGGACGGCGACAATGTGCGGATCATATCAGCCGACCACTCCACGAACCAGACGTTGCCGTCAGGACCGTAGGCAAGCCCGGACGGAGCTGGACTGAACTTCGCATCGCGGCCGCCAAAGCTGTGCACCGGGTACTCGCGGAACGACCCCCCCGGCGTCAGCCGCCCGATCTTGTCCGCATTCGACTCCGCGAACCAGATGTTGCCGTCCTTGCCGGCCATGATCGCGCCCGGCCTGCTCACCTTGGTCGGCGTCGGATAGCTATGGATGGTTCCCGTCAACGACATCGACACGATCGCGTTGTTGCCGGCGTCGGTGATCCACAACAGCCCCCTAGGGCCTGCGACGATGCCCTCGGGCTGGAAGCCGGCGGGCATCGCGATGAACTCTTTGGTCCACCCCGATGGGCTCATGCGCAAGATCCTTCCGGTTCCCGATTCGGCGAGCCACATGTTGCCGTCCGGGCCGAGCGTCAGTGAGCGCGCGTGGCTGCCACTGCGCAACTTGTACGTGGTCACGTCGCCGGCCATCGTCACTTTGCCGACGACGTCGTTCATGGGATCCGAATACCAGACCGTTCCGCCTGGGCCGGCTGCAATCACTGTCGCCTCGGCGTTCGCGGCAAGGTTGATGTGGCTGGCTTGACCGGCCGTTGTGATGCGCCCGATCATCGTGCCCGACGTGAACCAGAGCGCTCCATCTTGGCCAAGCGCGATACCAGAGGGTTCGGGCGCTTTGTAGGTCGCGGCCGCCGGCGCGACGACAAGCTTGCCGCTCGTCATCGCGGGTTGATCGGACAGCGCGGGGCCTTCGACAGACAATACTATCGCGCCGATTGTGACGGGCACGGCGAACCAGCCGCGTGTCATCATTCGTTGCCTCCCGCTCTACTTAGGCGGCGGATACACCCCGTCGAGGCGGTCTGCGTCGCCGAGGTTCGAGTTGCCTTCGAGGAACTTGATATAGCCCAGGTCATCAGCGTGTTTGCCGGTGTAGCGTAAGATGTAGAGCCCGTTGCGGACATCGACCACGTAGATCAGTCCATCCTTGATGATCGGATAGCTCCACATCGCGACCTTGCTCGGACCGCGCGTGAGCGCCGGATCCTCGGTCGCGACGCGCTCGAGCGGCGTGGGGGAGAACGACCCGCCGCGCACTTGGTGCGCCGCGTCGCTGATGTCGACGATTTGCACGCCGGCTGAGTGCCACGTCATGATCGCCAGGTTGGGCAGCACCGTTGGGTTGTGCACGGAATAACTCGTGTACTGTTCCGTCGAGGCATCGTCTGACGCGCTGCCGCAAAACGTCTGCGCGTCTTGCGCGACCGCGAACTGGCTCAGGATCTTGGGATGGCCTTCGTCCGAGATGTCGATGAGCCGCTCCCAACCCCAGGGGCAACCGAACTTCGGATCGGTGTACGTGCCATAGACCTCGTCGGTCGTGAGCACGAGCGGCCGCGAAGGCACTTTCACCGCTGAATGGCCGTTCGCGCACGCCTTCTTGCAGTTGTCGGGAACGGCATTGGCGTCAGCCGGGGTTTGGCCCCAGACCGGCCGGTCCGGCGGCGAGGTGATGAGCCCCGTGTTCAGCGAGATCACGTGATCGGGCGTCGTCGCTTTCTGGACATCCGACGTGCTCAACACGAGCATTTGACCCGCTTCCATTGCGAGGTACGCGCGCAGGCCGTCGGCCGAGATGCCCATCGAATGCACGAAGAGATTGCAATCATACGGGCCGCAGACGCCCTTCTGCTGGTTGACGAACGGGTAGTCAGCGCGATCCGTGCCGCGATACAAGTTGTTCCAATTGCCCTCCGCGACTTCGACGACTGCTCCGCCCTGCGCGACTTTGCTGATGTCGACGACGATGAGATTGGGGATCGACGGGTCTTTCTGGATCGTCGGCGTCGAAAGATAGAGCAGCGCGCGGTTCTTGTCGTTGACGTCGGTCCACAAAAACATCTCGTGCGGCTTGACTTTGCGGCCGGCCGCCGACGTCGGCACGTAGCGCGACAGGAACTTGGGCTGCAGCGGGTTGCGCAGATCGAAGAACGAGATGTCGAACGGGAACTGCTCGTCGGTGCCGGCCTTGCAGGCGTGGATGACCGCGCTGCAGCGGAAGTTCATCACGATGAGCAGCTTCTTGTCCGGCCAGACGCGCAGTTCGCGCGTCGTGATGCCGAGGTTGCCGGCGTAGGGCGGCCCGATCTCGCCTACGATGTCTGGGTGCGACGGATTCTTCACGTCGACGATCAGGATGCCAGGATGCGGGTGCGGGCAGCTGTCGCCAGATGGCTCGCCCGTGGCGCCCACGCACGTCGACGAGCTGTCGGTGCGGTTGCCGATATAGACCCAATTCTTGTAGATGGCCAGCGCCGCGTTCATGCCGCGATTGAACAGCGGATTCTGGCCGACCAGCTGCACGTTGGATGCCGGGGCACTCGGAGCGCTAGGCGGAGTCGTGTCGGACGCGACGACGCTTGGCGCCGCAAACACAGACAGCGCCGCAATCGCGAGAACCGGCCGTAGGAGCGCGATCATCTTCATCGGGGAGAATACGTCATGACGGCGTTTTCACCTCGGCCGGATCGGCGCGAGGGGAACATCCATTCGCGCTTTCCCGCAGGAAGAGGAAGCGAGCCCATGTCATGAAGCCTCCCTCGATAGATCGGAGGCTGGGCAGTGAGCTTTCGTTACGGCGACCGAGTACGCATCAAGAACCTCGGCATCGAGGGCGAGGTCATCGAGGTCCGGACGCGCGCGATCGTCGTGCGCTTCGAGCACAAAGGCGAGCGGGTGGAGCGCCACTTCGTCGAGGACGATCTCGAACGGCTGCCGAGTACGAAAGAGTCGTATTTCGAGCACCAGGGTGGGCGCGAAGATGGTCTGTCCTAACTGCCGCGCAGAACTTTCGGCCTCTGACACCTACTGCGCGAAGTGCGGCACGATGCAGCAGACTGTTGCTGCGCAGGCACCGCAAACGGGTTCCACCCACCAGTTGATTCCGTACAAGAACCCGATGGCCTTGACGTCCTATTATCTCGGCGTGTTCTCAGTGCTGCCGATGGTGGGGATTCTGCTTGGCGCGATTGCGGTCGCGCTTGGCGTGATGGGCTTGCGGTTTTGGCGCGCGAACCCGCAGGCCGGTGGTCAGATCCACTCATGGATCGGAATCCTCGCCGGCGGGTTCTTTGGCGCGCTCTGGCTCACATTGCTCGTCCTGCTCCTCATCGCCATTTTCTCACAAGTACCGCGCGCGTAAAGGCAAACGCGCCGCTTCGTCACGACAACGCGACGAGCGCTTGTGACGCTGCGCGCAGCCCGCTCGTGTACGCGCCGGAAACCGTCGCGG
>JAFAHD010000044.1 GCA_019237415.1 Vulcanimicrobiota bacterium
AGCGGCCCGCAGTCGATAACGCACGACCAAGGCTATCGGCCGGCGCTGCTGGCGAGCGATCCGCCGACGGCGCCGCTCTTCAGCGCGAACGGCGCACCACTCGGCGTCACGCTGGGCAAATGGATCAGCGCCACGGGAACGCTCGACATCACGCCGCTCAACCGCGATGCGGAGACCGTCGCCGTGCATCTCGACGGTCTCTCGCCATACGGCACCTACAGCGTGTTCGTAATAGGCCGCGATGCGCAGCCGGGCGAGCTGACGCCGCTGGACGGAACGGGCTCGGGCAATTCGGTCGTCGCCGACGAAGGCGGCAGTGCGACGTCGACCATGCTGGTCTCGCCCGTGCTGGCAGGCGGCAGCGCGATCGTCGTCATCTTCCACAGCGATGGCGCGCCGCACGGCATGTCCCCGGGCGCGCCCGGCGTGACGTCGCATACCCAGCTCATCGCCCGGCTCCCGAAATAGCGCTAGGGCGCTCCGCTGATCCCCAGACGCAGCTCGATCTGCCCGAGCGCCGCCAGACAATAGTGCGCGCTCGAACTGCCGACGCCGCCGTCGAATGCGAAGCCGTTGTTCTTGACGTCGTCGAGATGTGCGCGCAGAAATGCAGTGATGTCAATCGGCGGCCCGTCGAGATTCACACGCGGGGCCCGCAGCGAGTCGCGCTGCGATAACGTCGGCGTGAGCGCTTTTTCATCGCCGCTCCAGGTCTGCGTTACCGTTCCCACGCTCGCGAGACACGGCGTGCGGCCTTTCTCGCTCGCACCGGCGAGCGTGTAGTTCTGTTTCGCCGCATAGTAGAGGCGCGCGCTGGCGATCGAGGCCGAGTCGAGTCCGTCTAGGTCGAACCGCACCAAACCCTGATAAAAGAAACATATCGTTTGGCCGCGCGCCACGGCGCCGACGAAGACCGTGTTCGCGGGATGCACGAAAGGCGCTTGCGGCGAGCCGGCGCAGCCTCCCGTATACGCGCTTGCGAATTCGACCGCGGGCAACGTCACCATACGCACGGGCAGCGGCGTCGGCGTCGGTGCCGGCGTCGGGAGCGCAGCAGCGACGTGCGCGAGCGCGGCGATCAGCGGGATCAACATCTCGTCAAACGCCGAACGTGCGGCGCCAGCCTTCGATTTCCTCTCGGTCGACGTTGGCGCCGCAGAGCAGCACCGCCGTGGTGCCGCTTGGCGCGGCAGGGATCAAGCCCAGCCGCAACGCGGCGTGACAACACGACGCCGCAGGTTCGACCGTGACGCCCAGCGTGTCGCGCAGCTGCACGAGCGAACGCACCGCTTCGGCGTCCGGCAGGCTGACGACGCCGTCGACGAGCGTCTGCACGGCTGCGAGCGTCGCATCGCTGACGATGGGCGCGCCGAGCGTGCGTGCGATGGACGTGATGGCTGGCAGCTGCACCGGATGGCCGGCATCGAGCGCCTTGCGCATGGCGTCGGCGCCGACCGTCTCGACACCATAGACGCGCACGTGCGGCGCGAGCGTCTTGATCACGCTCGCGATGCCGGCGATCAATCCCCCACCACCGATGGAGACGACCAGCGTGTGCAGATCGGGGATCTGCTCGAGCAGCTCGAGCCCGATCGTCCCCTGGCCGGCCATCACGTGTTCGTCGTCGAACGGGTGCAGCGGCGTCTGACCCGCTGCGGTGCGGGATTGCATCTCCGCGAAGGCGAGCGCGATCGTGTCGAAGAGCAAAACCTCCGCGCCGTCGGCCTGCGCACGCTCCACCAGCCATGCCGGCGTGGTCTTGGGCATGAGCACCGTCGCGCGGATCCCGAGCCGGCGGCCGACGTGCGCCACGGCCAGTCCGTGATTGCCGCCGCTCACCGCGACCAGGCCGCGCGAGCGTGCGGCGTCGTCGAGCTGCAACGCCGCGTTGAACGCCCCGCGCGGTTTGAACGAGCCGGTGACCTGCTCGAACTCCGCTTTGTAGGTGATGCCCGCACCTGGCAACAGCGGCGTGCGCCTCACGTACGGCGCGATGCGCACGGCGGCCGCTCGCACGGCCTCGAGTTTTGGCACCTGCACGCGCGTCTTCATTCGCGCTCCAGCCGCCGCTTGGCGTCGCGCAGCGCTTTGCGCATGTCCGGCGCAAGGGTTGGATACGAGAGCTTGAGCGATTTCAAGCCGCGCACGATGATGTCGGCGATGGCGCTGTGCGCGAACCACTTGTGATCCGCTGGAATGACGTACCAGGGCGCCCACGCGGTGCTCGTCGCGTTCAACATGTCTTCGTACGCCCGCATGTACTCGTTCCAAAACGCGCGCTGCTGCAAGTCGGCCGCGGAGAACTTCCAGTGCTTGTCGGCTCGGTCGAGGCGCGCGAGCAGCCGCTTGCGCTGTTCCTCCTTCGAGACGTGCAGGAAGAACTTCAACACGTGGATGCGGTTGTCGACGAGGTAGCGCTCGAAGTCGTTGATCTCGCGATAGCGCCGGTGCCAAAATCCCTTGTCTGCGCGCCGCATCTGCTCAGATCGAAGCAGCTCCGGATGCACGCGCACGATCAGGACTTCCTCGAAGTACGAGCGATTGAAGATGCGGATCCGGCCACGTTCGGGCACCACCCGCGCGCAGCGCCAGAGGTAGTCATGCTTGCGCTCTTCGTCCGTCGGCTCGCGAAAGCTGTGGACGTCCACGCCTTGCGGGTTGACGCCCGACATGACGTGCTTGATGGCGCTGTCTTTACCGGCCGAATCCATGCCCTGGAAGATGATGAGCATCCCATGGCGCGCCGACGCCACCAACACATCCTGCAGCTTCGCCATTCGTTTGATGTCGTCGCGCAGCTTGTCGGCCGCAGCGTGCTTGTCGGGGTACGCGCCCGTATCCGCGGTATCGAGCCGCCGCAGCGACGCGCCCGAGCGCGGACGCCAGCGGTATGCCGACCGATCCGTCATCTGCGAGCTTCGCGCGTCACGGCAGCGCGAGCACCCCGTCGTACCAGCGGTCGAGGTCGCGTTTGAATGCCGCCAGCGACGACGGGTGCACGTACAGCATGTGTCCGGCCTCGTAGAAGCCGTACTCGATGTGGCTCGCAAGCGACGGGTCGAGCCCCATGTGATCGAGCAGGAACTCGGTCTGGAAGAACGGCGTCGCCATGTCGTAGTAGCCGTTCGCGGAGAAGACGCGCAGCCGCGGGTCTTCCGTCAGCGTCGACGTCAAGTCGGGGAGCACGTCACCGGTCGGCTGGTCCTTGCGCCGGAAGTCCCAATCCAAGGGGCGCAGCGGCTGGTATTCCGCATCGGTATGATATCCGAGATCGGTGCGCACGTACTCGTTGAAGGTGGACAGATACGCCGATGCGAGGTACGTGTAGGACGGATCGTATTCGGGCGTCTCTGCGTTCGGATCGTAGGCCACGCCGACGAACCGCGCGTCGAAGCGGCCGGTGACACGCGTGCCCGAGCCCAACACTTGTTTTTCGAATTCGTTCGGGTCTACGCGCAGGTTCGAGCGCAGGATGTAGCTCTCGCTGATGCCGGTGAAATCGTGGAGCTTGTGCGCGATCTGCGTGCGCTCTGCGCCGCTCAACGAGGAACCCTTGGCCAGGGCGGTCGCATATTCGCCGGTCGCGAACGACTCGGACGACCGCAGCAGCCCCGCGAAGTCGCTCGTGGCGTTCGGCAGCTTGTGATGATACCAGGCCACCGCGGTTTCGGTCGGCAGGTACGTGAAATAGGCCACATCATTGCCGTCGCCGGCTTCGAACAAGATCTTGAGGTTGAGCGCCGACGAGAGCAGCACGATGCCGTTGACGTCGAGATTGTGTCGGTGCAGATAGCCGGCCAGCGCGCACGCACGCGTCGTGCCGTAGCTCTCACCGAACAAGAATTTGGGCGAGTTCCAGCGGTTGTTCTGCGTGAGGTAGCGCCGGACGAACTGCCCGAACGCCGCTGCATCTTGATCGATCCCGTAGAAATCCTTGCCTTCGGACTTGCCGAGCAGTCGTGAAAAGCCGGTGCCCGGCGCGTCGATGAACACCAAGTCGGTCCGGTCCAGCAAACTGTACTCGTTCTCGACGAACTTGTACGGCGCGCCGGCCGACGGTGCCGCATCGCCCGCCACGACCCGGCGCGGACCGAACGCACCGAGATGCAGCCAGATAGTGGCCGAACCCGGGCCGCCATTGAAGAAAAACGTCACCGGCCGCCGCGCCGGCGCGTTTTCCTCGACGTAGGCGGCGTAGAACATCGATGCGGTCGGCGCCTCGTCCGCGCTGCGCAAGGTGATCGTGCCGGCCGTCGCAGTGTAGGCGATCGTGCGCCCGCCCAGCACGATGCTGTGGTGCGTGACCGAATCGGCCGGAATCGAAGGAACCGGGCTGGGCGATACACTCGGCTGTGCCGCCGGCTCGGGTGCGCCCAGCGCGGCGGCAAAAGAGGCGGTCGCGGCGAGCAGGCTCGCGAGCGGCATCAGCGCCGTACGTGCTCGCAGGTTCATCCGGCGCGGTTTTCGCGCGGCCGGGAGGCGGACCTTGCGCGTCTACGCACTGCCCGTTGGAGCAGGAGGAAGCACCGGCCGCTTTCCGCCAAGCCGCTGCCACCATGAGCGGCCCGAGTTGCGTCCTCGACATCCATCTCAAAGCGGATCTCTCGTCCGGCACCGGCGGGAAGTACGGGCGCATGTTCCCCACGCTCGCACCGCTGCAGTGCGACGAGCGCGACCTGCTCGCGCTCGGCAAGGCAGGTTCTGCCATCGATCTCACCGCCGACGATCCGGCGCACGACAACCCGCGGATCGCCGCGGGCCACACGATGTTCGGCCACATGCTCGCGCACGACATCACGGCCGACCGCAGCCTGCTCGCGATGCACGCCTCGCTGCGGCGCATCCACAACTTCCGCACGCCCGCGCTCAATTTCGAATCGCTGTATGGACTTGGCCCGTCGGGCGCGCCGTACATGTACGACGCAGACGACCCGGACAAGTTCCTCATCGGCGCAGACGAGACCGGCGCGCCGACCGACCTCCCGCGCAACCGGCAAGGCCGCGCGCTGATGGGCGATCCGCGCAACGACGTCCATGGCATCATCGCGCAGCTGCACCTCGCGATGCTCAAGCTGCACAATCGGGTCGTCGACAAAGTGCGGGCGGACGGCAGCGCGCTCGATCAGGTCTTCGCGCAGGCGCAGCGCAACGTGCGTTGGCACCTGCAGTGGATCGTGCTCAACGAGTTCCTGCCGCTGACCGCCGGCGAGGAGATCATGGCGGATATCGCCGCGCACGGCCGGCGCTACTTCAATCCTGCTGGGAAAGCGTTCATCCCGGTCGAGTTCGCCGACGCGGCATACCGTTTCGGGCACGCGCAGATCCGCGTGCGCTACGACCTGAACGGGCGCACGCAAGCGGGCGTGTATCCGGACCTTGCGGGCGGACGTGCGATTCCAGCCAGCCATGTGGTCGATTGGCGCCGCTTTCTCGCGTTAAATCCGGCCGTCGCACCGCAGGCCAGCAAGCGCATCGAGGCGCACGTCGCGCACACCTTGATCGACTTGCCCGAGAGCGTCGTCGGTCAGACGCCACTGCCCGAATACCACTCGCTCGCCTGCCGCGATCTCACGCGCGCCCGCGCGCTGAACCTGCCGTCGGGAGAGGATATCGCACGCCACATCGGCGCCAAACCGCTTTCGCCCGATGAGGCCGGCCTGCGCGAGTTCGGCTGGAACGCGCCGACCCCGCTGTGGTACTACATATTAAAGGAAGCGTCGGTGCGCCAGCGCGGCGAGCGGCTCGGCGAGGTCGGCGCCCGCATCGTCGCGGAGGTGCTGCACGGGATCATCCAGGACGACCCGACGTCGTACGTCGCCGCCGATCCCGCGTGGCGTCCGGTGCTCCCATCTGCCGCACCCGGCTCGTTCACGCTCGCGGACGCGGTGAGGTTCGCGATCGCCTAGGCGAGGCTCAGGTTTTCGCGCACGGGCTTTGCGGCAGCATCGCGTTCGTCGCGTGCGGGCTCCACATGAAACTGAAGATGTCTTGCGACTCGCTGAGCGTGCCGTCGAGCGTCTCGCCCGACCGTACGCATTTGGACTGGGGTTGGCTGTTGAACGACCAGCCCGGAGGCGTGTCCGGCAACGCCACGCGCACGATCGCCTCCTGCGCCGCGGCAGTCATCGGGATCGTATAGATGCACACCCCATCGACGCTTTGGGCGGCGAGCGCGCCCTTGACCGGTCCCTTTCCGAAGTCTGCCTGGACGTCGAAGCCGCCGCAGCCGACGGTCACTACCTGATGTACGAGCGGCGCGGGTCCAGAAATCGGAGCGGATGCGAGCTGGGCAGCGGCGACGGGGGCGGCGCCAAGGACGGCCGCATTTTCCACGCCTTTGGTGATCGTGATCTCGCCGAACTTCATCTTGCCGGAGCCGGCGCCTTTGGTGGCCGAACCGATCGTCGCCGGCACATCGGATTCGAAGCTGAGATGCGCCATCGAGCCGGTCCGCGGTCCGTGTGCTGGATTCGCCGCTCGTGGAGCTTGGATCCGGACGTAGAACTCGAACGCTGCAGCGGCAGGCGCAGCAGACGCCGCACCGAGCGTACAGGCCAACATCAAGGCAACCGCGATCTGCTTACTCACGGGCCGGCCTCCTTGTTCCTAGAAACGCCTCCCTGCGGTCCTTCGTTCCAGCGCGGCCGCCGCGCTCCCGCCGCGCTGGGGATCACGCTTGCTCCTGTCCGCTGATGTCGCTTCGGCCCGCCGCCCTGCCGCTGAGCTGGATCTCCTCGGTCTCCAGGTCGAGGATGCGCTGGATCCGCCGCATCACCGTATTGTCGATCTTGCCTGCGTCGCGCAGTTTGATCAGCTCGTCGCGCTGGACTTGGAGCAGCGCGCACGCCGTGTCGCGATACAGCGCGTTGGCTCGAGCTGCGCGCCGGGCATCGCCGTCCAGCGTGCCGAACTCCCACGAACGCGAGCGAAAGCGCTTGCGCAGCGAATCGAGCACGCCGTCCGGCACCACGCCCTGTTTTTCGATGCGGTCGATCTCGGCAAGCGCCGCGGCGGCGGTCGAACCGAGCGCCGTGCGCTCTTCCTCTTCGTCCACGTCGTCGCCGGTGACGTGCATCCAGCGGATGAGCAGCGGCATCGTGCCGCCTTGCCCGACCAGCGTTGCCAACAGCACGCAAAACGTCAAAAAGATGATGAGCTCGCGCCCAGGGAACTTGCCCGTCGCGGCCGCGAACGGGATGGCAAGCGCCGCGGCGATGGTGATGCCGCCGCGCATCCCCGACCATGCGAGCAACGCGACGTGCGACCAATCGGCTTTCCCCTCGACGTGTTCGGGCTCGTTCGTCACCGGCAGGAGCGCCTGCGCGAACACCCAGACGATGCGCAGCACGATGACCGTGAGCGACACCGCGATGCCGTACCAGATGAGCGTGCCGGCTGAGTACGCGACGAGGCTCGCGGCGATCGCGTGGAACTGCATGCCGACAAGCACGAAGATCACCGCATTCGTGACGAACACGACCGTGACCCAAAAACCGGTGGCGCGTTCGCGTGCGGCCGGCAGCAGGACGCGCGGCGTGTAGCGGTTCACGAACAGGCCGGTCACGACCACGGCGAGCACGCCCGATGCGCCCACGAGATGCGCTGGCAAGTACGCCAGATACGGCACCACGATCGAGATGATCACCTGCAGCGATGGATCGTCGGTGAAACGCCACGCGAGCACCGCGACCACGCCCACCGCGAGCCCCAACGCCACACCGCCGGCGATCGACAGCGCGAGCGCGCCCAGCGTGTGGGCGAACGAAAACGTGCCGGTCACGACGGCCATCACCGCCACCGCGTAGAGCACCAGCGACGTCGCGTCGTTCACCAGGCTCTCGCCCTCGATCGTGGCGACCACGTGGCGCGGCACCGGCAGGCGGTCGATGATCGGCGCGAACGCCACCTCGTCCGTCGATGAGACGATGGCGCCCAGCACGAACGCGGCGGCCCAGCCGATCGCAGGCACGAGCGCGTGCGTGACGACCGCGACGCCGGCGGTCGTCACGATGACGAGGCCGAAGGCGAGCTGGAAGATCCACCATGCGCTCGAGCGGAACTCGCTCGTCGGCGCGGTCACGCTTTCCCAATACAGCAAGGGCGGCAAGAAGATCACCAGCACGACGTCCGGCGGCAGCGTGATCTCTGGGAATCCCGGGATGTAACCGATCGCAAGGCCGGCGAGCAGCAGCACGATCGGATACGCGACGCCGATCCGCTTGCTCAACGTCACCAGCACGACGATGAGCGCAAGCACGGCGAGCAGCGCGAACTGCACCGCAGCCTACTCCGGTTTGAACGCCACCGACGCGACGTTGCCCGGCAGCAGATAGAAGATCATAAGGGCGAAGAACAGCGCGATGCCCGCGACCGGCGCGAAATAGGCGATCAGGGTCGCCAGCGGATAGGCGGTCAAGCCGATGACGACCCACAGCACCGGACGGCGCGGAATCGATGGGTGCGATGCTTGGACCTGCCACATGAGCGTGTTGTACCCGACGGCGATGAGGCTCAGCACGATGCCGTAGGTGATCTTCTCAATGTAGCGCGGCAGCGAGTGGCGGTTCATCCACATGATGCCGATGGTCGCGAAGCTCGCCACGTAGACGATGTATTGCGGCCAAATGCCGACGAGCGCGTGGAACTGTTCCACGCTCAGCGGCACGCCAGGAGTGGCGGCAAGGGCCGGCAGATGGAACTCCAGCACGAGCAGTGTGATGGCGATGGCGAAGACGCCGTCGGAGAACGCCTCAAAACGGCCTTTGCTCAGGGTCAATACGGGCGCCATGGCCGGCGATTCGACAGGCTCGCGCTGCCTGCTTGCCTAAGCCCCCGAGTTCTCGCTCCTCAATCGACCGGCAGCCGTCCGTTTCACCTCGAAGCGGCCACGCTGATGTTATTCGAAATGCCGAAGAACATCGAGAAACCGACCAAAGTACTCTCGCGCAACGGATCAAACGCGCCCGCGTTGCCGAAGGGCCTCAAAGGAAAGTACGAGGACGGTCGCGCGTTTGACGTCGTCCAGTACTTCGATGCGAAGCTGATCCTCAAACCCGATTTCTTCGACAGCGTCCGAGGCTTCTCTGTGTTCTCCGACTTGGTGGCTGAGGCGGCGAGCAAAGTCGACAAGGTCAAGTACAAGAAGTTCGATCTGTCGAATGCGC
The DNA here is from genome assembly GCA_019237415.1 of Vulcanimicrobiota bacterium. Taxonomy (GTDB): domain Bacteria; phylum Vulcanimicrobiota; class Vulcanimicrobiia; order Eremiobacterales; family Eremiobacteraceae; genus JAFAHD01. The sequence goes on from JAFAHD010000044.1 coordinate 9,165, forward strand.
GGCCGCGCATCCGCGAGGTGATGTTCTTGGACACGGCCGACTTCCGGCTGTACAACAACGCATTCATCTTGCGCCGGCGCACCGCGTATCAGGACGGCTTTCCGATCGCCGATCCGGAGGTCGTGTTCAAGTTCCGCAACGGCGATCTGGACAAAGCGCAATCGACCGACGTGCGGCCGCACATCGCCGGGCCGTATCGCATCAAGCTCAAAGCCGAAGCGCTGCCGCTCAAGGATCAAGTCGGCGGGTTCCGCGTGCTCTACGCCCACAATTGCATCTTCCCGCTTTCGTCGGTGCGCGAACCGGATCGAACGAGCCTCAAGACGATCGCGCGCGTGATCCCGGCCGTCGCCGGCATCATCGGCGAATCGGAAGAGCGCGTCGAACTCGTCAACTCGACGCTGGTCGAAGAAGTCCTCATGGACATCGGCATGCTCGATTTCGGCAAGGGCCTCGTGGCGAAGGCGAACATCTCGTTGTGGCGCTCGCTGGGCGACCATCACGTCATGTGCGGCGAGTTCGCATACCAGACGAAGTTCGCGCGCAGGGAAGACGTCCAGTCCGCCTCGCGCGAGCGCGTCGAAGATCTGTTCATCAAGTTGCAGCTCATCGCGAGCGGCTGGCTCTTCCTCGGAACGACGAAGACCGGGCTGGTGTACCGCCTCAAAGGAAACCCGCCGCAAGCGCATGAGTGACGCCGCCGCGCCGGCGCCAACGCCACAAACGCCTGAAACCACCGCGACGCCGTCCTCTGCGACAGCGTCGCAGGCTTCGGTCGCCGAGATCTTCCTGGCCTTTCTCCTGATCGGCGCGACGAGTTTCGGAGGCGGCGCGGTCGCGTACTTGCGTTCTACCCTGGTCGCGAAGAAGCAATGGCTCGACGACAAGACGTTTCTCGAGCTGTATTCGATCAGCCAATCGCTGCCCGGGTTGAACACGACCAACATGGCGATCCTCGCGGGCGACCGCCTGTGCGGTTGGATGGGCGCCGCGGCGGCCGTGCTCGGCGTCGTCTTGCCCGGCGCGCTGCTGATGACGTTGGCTGCCATCGCGTATGGGATGCATGGCGAGCGACCGATCGTGACATCCGCGCTGCATGGTGTTGCGGCCGGCGCGACCGGACTGATCTTCGCGACCTTCATACAGCTGGCGAGCAAATCGCTGCGCGGCTGGATCGATCTGGTGTTCATCGCAGCCGCCGTGCTCCTCGTCAACCGCCTGCACGTCTCGGTGCTCTACGTCTTGATCGCGCTCGCGGTCGTCGGCACGATCATCTACCGGCCCGGCAGCCGCGCGGCGCAATCGGAGGCCGCATGAACCAGATCCCGTCGCTGGTCGCGGTCTTCGCGTACTTGTCGCTGCTGACGGTCGGCGGCGGCATGGCCGCATATCCGGAGATGGAAACGCTGACCGTCGACGTGCATCATTGGGTCACGTCGCAGCAACTCGTGCACTTCTACAGCCTTGGCCAGATGGCGCCCGGCCCGAACATGAACATGGTCGCGGCGATCGGAGAGAAGGTCGCCGGGCCGTTGGGGGCCCTCGCGGTCTTGCTCGCGTTTTATGCGCCGACCGGACTGCTCACGCTGTTGGTCGGGCGGATCTGGACGCGTCTCGCGGCCTGGCCGTGGCGCACGTCGATCCAGCAGGGCATGTCGCCGGCGGCGCTCGGGCTCATGCTCGCGGGCGCGCTCACCTTCGGCAAGTCATCGCTCGAATTCAGCAAGCCCACTGGTCAGATGATCGAATTCAATTTGATCGAGGCGGTCGTCGCTGTTGCGATCCTGCTGCTCGTACTGCGCACCAAGCTGAATCCGGCGTTGCTGATCCTCGCCTGCGGCGTCGTCGGCGTGTTCGCGCACCTCTGACGGGGAGGCAGCCCCTGCCGATCGCCCCGAAACGGAAACCCGCGAAGGCGCCTCGAAGTTCATTCGTTCGATGATCGTTGAATCGCGTGACGCCGTCCTCGCCGAGTTCGACCCGCTGGTCGCGCAGTGGTTCTCCTCGCGGTTTTCGGCGCCGACCGCGCCGCAAATCGCCGGCTGGCCGCTCATCCAGTCTGGGAAAGACGCGCTCATGTGCGCGCCAACCGGCTCCGGCAAGACCCTTGCGGCGTTCCTCGTCGCCGTCGACCGCTTGTTGCGCGAGGCGCGCACCGGCCTGCCCGCGCAGACGCAGATCCTGTACGTGTCCCCGCTCAAAGCGCTGGTCAACGACGTCCATGCCAATCTCGAACTTCCGCTGCATGAGATCAGGGCGCTGGCAGAAGCGGGCGGCGTCGCACTCGACCCGATCCGCGTCGCGCTGCGCACCGGCGACACGACTGCGAGCGATCGCGCGCGCATGCTGCGGTCGCCGGCGCACATCCTGGTCACGACGCCCGAGTCGCTGTTCATTCTTTTGACCGCGGAGCGCTCGCGCGCGGCGCTGAAATCGGTCTCGACGGTCATCGTCGACGAGATCCACGCGATGGTGGCGAATAAGCGCGGCCCGCATCTCGCGCTGTCGCTCGCGCGCTTGGATCATCTCGTGATGCAGCACGGCGGGCGCAAGCCGCAGCGCATCGGTCTGTCGGCGACCGTCAAGCCGGTGGAAGAGGTCGCGCGGTTCTTGAGCCCAGATACGCAAATCGTGAACATCGGGCATCGGCGCGAGATGGAGCTTTCGGTCGAGGTGCCGCGCGACGAGCTCGGACCGGTCGCCAGCAACGAGATGTGGAGCGAGATCTACGATCGGCTGGCGCAGCTGATCCGCGAACATCGCACCACGCTGATCTTCGTGAGCACGCGCCGCTTGTCGGAGCGCGTGGCGCACAATCTGGTTGCGCGTCTGGGCGAGGGCAGCGTCATGCCGCATCACGGCAGCCTCGCGCGACACATCCGCTTGGATACCGAGCGCCGGCTCAAGCACGGCGAATTGAAAGCGGTGGTCGCGACGGCCTCGCTCGAGCTCGGCATCGACATCGGCTCGGTCGATCTCGTCGTGCAACTCGGCTCGCCGCGATCGATCGCCGTCGCGCTGCAACGCATCGGCCGCTCCGGCCACTGGGTAGGCGCCAAGCCCAAAGGCATCCTCGTCGCGACGACGCGCGACGACCTCATCGAATGCGCCGCGGTCGTCAAAGCGATCCGCACCGGCGCGATGGACCGCATCGAGCCGGCCGAGACACCGCTCGACATCCTCTCCCAGCAGATCGTCGCCGCCAGCGCGGCCGATGATTGGCGCGAAGATGAGCTTTTCGAGCTCGTTCGCTCGACGCATCCGTACCGGTCGCTCGCGCGCGAGGATTTCGATGCCGTCGTGTCTATGCTCGCCGACGGCATCGCGACGTCGCGCGGCCGCGCGAGCGCGCTCATCCATCGCGACCGCGTGAACGGCCGGATCCGCGGCCGCCGCGGCGCGCGCCTGGCGGCCATCACCAGCGGCGGCGCGATCGCGGACACGACGGCGTACTCCGTCATCGCCGAACCAGAGGACACCGTGGTCGGGACCGTCGACGAGGATTTCGCAGTGGAGAGCCTCGCCGGCGATATCTTCCTGCTCGGCTTGAACTCGTGGCGCATCCGGCGCGTGGAGATGGGTCGCGTGCGCGTGGACGACGCGCACGGCGCGCCGCCGACCATCCCGTTCTGGCGCGGCGAAGCACCCGGCCGCACCCTTGAGCTGTCGCAGGAAGTCTCGCGATTGCGCGAGCGGATCGCCGACCTCGCGGACGCATCCAACGCACCCGCCGATTATCTGCAGCGCGAGTGCGGGCTCGATCGCCTTGGTGCGGAGCAAGCCGCCGCGTACGTGTTGGAAGGCCGCGCCATGCTCGGCGCGGTTCCGACCAGTCACACCGTCATCGCCGAGCGTTTCTTCGACGAATCCGGCGGCATGCAGCTGGTTGTACATGCGCCCTTTGGCGCGCGGATCAATCGCGCGTGGGGTCTCGCACTTCGCAAGCGCTTCTGCCGTTCGTTCAATCTGGAGCTGCAGGCTGCAGCGACCGACAACGGCATCGTGATCTCGCTGAGCGAACAGCACGCCTTTCCGCTGGCGAGCATCTTCGGGTTCTTGCACGAGGCGAGCGTGCAAGACGTGCTCACCCAGGCGATGCTGCCGTCGCCGATGTTCACCGCTCGCTGGCGCTGGGATGCACAGCGTTTCCTCGCACTGCTGCGCTTCCGCAACGGACGGAAGGTCCCGGCCAACATCCAGCGCATGCGTGCCGACGATCTGCTCGCGGCGGTCTTCCCCGACCAGGCGGCGTGCCCGGAGAACCTGGGCGGCGAAGCGGTGCGCATTCCGGATCATCCGCTCGTCAAGGAGGCGATCGACGATTGCCTTCACGAGGCGATGGATATCGACGGTCTGAAACGCGTCCTGCGCGACATCGAGGCCGGTGCGATACAGACCGTCGCCGTCGACACGGCGGAGCCGTCGAAGTTCTCGCACGAGATCCTCAACGCGAATCCGTTCGCCTATCTCGACGACGCGCCGCTCGAAGAGCGCCGTGCGCGCGCGGTGCAGTTGCGCAACGCGATGCGCAGCGACGTGGCCGCCGGCGCCGGCGTCCTCGACGCTGCGGCGATCAGCGCCGTGGAAGCCGAATCGTGGCCGGTCGTGCGCAGCGCCGACGAGCTGCACGACGCCTTGCTGACGCTCATCCAACTCGCGCCGGAGGACGCTGCGGGTCCCGATCGGAGCGCGGACGTCAGCGCGCTTTTCGACGAATTGGTCGTCGCGCAGCGGGCGAGCGTCCAAATCGCGGACGGCCGCGCGTTCTGGGTCGCCGCCGAAAAGCTCGACCTTTTCGCCGCCGCGCACGCAGATCAAGATGCGCACGGCGCCGATCCGCTCGTTCCAGAACTTGCGCGCGCGGAAATCGTGCGCGGCTGGATGGAATCCACAGGCCCCACGACGGTTGAGTCGCTCGCGCAGAAGCTGGCGCTCGCGCCGCCGCTGATCGAAGCGGCGCTGCTGCGGCTCGAGACCGAAGGGCAAGTCCTACGCGGTTCGTTCCACCCCGGCGTCGAGTACGAATGGTGCAACCGCCGCATTCTCGCGCGCATCCATCGCCGAACCCTTGCCGCGCTGCGCCGCGAGATCGAACCGGTGAGCACCGCGCAGCACGAACGGTTCCTCGCGCAGTGGCAACACCTCGCAGATGGGACCCAGCTTCACGGCATCGACGGCACC
>JAFAHD010000120.1 GCA_019237415.1 Vulcanimicrobiota bacterium
CGCGCAATAGTCGTACAGCGGCAGGTAGCGCGTGCCGGCGAGTTCGGCGCCTTTCATGCGCTTTGTGACGGCAGGCTGCTCGTCGCCGAGGACCTTGTGCAACAGCGGCTCCGCGACGATCAACTTCTCGTCGCCGCGTTCGACGACGGCGTATGTCACCTCGGGATGCACGGCGAGCGCCATGTTCGCCGGCAGCGTCCATGGCGTCGTCGTCCACGCGAGAAACGATGTCGACGGGTCGTCCTTCAAGCGGAAGCGCACGTAGACCGACGGGTCGTCCGTCTCGCGATAGCCGAGCGCGACCTCACCGTCGGAGAGCGTCGCGCCGATGCGCGGATCGTATGGCACCGACTTGTAGTCCTGATAGATGAGGCCGCTCTCCCACAGCCGTTTGAGCAGCCACCACACGCTCTCGATGTAGGTCGTGTCCAGCGTGACGTATGGATGCTCGAGGTCGACCCAGTACGCCATGCGCACCGTCATGCGGTTCCAGTCGTCGACGTAGCGATAGACGCTCTCGCGGCAGCGGCGGTTGAATTCGGCGATGCCGACTTCGGCCTCGAGCTTGCTCTTGTCGAGGATGCCGATCTCCCGCTCGATCTGATGCTCGACCGGCAACCCGTGCGTATCCCAGCCGGCCTTGCGCCGCACAAACCGCCCGCGCATCGTCCAAAAGCGCGGATACAGATCTTTGAACGCGCGTGCGAGCACGTGATGCACGCCCGGCTGGCCGTTCGCCGTCGGTGGTCCCTCGAACATGACGTATGGCGCGCCGTGTTCCGTCTGCTCGAGCGAACGCTCGAAGATCTTCGCGTCGCGCCACAATTGGAGGACCTGCAGTTCGCGCGCGGGCGCGTCCGGCAGCATGCCGGGCGTCGGGAACAAACCCTTGCCGGGCGACTCCATCATGCCGCCGTCGCTCCTTGATCGCGCAGTTTGGAGAAGATCGTCTCTTCGGACACGACGCCTGCCAGTTCGCCGTTTTCGAATACCGGCAGACTCTTGACGCCGCTCTTCGCGAGCGCGGCGAGGGCGTCCGACGCTGGCGTGTCGACCGTCAGCGACGGTAACCCGGCGGCCGGCGTCATGATGGCGCGCACCGGCGTGTGGGCCCACAGCGTTGGAGGCACTGCGCCTGTATCGCGCGGGCTCACGAGGCCGACGAACGCACCATTCTCGACGACCGGATAGGCGGTCGTCTTCGCCTCCTGCACCGTGCTCACGAACGTCGTCAGCGGCGCATCCTCAGACACCGGGATCAGCGTGCGCGCCATGCAGTCGCCGACGCGCATGCGCTCCAGCGCAAGGCTCACGCGCGCTTGGCGGCCGCTCGCGATCGCGGCTTGCAGCAAGAAGAGCGCGATGAACACGAGCCAGATGCCGTTGTACATGCGGTTGAGCGCCATGGTGACGCCTGCGACGACCAGCAGCGCGGCGATCACGGCGCTCACGGTGCTTGCAGCTGCGGTGGCGCGCGCCTGACTCTTCACAAACGTCCAGATGATCGCGCGCAGGATGCGCCCGCCGTCGCTTGGGAATGCCGGTAAGAGATTGAAAAGCGCGAGCACGAAATTCGAGCTCGCCAGGATCAAGCTCAAGGTCAGGATCCAGGGCGCATCCTTCGCCAGATACGCGATGCCGCCGAACAACGCGGCCAGCGCAAGGCTCGCAAGCGGCCCCGCCGCGGCCATCTTGATCTCGTCTGCCGGCGTGCCGGGCTCCCGCAAGATACTCGCCACACCGCCGAACAGGAACAGCGTGATGTTGCCGATCGGAATGCCGAGCCGGCGCGCGACGAGCGCGTGCGACAGCTCGTGCGCCACGACGCACCCGAACAACAGCAGTGCGGCTAAGATGCCAAGCACGATGCTGCTGCGCGTGGAGAGCGCGACCCCCATCTGGTTCGCGAGCATCTGCGCCGAAGTCATCGCCGCGTACGAGAACAGCGCGAAGATCACCAGCCAGCTCGGATGGATGGCGATCTCGATGCCGGCGATCTGACCGATGCGCCAGCTCGAACGGACGACCATATGTCCGATTTATCTTTTCGCCGTCGGCGCGCCTTCGGCTTGGGCGAGCGCTTCGAGCCAGTCGAAGGCCAAGGTCGCACGGGCCTGCATGGTCGGCACGCGAGCGCGCAGATGCGCGCGCAGCGTGGCGCGCTGCGACCACAGCGATTCGGCCACGTCATCGGTGAGGCTGTCGCGCTGCAGCGGCGCGAGAGGATAGGCAAGGCCGCTTGCGAGCGACCCGATCTTGGGATCGTACGGAACGGCGAGGAACGGCACATCCAAACGCGCAGCAAGGATCAGCGCGTGCAGACGCATCGAGATGACGGCCGAGCAGCGCGCCAGCAATGCGGTCATGGTCGCAAGGTCGTAGCCGCCGGTCAGCAGCACCGGAGCCGACTTGCAGCGCCTGATCACCGCCGACGCCGCCTCCGCGTCGTGCGGCGGCTGCAGTGGCACGAACGCGATATGCGCACCATACTTGACGGCGAGGCGATCGACCAACGACGCGAGCCGCTCCATGACTTGGTCGAGCGCTGGGCCGCGTCGCACGACGACCGCCACGAGATCTGGCAAATCCTCACGTAGGCCCTCGCGCGCCAGTCGGTCGCGGATGTTGGGGTCATCGACCGAGTCGGTGGCGGCCAGGAAGACCGGATCAGCGGCCAGTTTGACCGCCACATTTGGCAACAGCGCCTGCAACGAACCCTGGCTGGTCTCATCGCGCACGCACGCGAGGTCAACGCCGGCGCAGGCGCGCTTGACGACCTCGCGTCCGAAATAGTTGAGCGGACCGACGCCTTGCGCGAAGATCGCGGTCCGGCGCCGCGCGCGTTTGGCTTCGCGGATCACGCTCGCATAGTAGAGCAGGCTGCGCAGGCTCGTCGCGCTTTGCAGCAATCCGCCGCCGCCGCTCACCACCACATCGGCGTCGCGGATCGCGTCGGACACCGTGCGCCATGCCATGCGCGGCAGCGCGCTAACATGGTACGTCTTGGCTGTCTGCTCTGGCGTTTGCGACAGCACGGTGATCTCGTCGCCGGGCCTCCGCCGCCGCCATTGCGAAACGAACACGTCGAGGATCGCTTCGTCGCCGAAATTGCCGAAGCCGTAGTACCCGGAGAGCAGCAGACGCGAGGGCCGATCGCTCATCGTGCGCCGGTCAGCGCGCTTCTCCGGCCGGCGCAGGGCCGCGGAACCGGCGGTACAGCCACTGCGCGAAGAGACCGATGATCGTTCCCGCAACGAGGCCATTGAACAAACGCAGCACGCCGATGATGAGCGCGGTGTGGATGTGCGAGAACGTGTCGATCACATCGGACAGTCCGACGCCGGCAGCGATGACGATGATCCACCCCACGGCGCGACGATCTGCCGGCAGCAGTGCCGGCAAGATGAATAGGGCCGGAAAGCCGATCAAGAACTCTTTGAAGCGCGGACGCGCGCCGAGCAATGTGGTGAGGAAGCCGCGCACATGCGTTTCGAAATCTGATACGCCCACGTCCGGCTGATTGCCCGAGCGCATGAGCAGCAGCACCGCACCGGCCGCGAGCACGAAGACCGCGACGAGCTGCCAGACGCGCACCGGTGCTGCGCCCGCTTCGCGCACGTCGACCGCATTGCCGAACAGCGGCGAGAACGAATAGAGCAGCAGCAGTGCGAGCGGAGGGACGACCAGCAGCGTCTTCACGCCGAAGAACTCTTGCACTTCGAGCATGAACGTCGTCTGCGCGAGCAATCCGATGACGAAGAGACCGCCGAGCGCGGCGACGCCCGCCGCGAAGATCAGGCAGCGCAAGCCTGCAAGCGCATCGCCGCTCGTCGAACCCGCGGGAGCGGGCGCCTCGCGGAAGTAGCGAGCGGTCGTCGTGCCCGCGGCAACCGCGAACGTGAGCGCGCCGCCCAGCGCCCACAGCCGGCGCGCGATGTCGTCATGGCCGACCGCATACGCTCCCCAGAACGCGACGATCGTGAACCCAAACGACGCCCACGCGAACCACGAGCGCGACCAGCCGTACAGATCGAGCAGCAGCAAGAACGCGGCGGTCACGCCGAGCGATGCGAGAAAGTACAACGCGGTGAGCCACCCGCCGCCGAAATCGGGAAACGCCGAGGGACGGCCAAGGTAGAATCCGTTGGCGGCCAGGCCGTCGCGGATGCGGTGGATCATCTCAAGATTGGTCTCTTGCGCGGTCAGCGTCTTGTACGTCCCATCGCGCTGGCGGACTTGCGCGAGGTGTGGGAACGGCCGCAGATAGACGACGCGGATGTTGCGCTCGCGCACGCCCAAGATGTAGCGCGCGACCACATCGTCGAGCGTCATCTTGTCCAACTCGAGACGCGAGATCGCCTGTACCCGCACGGTGAGGCCCGGGATCTTGCGGCCGAGCGTGTCGCCGCCCTTTTGGAACTGCGTCGGGTCGTACGCTTCGACGTTGCCGAACAGCGCGTGGTATTGCGGTTGATACTGGCGGAACGCGTCGGCCGTGCCGTCGAGGTTGTACGGGAAGCCGAGCACTTCATTGCGCAGCCCGAAGAAGATGACCGTGCCGATCGTGTCGCCGGCCAACATCTGCGTGAAGACGGTGTCGATGTGCGCTTCGTCCAGGCGCTCGTTGTTCTGCACGCGAGGATCGACGAGCAAGCCCAGCGCATGCGCCTGATCGATGCTCGACTGCGGGATGCCCAGGCCGAGATTGTTGAAGTAGTCGATCTGCGTGCGCACTTCGAGCAGCGCCGGCAGCGTCGCGCGTAGCACGATCACGTTGCGCGGCTCGAGCTGGTTGCGCAGCACGAGCACGTAACGGTCGAGCGTCGGGCGGTCGTACACCAGAATGTACACCGCGCCGGATTCGAGCGAGTTCGCATGGGCAAGCTTGGCGAGCAGCGGATCCGTGAGCGGCGATGTGCGCGCGGCGTCGACGATCTGTTGGCCCGTCTGCGCGTACGCCTCGTCGCCCAGATCGATGCGATTGCCCAACTCCTCGTAGACCGCCAGCGACGTCAGCCCTTGCGCTTTCATCAAGCGCAACAGCGCGAGTTGGTCGTACCCATACGCGGTCGCGAAATCGGCGAAGTCCTGCTGGTCCATCGTCAGCTCGACCGAGCGGCTCGCATGCTCGTAACGGAAACGCACGCCCGTCGCGATGAGCGATGCGAGCGCGCCGATGAGGACGATGAGAAGAGCCATGCGCCGCATGGCCGTCATGCGCATGGCTCCCTGGGTTTGAGTTCGCCGGCGTTAAGGCCTGGTTTTGAGCCGCTCCGCCGCCTCGCGCAGTTTGCGCGCCGCGATGTCAAGCGCACCTGCGACGGAATCCATCGTGATGCTTGCGACCTGCTCTCCCTTTTCCGCGGCGGCGCGCGCGAATTCTTCCGCGCGTTCGCCGAAGCGTCCGCTGCGCCACTGATCGGCGAAGTAGTCGCCCGGCCATTGCCAGTTGCCGCCGCGATACGCGGTCGCGAGCGAGTTGGCGCAGGCCTCGGGCGTGCCGAGCGTTTCGAGATGGGTCCGGGCGACGTCCGCGTCGATGGTGCTCGCGCCGGCGCTTTGCGCCGCTGCCCAACACGCGTGCATGATGTCGTGGTAGAGCCGGTCCGTGACGGCCAATCGGGTGCTCGGCGCCAAGGGCAGCGCGGCGCGGACGCGATCGACGTAGCCGTTGACGAGCGCGGTGGCTTCGGGTGAGACGTTCATCGGTATATCCTCTTGCTCTTCATCCTCAGTGGCTGACCGTTTCGTGCTTTCTTATACCGTGTTACCCGCGGGAGGTTTCAGAGCCTGGTGGTGAGGGACAGGCCCACGTTGTTGCCCTGGAAGTTGCGGATGTACGCCGCGCCTAGATATTGCGAGAAGCTGCCCGAGGCAGAAAGCGTGACGTCGCGATTGGTGTACATGAGGGCAGGCAAGAACTGCTGCCGCGTCTGGTTCTGGTACCCCGCACGGTAGACGGTCTGCGCGGTGCCGGCGTTGCCGATCGCACTCGCCTCGAAGTGCGGGCCAATCGAGAAGCGCACGATCGCCTGCAGCGCGAGCTCGCTCTCGTGCGGATACGTGTAGTAGCCGGCGGCCGCAAGCGGGTAGGTGAACGCGTAGCCGGACTCGTTGACGAATCCGCCCAGCTCGAGGTCGAACGCGCTGATCCCAAGGTCTTGCATCGCGCCGAACCCGATGAGCGAGTACTTATTGCCGTCCGAAAAGTCGGTCGCCCGTCCACGCAGAAATGCAGAGGTCGATTTGGAGGCCCATCCGATCCTGCCGGTGAGGTTGTCAAGCACCTTGCCCGCGCCGGCCGTCGTGATGAGATCGACTTGCGCGGACGGCGCGGCTTCGATGCCGGTGCGCGACACGCTCGCCTCGTAGCGGAAGTGATGCACCGATCCGAGCACGTCCAGCGCGCCATTGAATTGCGTGGGATACCCGTTGTATTGCGAATCCAGCGCACGCACCCGGACTTCGAACGCGTCGACGTCGCCGAAGGACGCGTTGATGCCCAGCCGCTGATCGATGACGAAGCCGCTCGGATCCGCAAGCGAGTACCGTTCGGCGACAAGTCCGTAACTAGAGGTCGCATTGGGGTGCCAGCGCGGGTTGATCCCGGCGAGCTGCCACGACTGCCCGTTGCCCCAGCCGAACAGATACGATGCGACGGCATCGGCGAAATGCGCGCTGCGCGCTTCGGACGCAGCGATCGCCAACGCATGGTCATTCGGTGCGAGTTCGTGGGCGCGCGCGAGCAGCGTATCCGCCGCGAGCACATGGCCAAGCGCGTAATCGGCGCGCGCCAATCCGACGAGCGCGGACACGTCGTCGGGCCGCGCCGCGAGCACGGCGTCAAACGCCGCGCGAGCTTCGAGAAACCGGCCGCTCGCGAGCAGCTCGTCGCCCATCGCGATCGGCGGTGCGGCAGAGGCAGCATGGGATTTCGCCGGTGCGAGCAAGACCGAGGCCAATGCCGTCGCCACCAAGCATGCGGCGAGGCTACGCGTGCGCGTGCGGTGAATGGACCGCTCCCCGGAAGTCCGCGCACAAGGACGCCCCGTCATGATCTTCGCCCGTATCGACTCGCTTGTTCGGAAATCGCTGCGCTGATGAGCGCGCCGCCGTCTGCGTCGCTCAGCGTCAACGTCGCTTGTTTGGCCTGTGACGGGAGCCGGCCCTGCGCCGATTGTCGCGCAGCGGGCAGAGCGCTCGCGGCGTCCGGCCACCGCGTGCATCACTCATCTCGGTATGCGGCGTTGCATGCCGCGGCTGAAGGCACGTACGGATTTCCCGCGTGTGTGATCCCGCTGCGCGACGGCGAACGCAGCGTCGCCGACGCCATCGTCGCCCTCTTTGCGGATGCGCGCGTGGCGATCGCCGCCGACAACGGAGCAGTGCTGCCCTCACCGCTGCCTTCGAACATCGTGACGTTCCCACGGGCTGACTTCCTCGCCGGTGCATTGCCGCGCGCATGGCTTGAGGGGCTCTCGTCGCCGCGCGACGGCGCGGCGCTCAACGCGTCGCAACCGCATCCGAGCGCGGTGCGCGCTGATGCGACCCGCAGGCTTCGTGCGATTCTGAACGATGCCGCGCCTGCACCGCGCGAGGTCGATGCGCGCGCGCTGCTCACCGACGAGATCGCATGGTTTCACGCCAGCGGTATCGGATTCTCGGCCGTTGCCGTGTCGCTCGCGGGAGTGGCACCGGGGTCCATTGTTTCGGCATTGCGCACGGCATTGCGCAGCAGTGACCGCGTCGCGGTGCACGGGGAATCCTGCGTCATCATGCTTCCAGGCGAGCCGGCCGCGCGCGCACAGCGGATCGCCAAGCGCGCGCTGCACGGGGTTCGCAAACAGCTTGGATTAGGCGCGCGCGCGACGGCGCACATGGCGTGTGCCGCCTGCCCTGACGACGGCGACGACGCCGCGATGCTCTTGGAACGCCTGCGGATCTAGGCGGCGAGAAGTCGGTTACGCCGGCTCGACCGGCGCTGTCGATGCCGCCTGCTGCGACGACCCGTCGTTGCGCAGCAAGCTGTGACGGTACCCGTAGAGCAGATAGATCACCACGCCCGCGGCGAACCATACGATGAATCGGATCCAGGTCGCCATCGGCAGTGCGCTCATCATCCACAGACACGACAAGAAGCCAAGCGTCGCCATGCCGAGTCCGAACGGCGCCTTGAACGGGCGATGCGCGTGCGGCGCGACGAAACGCAGGACGAACACGCCCGCGCTCACGATGACAAATGCTGACAGAGTTCCGATGTTGACCAGTTCGAGCAGTTTCTCGAGCGGTACGATCAGCGCGAGAAAGGCGACGATGACGCCGGTGATTATCGTCATCCGTGCCGGCGTTCGAAAACGCGGGTGCACGGCTGCGAAGACCGGCGGCAGCATGCGGTCGCGGGCCATCACATAGAAGATGCGCGTCTGGCCGAGCAGCGACGTGACCATGACGGCGGTCGTTCCAAGCACCGCTCCCAATGTGAATGCGAAGATGACGATGCCGTTGCTTGTGACTGCGCGCATCGCCTGGGTCATGGCAGATTGCGCGTCCATGTGCTGCCAGGGCACGACCCCGATCGTGAAGATCGCGATCAAGATGTAGAGAATGCCTCCGATCGCGAGCGAGCCGATGACGGCGCGTGGCACGTCGCGCTGCGGGTTTCGCGATTCCTCCGATGCGACCGTGACCGTATCGAAACCGATGTAGGCGAAGAACACGAGCGCCGCGCTTTGCACGACGGCGTGAAAGCCTCTTGGCAGGAATGGGGTGAAGTTCTGCACCTTGATCCCGTGCGCCAACACGACGAAGAAGAGCACGAACGCGCCCAGTTGCACCCAGACGAACGCTGAATTGACAAACGCGGATTCCCGGATGCCGATCGCCAACAGGATGCTGATCGCGACCACGGACAGGGCGGCGATGATATCGTATTGCGACGCGGCCAGGTCGATGTGCAGAAGGCCGAAGTGCACGGGACCGAGGTTCGCCGGAACCCAGGACGTGGCGAGGTTCGCCGTGGTGGCCCAACTTGGCAGCTTCAGGCCGAAAAACGCTAGGCCATCTTGCAAAGAACCGGATAGCGAAGACGCGACCGGCGCTGCGGAGATGCCGTACTCAAGGATCAAGTCCCAGCCGATGACCCACGCGACGAGTTCGCCGAGCGTTGCGTACGCATACGTGTACGCGCTGCCCGCAACCGGCACCATGGAAGCGAATTCCGCATAACAAAGCGCGACGAACACGCACGCCGCACCCGACAGCACGAATGCGAAGATGACGCCCGGTCCAGCGGCCAACGCACCGGAGCCCATCGTCGTGAAAATGCCGCCGAGCATCGTGCCAAGCCCGATGCCGATCAGCGCCGGCACGCCCAGCGCGCGCCGCAGCGTCGGCTGACCTTCTTCTTCCGGCCGGACGCGCGAAAGCGGCTGCACCGCGAGCAGCCGCTTGACGAATGTTAACAGCCGAGATGGCTGCCGCGCCGCCGGCATCAGCCGTGCGTCACCGGTACTTCACCACGAGCGTCTTCAATTCGGTCATCTCATCCATCGCGTAGCGCACGCCTTCGCGCCCGAACCCGCTGTCTTTGATGCCGCCGTACGCGAAGTTGTCGACGCGCAACGTCGGGTAATCATTCGCGATGACGCCGCCCACCTGCAGCTCCTCGAACGCTTTGGCGATCGTGCGCACGTCGAACGTGAACACGCCCGCCTGCAGGCCGTAGCGCGTCTCGTTCACCCGCGCGAAGGCGTCGTCGATCGAGTCGACCGGCGTCAGCGTCGCCACGGGTCCGAACACTTCTTCGCTCTCGACCTTCATAGCCGGCGTCGTCTGCGTGAGGATCGTCGGCTCGATGACGTTGCCGCGCCTCGCGCCGCCGGCGACCAGCTTTGCACCGGCGCCCACGGCTTCGCCGATCCACGCTTCCACGCGGTCGGCATTCGCCGTGTCGATGAGCGGGCCCACGACGGTCGCCGCTTGCGCGGGATCGCCAACGCCGAGCGCTTTGGTTTCTTTCGCATACAGCTGCGCGAAGACGTCGTACACGGGCCGTTCGACGAAGATGCGCTGCACTTTGATGCATACCTGGCCGGACTGTGCGAACGAACCGAGCGCGCAGCGCTTCGCCGCCCACGCGAGATCCGCGTCTGCTGCGACGACCGCGGCGGCATTGCCGCCCAACTCGAGCACGACCTTCTTCTTCCCCGCGATGTCCTTGAGATGCCAACCGACGCGCGCGGAGCCGGTGAACGAGAGCATGGCGATACGCTCGTCCGTCGCAAGTTTTTCGGCGACGGGGATCGGCGCGTGGACGACCGAGAGCGCATCGGGCGGCAAGCCTGCATCGTAGCATGCGTCCGCCAGCATGAGCGCAGAGAGGGGTGCCTGCGGCGGCGGCTTGAGCACCACGGTGTTGCCGACCGCGAACGCCGGCGCGAGTTTGTGCGCGACGAGATTGAGCGGGAAGTTGAACGGCGAGATCGCGGCGACGACGCCGATCGGGAAGCGCTGTACGAGCGCCGTATAGCCGACCGTCGACGCCGACAGGTCGAGCGGCAGCACCTCGCCGCCCGTGCGCGTCGACTCTTCGGCGGCCAACGTGAACGTCGTCATCGCGCGATCGACTTCGATCCCGGCATACGTCCGTGGCTTGCCGCTTTCCGCGATCATGAGATCCACAAACGCATCGCGCCGCTCGCGCAGCCGCGCGACGATGCCCAGCAGCAGCTCTTTGCGTTTGTAGCGCGGCCACGCGCGAAATCCGGCGAACGCGCGTTGTGCCGCGACGATCGCATCGTCGAGATCGGAAGCCGTGGCGACGCCGATCGTCGCGACGGTCGTGCCGTCGAACGGATTGATCACCGGCTCTGCGGTCGTCGTGCGCCGGCGTTCGCCGGCGACTGGAAGCGGATAGTGCCGAACCGGGGCGCCCGATGCGACGCGCGTCTCCATCAGCGAGCTGCCCCTGCTACTTCCCGGACTCGCGATCCTTGAACCAGCCGCTCGGCTCGACGGCAAGGTTCACGTTGATCTGCTTGACCTCGGTGTACTGATCGTAGCCGTATGTGCCAAGCTCGCGGCCGATGCCGGACTGCTTGTATCCGCCCCACGGCGCTTCATTATATGTAGGATGGTACGTGTTGATCCAGGTGATGCCCGCGCGCAGCTTCTTGATGACCCTGTGCGCCTTGGCGATGTCGTTGGTGAATACCGCGCCGGCCAGCCCGTACACGGTGTCGTTGGCGAGCTTGACCGCCTCGGCTTCGTCCTTGAAGCGCTGGATGACCAACACCGGGCCGAAGATCTCTTCCTGGACGATGCGCATCTGCGGTTTCGTGTTGGTGAAGATCGTCGGCTCGATGAAATTGCCCTTCGCTCCGAGTTCGCCAGGCGGGCGCTTGCCGCCGGTCTCCAGCTTCGCACCCTCTTCGACGCCCGTCTTGATGTAGGACTCGACTTTTTCCGTGTGAGCGCGGCTGATGAGCGGCCCCATCTCCGTCTTCGGGTCGAAGCCGTCGCCAACCGCGATCTCGCGCGCGCGCTCGACAAGGCGTTTGACGAACTTGTCGTGGATCGAGTCTTCGAGCAGCAGGCGCGAGCCTGCCGAGCACACCTGGCCGGCGTTCGCGAAGATGCCGAAGAGCGCGTAATCGACCGCCGTGTCGAAGTCCGCGTCCGCGAACACGATGTTCGGCGACTTTCCGCCCAGTTCGAGCGAGATCTTCTTGAGATTGCCGGTGGCGGCTTGCATGATCGAGCGGCCGGTCTTCGTGCCGCCGGTGAACGCGACTTTGTCGACGTCCGCGCTTTCCGCGATCGCCGCGCCGACGACCGGACCCGAACCGAGCACGATATTGACGACGCCTTTGGGGAATCCAAGTTCGTCGACGAATGTCGCGAGCCGTAGCACCGTAAGCGGGGTAAGCTCCGACGGCTTGAGCACGCACACGTTGCCTGCCGCAAGCGCGGGCGCGAGCTTCCACGCCGCCATCAGCAGCGGGTAGTTCCATGGGATGATCTGGCCGCACACGCCGATCGGCTCGCGCACGACCATCGTCTGCGATGGCGCCGGGACGTCAAACGTCTGGCCCTGCGGCTTGGTCGCCAGCCCCGCATAGTAGCGGAAGCAATTCGCGGCGTCCGCGACATCGTACTCGGTTTCGCGCAGCGGCTTGCCGTTGTTGAGCGTCTCCATCGCGGACAGCTCGGCAGTGTGGTCGTCGATCGTATCGGCTAGTTTGAACAGCAGCTTCGCGCGCTCGAGAGCCGGTGTGTCGCGCCACGGGCCGTTGTCGAAGGCAGCGCGCGCGGCGGCGATCGCGCGCTGCGCGTCTTGCCTCGTGCCTTCGGCAACGCGGGCGACGATCTGGCCGTCGCTCGGATTGACGAGCTCGCGCACTCCGCCGTCGGAGGCGGGGACCCACGAGCCGTCGACGTACATCAAACAAACGCCGTCCTTCGTCTTGAGATTCTTGAGCAGATCCTCGGTCACGGCGAGCATTTCTGGTGGCCTCCTAGCGGGCGGCGACGTTGTGCTGTTCGGGAAGGGTGCGTTCGACGGCGTCGAGCGACTCGCCCAGCGCCGCGATCACCCGATCGGCTTCCTTCTCCGTGATCGTCAGCGGCGGCTCGACGCGGACGACCAGTGCGTTGACGAGCGTGCCCGCGACCAGCACGCCGCGCGACAGCATCTCCTTGCCGAAGGCGAAGCCAAGTTCGTTGCTCGCGAACTCGATCGCCATGAGCAGCCCGCGGCCGCGTACGTCGAGCACGATGCGCTCGTGGCCGGCCGCGCCCTTCTTCATCCCCGCCAGCATGTGCTCGCCCATGCGGGCAGCGCGCGCCGGCAGGCCCTCGTCGATGAGCACGTTGATGGTGGCCAGCGCCGCGGCGCAGGCGAGCGGGTTGCCGCCGAAGGTCGTCGTGTGCAGGAACGGGTTGTTGAACAAACGCGAGAACACGGCCTTCGTTCCGATCACCGCGCCCGCGGGGATGACGCCGCCGCCGAACGCCTTCGCGAGACACATGATGTCGGGCGCGACGCCGTACTGCTCGCAGCAGAACATCGTGCCGGTGCGTCCCATGCCGGTCTGCACTTCGTCGAGGATGAGCAGCGCGCCGTACTCATCGCACAGCGCGCGCACGCCTGGCAGGTACTCATCGTCGGGGATGTTCACGCCGCCCTCGCCCTGGATGGGCTCGAGGATGACCGCGCCGACCTCTTCACCCACCATCTTCAGC
Organism: Vulcanimicrobiota bacterium; assembly: GCA_019237415.1. Classification (GTDB taxonomy): domain Bacteria; phylum Vulcanimicrobiota; class Vulcanimicrobiia; order Eremiobacterales; family Eremiobacteraceae; genus JAFAHD01. Next base: position 13,243 of record JAFAHD010000120.1, read on the forward strand.
GTGTGCATGCGCCGGCGAAGCTCGACCAAATCGTTGAACGGTACGTGCTCGATGTTGGGGAGCATCGCGCCGAACGGCCGGCGGAATTCGCCTTTCGCGCTCGCCGAGAGCGCACCGTAGCTCTTGCCGTGGAAGCCTTTGGTCGCGCCGATGATCGTCTGTTTGCCCGGATCGTAGGCGCGCGCGAGCTTGAGCGCCGCCTCGATCGCCTCGGTACCGCTGTTGCAGAAGAAGACGTACTCCAAATCGCCGGGCGTCAACAGCGCGAGCGTCTTGGCGAGCATGGCGCGCAACGGATCGAGCAAGTCCTGGCTGTGCAGCGGTTGGCGCCGCAATTGATCGGCCACCGCCTTGACGACGCGCGGGTTGCGGTGCCCGACGTTGAAGATGCCGAAGCCGCCTAAGCAGTCGATGTATTCGTGGCCGTTGACGTCGCGATATGCGTTGAGTCCGGCATCCGACCACTCGACTGCAGCCACCGCATGCTCGACGGTGGTCGCCTTTCGGTATTCAAGAAAACCAGGATTGACGTGGTCGCGGAACGCGTCGACCGTCTCCTTGGTGATCCATGCAGCGTCGGCGGGCGTGATGTCCGGTTTCTCGATCAGCGCGAGCACCTTCTTGGCGTAGGCGTTCGCCGCGGCTTCGTTCGGTTTCACTTGAGCACCGCATCGCACGAGGCGGCGAGCCGTTTGAGCCCTTCGGCAAGATCTTCGTCGCTGATCACCAGCGGCACGAGGACGCGGATCACGCAGCCCTTCGCTCCCGCGGACAGCAACAGCAAGCCGCGCTCGCGAGCCTGAGCGATGATGCGTTTGGATACGGGCTCTTCGCCGGGCTTGTCGACGAATTCCATGGCGAACATGGCGCCGCGGCCGCGCACGTCACCGATTCGCTGCGGGTAGCGGCGCTGCAGGTCGCGCATCGCGCCCTCGATTGCGGCGCCAATGGCCTTCGAGCGTGCGACGAGCTGCTGTTCTTCGAACACATCGAGCACCGCGAGCGCGGCCGCGCAGGCGAGCGGGTTGCCGGCGTACGTGCCGCCGAGTCCACCGGGTCCGGGCGCGTCCATGATCTCAGCCTTGCCAACGACCGCGGCCAACGGCAAACCCGCGGCGACGCTCTTGGCGATGCACAGCAAGTCCGCTTCGATGTCCGTGTGCTCGATGTCGAACATCGCGCCCGTGCGGCCGAAGCCGGTCTGGATCTCGTCGCAGATGAGCACGATGCCGTGGCGCGTCGCGATTTCGCGCAGTGCTTTGAGAAACTCTATCGGCGCGGGGACGAAACCGCCCTCGCCAAGGATGGGCTCGATGATGATCGCTGCGACACGGTCGGGCGCGACGTCGGATTCGAACACATCCTGCAGCGCTGCAAGGCTGCGCTGCGTCGTCCACCCCTGATACTCGTACGGGAACGGCGCGTGGTAGATCTCGCTGCAGAACGGACCGAAGTGCTGCTTGTACGGTTCGTTCTTGCCGGTCATCGACAGCGCAAGCAGCGTGCGCCCGTGATAGCCATGTTGAAACGCGATGACGGCCGGCCGGCCGGTGTGCTCGCGCGCGATTTTGACCGCGTTTTCCGTCGCTTCCGCGCCGGAGCTCAGCAACAGCGTTTTCTTGCGGCTCGGTCCCGGTGCGAGCTGGTTGAGCCGCCGCGCAAGCTCGACGTACGGCTCGTACATCGCGACTTGGAAGCAGACATGCGTGAAGCGGTCGAGCTGCGCGCGGACCGCTTCGATCACCCGCGCATTCGCGTGGCCGACGTTGAGGACGCCGATGCCGCCGACGAAATCGAGATATTCCTTGCCGTCCGTATCCCACAGCTTCGCACCGCTGCCGCGGTCGACGAAAATGGGGTGTGCGTTGCCGACGCCGCGCGTGACCTCGGCGCTGCGCTGCTCGAGGAGGGCTGCCGTGCGAGACGCTGCGATGGCCACGTTGCCAAGACGTCCTTTCTTGTCCCGCGACATGATAGGCTGTACCAGTAGTGTATCAAGCGCGAAGCGGCGAAAACCACGTGCCCCAAGTACAAAATATCTCTTCGACTTCGTGGCAGGAACACATTGAACGTGCAGGACGCGCTGGCGGTTGAGTCTCTCCGCCAGGCGACGGTGGTCGCAGGCGAGCGCGGCCTCGAGCATGAGGTCCGCTGGGCCCACGTCATCGACATGCCGGACCCGGTGCCGTGGGTGCGGCCGGGCCAGCTGCTGTTGACGACCGGCTTCGCATGGCCGAAAAGCGCTGCTGACCAGCGTGCGCAGATCGCCGCGCTTGCAAAGGCCGGATTGGCCGCGATGGCGTTGGCGGTGCCGCGCTACCTCGAGCACTTCCCGCACGTCGCAAAGGACGAGGCCGATCGTCACGGCCTGCCGCTGCTCGAGATTCCTTTCGAGGTGCCTTTTGCGCAGATCACCGAGGAGCTGCACCGCGCGATCATCGCCGAGCAGTATCGCGTCATCGAGCGCTCCGAGGAGATCCATCGCGAGCTGACGCTGGCCGCGACGCGCGGCTCCAACCTGCGCGAGTTGGCGCGCACGCTAGGCGAATTGATCTGGCGCTCGGTGACGTTCGAAGATCCAGACGGCAAACTGCTCGCGTATTACGCGTCCGGCGACGAAGACGATGCGGTGCGCGCGGAGACCCTGCAGAAGGAGCGCAGCCCCGCTTCCATGATCGAAGCGATGGAAGCCAAAGGATTGATGGCGCAGATCCGTTCGAACAGCGGACCGTCGCGC
>JAFAHD010000127.1 GCA_019237415.1 Vulcanimicrobiota bacterium
CTTATGGTGCGAGCGAGAATGTGTGGAGCGTGGCGTGGGCCTGGCCCGGCGTGTGGCTCAAGTCGAACTATCAGCTCAACGACAACACGATCATCGGAGCCAATCGCGAGGGTTTTCGCGTGCATTACGCGCTCGACAAGGGTCCGATCGAAATCCACGCGCAGTACGGGCAATACATGCAGATCGTCCCATCGACGCTGTCGAACGTGAATCAACTCGGTTTCGTCGACGGTTTCTATCTCCCGCAATCCGACGGATTCGGCACGCTGGGCGTTGCCCATCAGTACGCGCTCTGGGCAGCCTGGCATCCGTCGTTCGGCGATCTGACCTTGGATTACGTGAACGACACCGAGCACCGCGATTTTGCGCCGACGCAGCCGCAAGATGCCGTCACATACCAAACGCCGCAAGTGGTGTTCACATACGCACATCCATTCGGCAAGCGCGCCCTCGCGGACATCGGGTACGGCAACTACGCGATGCGAGGTTCGTGGGGATTCGGCGCGGAGACCAACGTCGACTACCAACAGAGCATCGGCTTCATCGGCGCGCAGTATGCCGAAACGCAAAATGCGATCGTCCTCGCCCAGCTGCGGCGCGTCAATTTCACGGGGCTGCCGTCGCAGGCCGGCGGACCACCCCCGAACTACTCCGGGTCCGTACTCGTCTTTGAGCAGCGCTACGATTTCTGACGCCGAGTGCGAACCGCTCATGCGCGGTGTGACCGTCGCGATCACCGGTGCCAACAGCGGCGTGGGCTATCACACCGCGCTTGGCTTGAGTCGCCTCGGCGCGCGCGTCGTCCTGATCTGCCGGGACCAGGGGCGCGGCGAGCGCGCGCAAACGGCCATCGAGGCGGAGACCGGTGCAAGGCCCGATCTGCTCGTCGCCGATCTTTCGGACATGGGCGAGGTACGTCGCGTCGCAGCCGACCTGCAGCGCGCCGCGCCGGATCTGCGCGTGCTGATCAACAACGCCGGCGTGGTCACGTCGCGCCGGACGATGACGCGCGAGGGGCATGAACTGTCGAACGCCGTCAACCATCTTGCGCCGTTCGTGCTGAGCAACGCGCTGCTCGACCTGCTCAAGGCGAACGCGCCGGCGCGCATCGTCAACGTCAATTCAGAATCGCATCTCTCGGCGACGCTGGATTTCGGCGATCTCGATGGCGAGAAGCAATCCTTTCCACCAAATCGTTACGGCCAGTCGAAGCTCGCGAACATGTTGTTCACCGTCGAGCTTGCGCAGCGGATCGACCCAGCGCTCGTGACCGCCAACGCGCTGCACCCCGGCTTGGTGGCTACCGACTTCGGCGACGTCGGCGGCGTCGTGCAGTTCGGATGGACGTTCATGAAGCCGTTCGGCATCTCGCCCGAGCGCGGGGCGCGCACGCCCATCTACTGCGCGTCGTCACCCCAGCTGGACGGCGTGACCGGCGCGTTCTTCGTCGATTGCAAGCCCGCCAGACCCAATCCCATCGTGAGGGACCCCGCGGTGCGCGCGAGACTGTGGGAAGCGACCGAGCGCCTGGTTGGGAAAATGTGACGGTTCGCCGACTTTGCGCGCGGGTACAAAGTCCATACCCGCAGCTGGGGAGGGTGAAAATATGGATGTTTTGGTCGTCGTCCTGTTGGTCTTGATCCTACTTGCGGTCACCGGCCATCTGAAACTCTGACATCGACGTGATGTGGACGCGATCGTCGCGTCCGGCGAACGCGTCATCGCTGCGGCGTGACGCGTTTTCGTTTTTCTGTTAACCACGTTTTTGTCATGAGTGTGATGGGTATAAAATAAGTGACCTGACGTTTAGAAGGAGGGTCAAAATGGTTACAGCGATCCTCGTCATCGTCGCCCTGATCTTCTTGATAGTCTCCGGACACCTCAAGCTCTAACAGCGAAAACCGATCAGGACAGACCACACAGCTCGCGGGCGGCCCTTCTAGGGCCGCCCGCGACGCATTTCCCGGTACTCGGTTTCCAGCAACCCGTAGATACACAGGTCTTCATAGCCGCCGGTGATAGGGTTGCGCGCTCCCTCGCGCCACGCGCCTTCGTAGACGAAGCCGAAGCGTTCGTAGAGCGAGCGCGCGCGAACGTTGCCTGCGTGCACCTCGAGGTACGCGCGGTGCGCACCATGTTCGTCGAAGATGCGCTCGAGCGCCCAACGCAGTGCGAACGATCCAATTCCGCGGGCTTCGTGTTTGGCGACCATATGTCTGATTTCGTACAGCCAGGGTGCGACTCGCGCGAGCAGCACGAAACCGACTGGCTCAGTGTTATCGAAGATGAGGTGATGCTCGAGGCTCGGATTACGCAGTCCCCGCGCGACGCCGTCGACGGGCGGCATTTCGAGGATCCGCGAAACGTGCTCGGGCGCGTGGAGCTCGACGATCACGAGCGCTTCGCCGGTCCGAGCTGGACGTACGGAGAGTGAGGGCCGGTTTGACTCTCGGGTCACACGCAAGACGACGCTTGGTTGGACCACTCGCGCTGCACGGTGTAGCCATCTAGCGTCTTCGTCTGCCAGGCGCAGATATCGCCGATCTCCCCGTTGGCGTCGTCATACCAACCTTGGCCGGGCAGAGGATCGGTGATAGACTCGCACAACTCGTGCGACGACGTCACGCAGAGCGCGTCGAACGGCGACAATCCGGCGCTGCACCCGGTGCAATCGGGATACGGCTCGACCGCGTAGTACAGCGAACCGGACGCGTCGTGATAACCGCAAAACGCTAAGCACGACGCTTGACCAGACATCGTCACCGTGGTGCCTGATGGAAGATAAATGAAGTACAGCGAATTGGCCGTCTGCTTGGGCACGCTTCCGGCACTCAGCAATCCCTGGACCATCGCAACGATCTGGGAATCATCAACTGTAGCCGACACGTTCGCATCGATCGTCAGCGTGCCCGCGCGCGTGCCGTGGCCGATCGTCGTCGACGGCGTGCTATATTCGGCCAACTGATCGATGAGCGCGCTCTTGAGAATATCGTCGAAGAACGCGTTGAGCTGACTGGCGAGCGTCGCCTGCTCCGCTTGTTTCCAGGAGGAGCCCCAGAAGATCGTCGTCACCTCTACGGCACCGAGCAGCGGTCCCCTCCGATACGTGAGACTTGCTGTTGACGGCGTAAGCCCGATCTGCGGACCACGCAGAGGAACGATGCGAATCGCACCGCCTGTTGATGCCTCCATACAACTCCTTCTACCCTGGCGACGGGGCGCTCCACCAGTCTCGCTCGGCGACGTATTTCCGAATGTTCTCCAAGCCGTACACCGTCGTCGTCCCCGTGAAACGCATGCCGGCTTTCTCGGCCACACGACACGATCCGATGTTCGCCGGCATGACGAACGCCACCACGCGATCCAAGCCCAACTCTTCGAAGGCTTGGTCGAGCACGGCTATGGCCGCTTCAGTTCCATACCCTTTGTTCCAAGCAGCCTTGTTGAAATGCCACACGATTTCGATCTCAGGTCCTTTGCCTTCGGCCGGGATGAGACCGCACTGCCCGACGCATGCTCCCCCGTCTTTGGCGTCGATGGCCCACACGGCGTACCCCCGTTGTCGTTCCGATTGCCGCCGGCGCTCGAGCGACGCCGAGAAGGTTTCCATCGTCGCTTCGGGTGACGGCGGCAAGTAACGCGTGACTTCGGGATCGTTGACCATCGCGAGCCACGGCTGCGCGTCGCGCGACTCGAACGATCGGATGATCAGGCGCGTCGTCTCAAGTCGCATGGCCGACCGGTTTCGTTGGTTCGAAGTCGAACCATCTATCGAAAGAGCGCCACGCCCCGCCGCTTTAGGGGCGCGCAGCGCCGACGACGACGGCCGACGAAAATCCATCGGTCGTCGTGGAAACGCTGCCATCGACGTCCGTACGATAGATCGTCGAGCCGACATCCGCGAGCGCCGCAAGCGTCTGGGGACTCGGGTGGCCGAAGACGTTGTGCCGGCCGCACGAGATGATCGCGATCCTCGGATGGACTGCCGCCAGGAACTCCGGCGTCGACGAGTATGCGCTGCCGTGATGGCCGACTTTGAGGATGTCGGCGCGCAGATCCGCACCGCCATGCGAAAGGAGGCGCGCCTCCGCCTCGGCTTGCGCGTCACCGGTCATCAAGACGGCGGATCTCCCGAATTCGACGCGCAGCACGACGGAGTTGTTGTTGATGTCCGACGATGTGCCGGCGATCAGCGGCAGCTCCGGCGCGAGGATTCTCACATGCGTCGTGGGACCGAGGTCGAACGAATCGCCGCGCAAAGCGCGGCGCCAAGGGATATGCCGGCGCCTGACGATCTCGAGCGTCCGCTGGTAGGCGGGACCTTCGTACAACTGCGCTGAGTCGTAGAGCGCGCCGACGCGTTCGCGCGCCAAGATGACCGGCAGGCCGCCCGCGTGATCGCCGTGCGGATGCGTCAAGACGATCGCATCCAAGCGCAGCACCCAGTGCCGCAGCAAGAAAGGCATGACGGTGCGTGCCGCGACTCGATCGCCGATCGGCTGTGCGATAACCGAACCGCCGGCACGCTCGAGCTTCCCGCCGCCGTCGACCAACATCGCATGCAGGCCGGGCGCCCGTACCAACAGGCAGTCAGCCTGTCCGACGTCGATCGCGTCGACATGCAGCCGGCGATCGCACAGCGCTGCGATGCCAGGCGCGACGTAGACGACACAAAGAAGAGCGGCCGCGATTCCGACGCCTGTCAGCAACCGCCGCAGCGGGATGGCGCGATGCACGGCGAACGCGAATCCCGCCAGCGCAAGCCAATAGAAGACGATGAACGCATGCGACGGGGGCGGAACGTCGACGTGCGCGGCCGGCAGTGTCGCAAATCGTTCCACTGCGCCGATCATGAGCGTGAGGCACCACCACGTGAGGTTCGAAAGCGGCAGCGCGAGCGCCGGTACGAGCGTTGCCGCCGCCGCATACGCCGCACCGGTCGCCATCACCAGCCCTACCATCGGCACGACCGTGAAGTTCGCAGCGACCGCGTACGGCGTGAACGCGTTGAAATAGAGCGCTTGGAGCGGCGCGAGGGCGAGCTGCACCGCGATGCCGGTGCGTGTAAGTTCTGCGATCCAGCGCGGGCCCCATGTCCCTTCTCGAATGCCGAGCCCCTCCAGCGCAGGACCGAGCAGCGCGATTCCGCTGACGCATGCGAACGACATAGAAAAGGAAGCGGAGAGCAGCGCAAGCGGGTGCGGCAGTACGACCGCCAGCGCCGCGGCTGAAAGCACGGCCGATGCGGTGCGCGCTCGCCCGCTTTCGAAGGCGATCACGCCTACCGTCAGCATCGTCGCCGCGCGCAGCGTCGGAATATGAAGTCCCGCAAGCGCGGCGTATGCCCACGCGCACGCGACGACGATCGCCGCGCGCGCGCTTCGCGGTAGAGGCGTTTGCGCGAGCAGACCGGCCACCAGCGCAGCCATGATGCCTAAGTGCAGTCCGGCGGTCGTCAACACGTGCACCGTGCCGGTGTCCGCGAACTCTTGGCGCAAGGCGGCCGGCAGGTTGCCGCGGTCGCCCCACAGCACACCTTCGAGCACCGTCGCTTCCAGCGGCGGCAGACGGCTCTCCACCGCGTCCGCAAACCTGGCGCGCAGCCGCGCCAGCCCAGGCTCCCAACCGTTCGCACGCCCGTAGACGGCTACGTCTCGTGCGCGATGCGCCGTGAGTATGACCGAAACGCCCTGATCGGCGAGCTGATCGCGCTCGGCCGGCTCGCCTTCGTTGCGCGGACCGGCTGGCGCGTCGATCCTCACTCGCACTCTTGCCAGCGCGCCGGCGCTCCATCCCGCGACCCCTGCGGGCATCTCCAGCAGTCCAACGCGACCGCGCAGGAGCGCGGATCTTCCCGGCTGGTCGACGGCGAGGACTCGAACGCGCGCGCGAACGCCCGTCGCGCTTGGGTATGCGCGCTCGAGCGCGTCGACGGATAGCGTGACGTGCCGGCCGTCGAGTCCGTCGAGCGATGCGCGCTCGCGCAATACGATCGCACCGCGCGCAGCCGCAGCCCCCAGCACCGCACAACTGAGAGCGATGAGAATGGCCGTCTTCAGCGGTGCTGACACGCTGGTTGAGGTCCATACAACCGTCCCGAGCACGATTGGGACAGCGACGATTGCGATCGGCGGTGCGTCTGCGTGGACGCCGAGAATGCCGCAAGCATACCCGCAAAAGGCTACCGCGAGCACATGGATGCGCGCGAGATCCGAGAGGCGATCGACTGCCATCCGGAGTTGGCGTTCACACTTGTCCGCGGCATCGACAAGAGGCCGGCCCCTCCGCTGCCAGGGAAACATATGTTCGATATGGAACGGGGAAGGCCAAGCAATATGCCTGTTCGGCCCCGAGAGGAGGGTCCTTCGTGGGAACAGCCCTGATCATCGTCCTGCTGGTGCTGATCTTGCTGGCCGTCTCCGGCCATCTCAAGCTCTAAACCATCATCGACCATTTGTCGGCGGAAAGGAGTAAGCGGCAATGACGGCATTCATCATCGTGTTGCTCATCCTGATCTTACTGCTCGTCAGCGGTCATTTGACGCTCTAGGGTCCTGATTGCGCGTCCTCGTCACCGGCGGCGCGGGCTTCATCGGCTCGCACATCGTCGATGCCCTCGTCGCCGCCGGGCATGACGTTGCCATCGTCGACAACCTGTGGGAGCATGGCGGCGGCAAGACGGAAAATCTCAACCCAAAAGCCCGGTTCTATCAGCTGGACATCCGCGACGCCGCGCTCGCGGATGTCTTTGCATCCTTCAAGCCTGATGTGGTAAGCCACCATGCGGCGCAGCCGAGCGTCGCGTTCTCCACCAAAGACCCGTCGTACGACGCCGATGTCAACGTCAAAGGCACCATCAACGTGCTCCGCTGCGGCGCAGCAGCCGGCACGCGGAAAGTGATCTATGCGTCATCATCGGCCACTTACGGTACGCCCGAGCGCGTGCCGATCGACGAAGATCATCCGCAGCGGCCCGAGTCGCCGTACGGCATCACGAAAATGGTGGGCGAACACTACCTGCAATACTACGCGAGTGCGGGAGGGCCGGCGTTCACCGCGCTGCGCTACGGCAACGTGTATGGTCCGCGTCAGGATCCTTCGGGCGAGGCCGGCGTCATCGCGATCTTCACCAACCGCATCCTCGCAGCCGAGCCCATCCGCATCGACTGGGACGGCGAACAGCAAAAGGACTATGTGTATGTGGGCGACGTCGCGCGCGCCAATCTGCTCGCACTGGATGGCGCCGATGGTGCGGTATTGAACATCGGCGACGGCGTCGGCACGTCCGTCAACGAACTGCACCGGCAGATCGCGACGGTGGTCGGCCGCGACGTCAAGGTGGAACATGCACCAAAGCGTCCCGGCGACGTCCGCCTGTGCGTGTTCGCGATCGGCCGCGCTAAGGCGGCGTTGGGGTGGGAACCGCAGGTGCCACTCGACGAAGGGCTGGTCCGCACAATCGATTCTTTCAGGATCGTCTGACTGCAAGCGCTCGACCTTCGAAAGCATCCGCCCCGCAGCCCATACGAGGAGCTGGACGGGTTGATGCTCATGCCGCGCACGATCGACAAGCTGCGCGCGATGCTGCCGGGCGGAAACCTTGGCGAGTACTACCTCAACGGCCCGACCCAAGGGATCTCAGGCTATTTGCTGCAGCGGCTCGGCATCGACGAGAAAGAACTTTTCGAGGCCGTGCGTGTCGCCAAGGACGATGGCGAAGTCGCGCAATGGTTGCGTCAACGCGTCGATCCAGCGGTCTATTTAGAGATCAATCAGACGCTGCGGCGCATCAAACCCGAGCATATCCCGAATCCGGAAGAATTCCGCAGCACATACGTCGAGACGATGCAGGCGCACCCGGAGATCGAGCACCTCATCGACATCGTCGTCGCCGACGACCGCCGGATGTTCGGATCGCCTGACGCGAAGGACTAGCTGAGAAAATCCACCGTGCCGGTGCGCAGGTCGTACATCGCCCCGGCGATCTGAATCGTGCCCTTCTTCTCAAGATCCGCGAGGATGGGGCTGCGCTGGCGCGTCAGCGCCATGGTCAACTTCACGTTCGTCTGGGCGACGGCGTCGACATAGGCCTGGTCCTTGCTCGATTTCTCGCCCTTGAAATCCGTCTGCGTGATGGCGGGCTTGATGCGTGCGAGGAGTCCCGTCAGGTTGCCAAGCTCGACGTCGTCGATCGCGCCCTTGACTGCGCCGCACGCGGCATGGCCCAAGACGAGCACGAGTTTCGCGCCCGAAACCGCGCACGCAAACTCCATACTCCCCAACATGTCGTCGTTGACGACATTGCCTGCCACGCGCGCGATGAACATGTCGCCGATGCCCACGTCGAAAACGATCTCCGCGGGCACGCGCGAGTCGATGCATCCAAGGATCACCGCAGCGGGGTATTGGCCGGCGGCGGTCGCGCGCTGCTGAGCGGCATAATCGCGCGGCGTGCTCTTGCCGGTCCGAAAACGCTCGTTGCCTTGCTTCATGGCAGCAAGGATATCGGCCGGCGAGAGCGCGTCGCGCTCAGCTTTGGTGAGCGTTTGGCTCAAGGCGCTCATAGGCGCGGCGAGCGCGCTCGCGGGCGCGAGGGCGCTCGCGAGCGCAGCGGCTCCAAGAAAGCCGCCGCGCGTGAGCAGCGGCCGTCGTGCGCCTTGCGGGTATGTCGTCCGAGGCACGGGTGGCTCCAATTCTAGCCGACGACGATGTTCAGCAGCCTGTCGGGCACGAAGATCCTCTTGCGGATGGTTTTCCCATCGAGTTGCGCATTGACGGTGGCAACCGCTCGCGCTTTTTCGAAAACCGCGTCCTCGCTCGAGCCTGGCGCCGCTTCGATCGTGCCGCGGTGCTTGCCGTTCACTTGAATGACGAATGGGATCACCGTACGCGAAAGCGCGGCCTCATCATACGCGGGCCATGCTTCGAGGTGGATGCTCCGCACCTGGCCCATGCGCTCCCACAGCTCTTCGGCGATATGCGGCGCGAACGGCGCCAGTATCAACAACAGCGTCCGCAAGCCTTCTACAAATGCCGGCGAGGCCGACGCATCGTCGTGCGACGCGGCGTACGCTTCCAAGTCGTTGAGCAGCGTCATGATCGCCGACACGCAGGTGTTCATGTGCATCCGGTCGCCGATCTCTTCGGTCACCTGCTTGATCTTCGAGTGCACGCCGTAGCGCAGCTCGGCGTCGGCGCTGCCGTTCGATGATGCTGCGCCGGCCTTGGGCGGACGGCGCAGCGCTTCCGCATGGCGCAGCGTCAGGCGCCAGATACGGTTGAGCGCGCGCGTCGCGCCGGCGATGCCCGTCGTCGACCACGGATAATCCGTCCCTGGGGGCCCTGCCGACATTTCGAAAAGGCGCAGCGCGTCGACCCCATACCGGTCGGCGGTCTCATCGATACCGATGACGTTGCCGCGGGACTTGCTCATCTTCTCGTGGTTTTCGCCGAGCACGAACCCCTGGTTGAAGAGCCTGGTGAACGGTTCGTCTTTGGGCACCATACCGGCGTCGTTGAGCACCTTGTAGAAAAAGCGCGCGTACATCAGGTGCATGACGGCGTGCTCCGCGCCGCCGATGTAGTGATCGACCGGCGCCCAATACCAGGCCGCTTCCTGTTCCCACGGAGCCTTGTCGTCGTGAGCGTTCAGGTAGCGCAAGAAGTACCACGAGGAGCACATGAACGTGTCCATCGTGTCCGTCTCACGCTTGGCGGGGCCGCCGCATTGCGGACACGTCGTGTTGACGAATGACGGCACGTTGTCCAGCGGGCTGCCTTGCGCGCCGGTGAACGGCGCGTCGTACGGCAGCAATACGGGAAGCTGATCCTCGGGAACCGGCACCAGACCGTCGTTCGGGCAATTGACGAACGGTATGGGCGCGCCCCAGTAGCGTTGGCGCGAGATCAGCCAATCGCGCAGCTTGTAGTTGACGGTAGTCTCGCCGATGCCGCGCTCGATCAGCTCTTCCGCGATCGTGCTCCGCGCCTGTTCGCTCGTGAGGCCGTCGAACTCAGCGGAATTGACAAGCACGCCGTCGTCGATATACGGCGCATCGTGCACGACGAAGCCCGGATCGCCGGGCGGTGTCACGACCGTCGCGATGTCGAGCCGATGCTTGCGGGCGAAATCGAAGTCGCGCTCGTCGTGCGCGGGCACGCCCATCACCGCGCCGGTGCCGTAGCTCGAGATCACGTAGTTAGTGACCCAGATCGGAACGCGCTCTCCCGTGAGCGGATGCTTCGCGTGCGCGCCCGAGAACACGCCGAGCTTCTCCATCTGCGTACGCTCGAGCTCCGTCTTGTCTGCGACGCCGGCGATGAACTCGCGCACCTTTGCTTCCTCCGGCTTGCCGGCGATGAGCTGCTCCAACAATGGGTGGTCGATCGCGATCGCGATGAACGTGACGCCGTAGACCGTGTCCAAGCGCGTGGTGAACGTGCTGATCGTCTCGGTCGCGCCGGGGATCTCGAACGAGAAGGTCACTCCTTCGCTGCGGCCGATCCAGTTGCGCTGCATCGTCTTGATGCGCTCGGGCCAGCCGGGAAGACGGTCGAGCCCTTCGAGCAGCCGGTCGGCATAGTCGGTGGTACGGAAAAACCATTGATTCACCAGCCGCTGTTCGACGCGCGTGCCGCAACGCCAGCACACGCCTCCTTCGGCTTGCTCGTTCGCTAGAATCGTCTGGTCCTTCGGGCACCAGTTGACCGGCGCTTCCTTCTTATATGCAAGCCCGCGGCGGTACATGAGCAAGAACAGCCACTGCGTCCAGCGATAGTACTCGGGCGCGGACGTGTCGATGACGCGCGTCCAATCGTAGGCGACGCCAAGTCGGCGAAGCTGACGGATCATGTTCGCGATGTTCGATTCCGTCCAGTCCTGAGGATGCGTGCCATGTTGGATCGCGGCCGCTTCGGCGGGAAGGCCGAACGCGTCGAAACCCATCGGGTGCATGACGTTCGCGCCTCGCATGCGTCGGAACCGGCCGACGACGTCGCCCAGCGTGTAGTTGCGCGCGTGGCCGACGTGCAGATCTCCGCTTGCGTACGGGAGCATCTCGAGCAGATAGAATTTCGGGCGCGCTGGGTCTTCGCCGATCTCGTTCTGCCGGCGCTCTTCCCAGATGCGCTGCCACTTGGGCTCGATCGCCTGCGGTTCGTACGGCGGAATGTGCGCTTCGCTCATATGCTCGACGCTATTGTACCATGAGCGGATGGGCAAGCCCTTGACGTCGACGAACCTGCGCGGTAAATTTCGTCGCGCCCCTAGACAGCCGCGCATTCCCTCGTGATGTAAGCAACCATGAGTGCATCTCCGTTTGACAAACGCTGGCTGCTGCTCGCAGGCGCGGTCGCGGCCCTCGGTTTCGGCTTGCTGCTGCCAAGGCCGGCCGGACCAGAGCACGCCGCAGCGTCCGTGGAAGCGACCGTCCCTCCGTCGCTCGCCGGCGCGAAGGAGTTCGATCGGTCGTTACGCGCCGATGCATCGCCGACGCCAAGCGAGTTTGCGGTGTATGTGTGCGGGGCGGTCAAGAATCCGGGCGTGTACACGTTCGCGCCCGGCTCGCGCGTCGTCGACGCGCTCAAGCAGGCAGGCGGCCCGCTGCCCGATGCGGACGTCGAGCAGATCAATCTCGCACAGCCGTTGAGCGACGCGATGAAAGTGACGGTGCCGCACAAAGGCCAGATCGTCGCCTCGGATCCGGCTACGTCAGATGCTGCGCCTACGACAAGCCATCACCGGCGCTCGCACGGACGGAGTTCCCACGGCGCGCACAAGCTCGCTGATGGTCAGACGCTGGACGTCAACAGCGCGAGCGCGCAGGAATTGGTGCAGCTTCCCGGCGTCGGTCCCAGTCTGGCGCAGCGCATCGTCGACTATCGCGAGCAGAACGGGCCGTTCCAGACGGTCGACGACTTACAGAACGTGCCCGGCATCGGGCCCTCCAAGTTCGAGCGGCTCGCACCGTTTGTCAGATTGTAGCGCGAACGACGCTTTAGGATCTGCGCAGAATCAGCTCTGAGCTTTCGCGTTCGAGCAGCCACTGCGCGGTGGCCGGCACGATCCGGCGGCGACGTTCGTCGATCGCATTGAGCTCGAAGCGCTGGTTGCGCAAGCCTTGCAGCACCGATGCCGGATCGTCACCCGCGTCTCGCACAAAGCGCGGAAAGAATTCCATGACGAGGGTCAACGCGCGCGGCGAAGCGAGCAGCTTTGGGCTGCCCCGCAGGATCGCGGGCTCGGCACCCTCAGCATCGAGCTTGATAAGGTCCGGCACGATCGAATTCGCCGCGCAGTAATCATCCAGCGTCGTCATCTCGACGTCGAGCGGCACGCGCTGATCGGTCGGATTGTGCGGGATCTGCTCGAGACCTGCGACAATCGAGCCGCCACCGCGGTGTCGGTCGGTGCGATAAAACGTGACTCGACCGGATTTCTCACCCAGCGCTTTTTCAACCACCCGTGCCACACGATGCAATCCATTGATCTCGACGTTGTCCCGCGCAAGCGTCGCGAGGTCGGGATCGCACTCAAAGCTGTGCACGCTGCCGGCTGAACCCGCCGCTTTTGCCATGAGCAGCGTGAAATAGCCGACGTTCGCGCCCGCCTCAAGGATGGTCATGCCCGGCCTGATCAACGTCAGCAGCGCGCGTTCGGTCCACTCTTCCCACACGCCGTCGAGGATGAGATGTGGTGCGATCGAGACGTCGCGCCCGTCGACGTACATCTTGAAGCCGTTGCGGGTTCGCAACAGTACCCTGCCGCCTCCGACGTAGGCGGCGCCAGTACGGGAATCGCCGAACATATGCCGCCCGCGTTCTTCGGCTCGCCACCCTTCTCCTAAGACATCCGCGGGGGCCTCGCGCACGTAGGCATGGTCAAGCAGGGTCGAACAGAGGGAGACCGTCCGTGAAACTGATCGCATTGATCGGCATCGTGCTTGCGCTTGCAGGCTGCGCCGCGAACGCCGCGACCGCCAATACTGCAACGTTGAACCGCGTGCTCGGCGCA
>JAFAHD010000055.1 GCA_019237415.1 Vulcanimicrobiota bacterium
GATGCCGTCGATGTCGGCGTACGCCGGATTGACCGGCCGTACGTCGAACCCGTGTGTGTTCAAGTATCGAAAGACGAAGTAACTCGGGCGCAGTGGGTTGGCGCTCGCGCCGACCATCGCGATGCGATGGGAGCGCGCTAACAGGTCGCGCCGCTGGTCTGGGGTCGTGAGGATCACAATCCGGCCCCCGTTTCGGCCAACGCGACGCTGTGCGCGGCGGCGAGCGCCTGTTCGAGGTCCCAGATCAAGTCTTCCGCATCCTCGAGGCCGACGGAGAGTCGCACCATGTCGGGCGTGATGCCGGCCGCGGTGAGCTCGTCATCGTTGAGCTGCTGGTGCGTCGTGGACGCCGGATGGATGACCAAACTCTTCGAGTCGCCGACGTTGGCGAGGTGGCTCCACAACTGCAGCGAGTCGATGAATCTCACCCCCGCTTCGCGGCCGCCGCGCACGCCGAATGTGAAGATCGAACCCGCGCCGCGCGGCAGATAGCGCTGCGCCAACGCGTGCTGCGGGCTGCTCGGCAGCCCGGCGAACTTCACCCATGCGACGCCATCGTGGCCCTCGAGGAACTGCGCGATCCGCGCCGCGTTGGCGACGTGCTGCCGCATGCGCACGGCAAGCGTCTCGAGGCCGAGAATGAGCAGCCACGCGTTCATCGGCGACATGCACGCGCCGACGTCGCGCAATACTTCCAGGCGCGCTCGGCACAGGAATCCGAATTCGCCGAACGTCTCCGTGAAGCTCATCCCATGATACGCGGGGCTGGGCGCGCTGACCAGTGGATGCTTGCCGGCGCTCCAATCGAACTTGCCGGATTCGACCATCACGCCGCCGATGAGCGTGCCGTTGCCGCTTAGGAACTTGGTGGCGGAATGGACGACGATATCCGCACCGTGCTCGATCGGCCGGCACAGGTATGGCGATGCAAAGGTGTTATCGATGACGAGCGGCAGGCCCGCGCCGTGCGCGGCGTCGGCCAGCGCGGCGATGTCGGCGATATTGCCGAGCGGATTGCCGATCGTCTCCGCGTACAACGCCTTCGTGTTGGGACGGATCGCCGCGCGCATCCCAGCCGGATCGCTGTTGGGAACGAAGGTGACGTCGATGCCCATGCGCTTGAGGGTGACCGCGAATTGCGTGATCGTGCCGCCGTACAGGTTCGACGACGCCACGATATGGTCGCCCGCCTGCGCCAACGTGAGGATCGCGACCAGCTGGGCGGCCTGCCCGGAGGCCGTCGCAACGGCGCCGAGGCCGCCTTCGAGACTGGCGATCTTCTCCTCAAACGCGGCGACGGTCGGATTCGAGATGCGCGAATAGATGGTGCCGTAGCTGCGCAGCGAGAACAGCTCGCGCGCGTGCTCGGCCGAATCGAAGACGAAGCTCGAGCTCATGTAGAGCGGTGCGGCACGGGCGCCCGTCGCCGGGTCGGGCGGCGTACCGGCGTGCAGCGCACGCGTTGAAAAACCGAACGAGCGGTCCTTTAGCATCAGCCGTGGGTCTCCCGCGATCAAGGAATGCTGGGAGCCACGAAACTTCCATGGACCGGATAGTTTTCCTGGAGAATCGCGCCGCGAACGCGCCGCCGACGACTGCTAGACGGCGTCGGTCTGAGCGGCAGGCTTCTGTTCGAGCAGGCGCTGTAATTCCGACGCGGGGAGCGGCGCGCTCAGCAGGTGACCCTGCATCTCGTCGCAGCCCATGCGGCGCAGCACTTCGCGCTGCATCTGCGTCTCGACGCCGACGCCGACGACCTGCAAGCGGCGGTTATGTGCGACGTTGAGCATCGCGCCGACCACCGACGCGTCGAATGAATCGCTTTCCAACGAACGGATGAATTGGCGGTCGATCTTGAGCGATGAGACCGGCAGTTGCTTGAGATAGGCGAGCGAGCTCATGCCCGTGCCGAAATCGTCGATGGCGGTGCGCACGCCCATCGTCGCGAGCTGATGGATGATGCGCACGCTGCGCTTGACGTCGGCCATGATGCCGGTCTCGGTCAATTCGATCTCAAGACACGCTGGGTTCACGCGCGTCGCGCGCAGCACGCCGGCCACCATCTTGATGAAGTGCGGCTCGGCGAACTGCCGCGGCGAGATGTTGACGCTGATGCGCGCAGGCGCGATGCCTTGGCGCTGCCAGGTCTTCATCTGCTCGCTGGCGGCGCGCACTGCCCACGCGCCGATCGGCACGATGAGCCCGGCATCTTCCGCGATCGACGTGAACTCGTCCGGCAAGCGCAGACCGAGGTTGGGATGGCGCCAGCGCAACAGGGCTTCGGCCGCCACGATCTCTCCGGTGCGCAGCGATGCGATCGGCTGATAGTGCAGCAGGAACTCCTCGCGCCGCAGCGCGTTGCGCAGCTCGTTCTCGAGCGACAGGCGCTTGACCGCGACCGCGTGCATTTCGGGCGCGAAGAACTGGAAGTTGTTCCCCCCGCGCTCTTTGGCCTTATACATCGCGGTGTCGGCATTGCGCAGGAGCGTCTCGACGTCGTGGCCGTCGGCCGGATACATGCTGATGCCGATGCTCGCGGTGGTGAACAGCTCGTGACCCGAGACGACGTAGGAGCGGCCAGTCTCGTTGACGATCTTCTGCGCGATCTTCATCGCGGCTTGCGAGTTCGGCAGATCGGTGAGCACGATGATGAATTCGTCGCCGGAGAGCCGCGCGACGCAGTCGACCGCGCGAACGCTGCGCTTGAGCCGGCCGGCAACAGCCTTGAGCAGGGCATCGCCGAGCGAATGACCCAGCGTGTCATTGACGTTCTTGAACCGGTCGAGATCGAGGAACAGCACCGCCGTCGGACGCTTGTGCCGGTCCGAATACGCGATCGCCTGATTCGCGCGATCGGTGAGCAGCGTGCGATTGGGCAACTCGGTGAGCGAATCGTAATGGGCGTGCCGCGCCAGCTGCTGCTCGGCCTCCTTGCGGTCGGTGATGTCGATCATGGTGCCGACGCTGCGCAGCGGTTGACCGTGACGATCGAAGAAGAAGTCACCGCGTTCTTGAACCCAGCGCACCGAGCCGTCGCGGCGCAGGATGCGATGGTCGATATTGAAGGGCTTGCGCACCTTCTTCGATTCTTCGGTCGCGCGACGCACGATCGCCGCGTCGTCTGGATGGTCGAACTGCGCGAACGGCACCGGCTTGTCGACGCCCTCGGTCAACCCATAGATGCGGTAGATCTCTTCGGACCACCGGACTTCGTTCGTCGTGAAGTCCATCGACCAGCTGCCCAGGTGCGCGATCTGTTGCGCCTCGGCAAGCGTGGCGCGGCTCTGCTTGAGCGCCTCTTCAGCGGCGACGCGGTCGGTGACGTCTCGGAAGCTCCACACGCGGCCGACCGGCTCGCCGTCGACGAATTGCGGGATCGAGTAGCGTTCGAAGATGCGGCCGTCGATGAGATGCAGGACGTCGAAACTCTCGGCATGCGGATCCGCGTACAGCTCGCGCACCTTGCTGATAAAGGCATCGGGATCGCGCAGTTGCCGGATGGCGTGCGCGATCGCGCGGTCGTCGTCGCGCGCTTCGAGGATCATCGCGGGGATGCGCCACATCGACGCGAAGCGCTTGTTGTAGCGCGCGATCTTGCCGGCGCGGTCGACGACCAAGATGCCATCGGCCGTCGCCTCCAGCGTGGCGAGCAGCATCGAACGCTCGGCCGCCAGCGAATTGGTAGAGATGTCCGCTCGCCTCCCTTCCTATTACGAACTATCGTCTATTCGCGGAAGGGCACGCCCGACTTGTGGGGTTTGGCGGGTGCACGGTTTGACTGTAAGCGCCGTCACAGGGGCGGCGGGGGATGGATTCGCCGGCCGGTACAAACCAGCCGGCTGCCACGCCGAAGAAACGTTCGTACGTTGGGCTACTGCTGTATCGTCAACACACCATTCGTGCCCAGGCTGAACGAGCAGCTGTCGTTGCCGTCCGAACCGTTGTCCTCGAGCCTGCTCTTGATAGCAAAACCGTCGTTCGAGTGACCGCTCTCCCAGGCTTGCACGATGCTCGTCACGTCGAAGGTGACGCTGCTCCCGTTGACCGTGAAGCTAGTCGGCAGCGAAAAGTCGGCATCATGAGCGGAAGGGAAGTCGTGCTGGGCCACGCCGTGCCATGGCCCTGTTGCCATGCCGATGCCGCCAAGACAGCCCGAGTCACCGCCGTCAATCGGCAGCGTCAAGGTCGCCTTTGTCGCTTTCGCCGTTTTGAGCGTGTTGGCGAACGCGATCCAGCCGCGCGTGTACGAATTATGGTGGTACAGCCACGCCGAATCGCCGTTCTTGACGTGGATCCAGCCGATGCACAAGTCAGTGCACGGACCGGTGCCAAACTCCGGAACGTACGTCGACATGAAGCCGACGAATTGGTACGTGTAGCTGCGCCACGTCCATTCGAGCGAGTTGAGCGTGAGCACGGGCTTGATCAATGTCGTCGTGTTTTGCGCGTGCGTGTATATGGGATTCAGGCCGCACGCGACCGAGAAATTCGCCTTTGCGGAATAGACATCCGATTGGCCGAAGGCGATGTTGTGCACCCAGATCTGATCGAATGTAGCGGGAGACGTCGTCGACGAGATCGGAATCGAATCAGTGACGGCGTACGACCCGCTGGGAGGCATCGTGATCGTTCCCCCGCCGGTGACCTGCTGCCCATTGTTGACGAACCGGTTGAAGCTGTAGGTGAACGTCGTGCCCGGCGTTCCGGTGATCGTACCGGCGAACGCGATCGTCACCGGACACCTGCCGGTGTAGGACGGTTGGGCCGTGGAGATCGTGGCGCCGCTGATCGACGCCATCGCCGGGTGCGCGAACGCGAAAATTGCGATGATCGCGCATGCGACGACACGAAGCGCGACGAGTGCTCGGTAAAGCATAGATACGACCCCCTTTTGCCCATTTGAACGAGGCTGGACACTGAAAAGGTTCCGGGGGACGGAGCCGACGGTCAGGCTCGAACTGACGACCTGCGGTTTACGAAACCGCTGCTCTACCGGCTGAGCTACGTCGGCGACAAGCGCTTCGTTTTCTGGGCGCGTCAGATGGGCGCCTGCGAGGCCGTGGTCTCGCAGGCGCCCAGGGTCGCAGTGTCAGTAGCCGCCACGCGCTTCGGTGGCGCGCTTCACGGAGATGCCGCAACGTTCGATCACCCACTCCAGCCCGTGCCAGAACCCTGTGCCGTCCAGGACGGGGTTCAACAAGTTCGTCGTCGTGCAAAAGCGGTACGCATACGGACGCTTGTGATGTTCCCCATGATGCGCAACGGATTGGAGCAACCCGATGCGCTGGAGCCACCGGACCCAGAACGGGACCGTTTGCGAGTGCGCCCACTTGTGGATCTGGTTCGACTGCGAGATGAGCGCGACCGTCAGATACGCTTGCCAGGCGTTGACGTGGAACGCCAGCAAACCTCCAAGCACGACCAGCGCGAGTATCACGGTCACGTGATTGGTCTCCCAATACGATTTGTTGCGCATTTGGCCGGGCCGGCGGTGATGCTCGATGTTCGGCAAGATGACCCACTTGTCGAGGAGCGGCGATCGCCCAGGCGCGCCCCAGGTGTCCTCCGCCCAATGTCCTAGCCCGGAAACGAAATCGGCGATGAGCAGACAGATGAAGACGTCGACGATGATGTGCAGCATTCTTTTGCCTCCAAGAGCGAAGCTCTTGGGCACATCGTAGCGCCGCAGCGCGCGCCGCAAAGTCCGTATGAATACCGACCCGTCCTATCTGGCGGGCCCGCCCGCTACGCGCTTTGCTCGTCGTCCGAACTGCTCGGCAGATCAGTTGCCGGCAGCAAGCCAGTCCGAATCGCTTCGGCGACGGCGCGCGTTCTCGACGCAGCGTTCAGCTTGCCGAGCACGCGCTCGACATACGTCTCGACGGTCCGTCTGCTCAGATCTAGGCGCTGCGCGATCTCCTTATTTGTCAGTCCGAGCGCAAGCAGCGAAAGCACCTCGGCCTCGCGTTTGGTCAATGTCGCGGACTGCGGCGCGCGGCGAACTGGTTTCGTCTCGCGTGCGGCGAGCAGCGGGTGGCCAGCACCGAACGCCTCCACGAGCGCCGGGCGGCGGCGCGTGAGGTAGCGCACGAGCGCGGCGGTCGCGGCTGCCTCGAAGCCGGCCCCGCGCAGTTTGAGCCGCTCGTAGGCAGCGATGATCGCCGCGCCCTCTTCGGACTGATCGCCGCGTGCCGCTTTCATGAGGTGGCGAAGTTGTGCGGCGAGTTCCCGCAAGTCGGCCAAGTCGCGCCTGCTCGCGATAAAGCCCGCGAACCCTGCGGCCGCGGGAAGCTCATGTGAAACGACGATCGGATGCTCGGGGACCACTGCGCTCGCGAGCTCGATCAACGCCTCCGCCGATGCAAGCGCCGCCGCATCGACCGCGTCGCGCGGCGCCGTTTGCATCACGTCAGCCGCTGCGGAGGCGAGCGCATCGGCGCTGTCACTCGTTTCGAGGATCACCGAATAGAGCGCGATGTCCGCCTTGAGCGCTGCGCGCGTGGCAGGCGACGGCGACGATTTAGCGGCCGCTTCGCGCGCAATCGCACTGGCGCTGTCTGCATCCCCGGCCACGAACGCACACCGCGCCGTCACTTGTTTCGAGAATGCGCCGAATCGTTCGCGATCCGCGGCGTACCAGGCGGCTGCTGAATGCTCGGTGACAGCGTCGACGGCCCTCGCACACGCGTCGCGATCCCCAGTCGCCGCACTCACCGCTGCGAGGACATAATTGACGCTGCCCCACTCGGCATGGAGGTTCAGATGCCTTCCGAGCGCGACGCCCTGCCGCGCATAGTCTGCGGCGGCGTTCAGGTCGCCCCATAACAGCGATAGGCGCGCGTACCAAAAGAGCGTGTAGCACAACAACACGACGTGGTCCGAGGACTCCAGATCGCGAAGCAGCTCGCTCATCGCCGCATCGGCGCGCGTGAAGTCGCCGAGGCACGTCGACGCGTATGCATAGAGCAATGCAGTACGGAAACGTAGGTCAGCCGAGCTGGCCCCGAGCTCGGCTGCCGCCGCAGCTTTTTCGAGACCATCCTGGAACTCGCCGTGAATGGTTTTCGCCCAGCCCAGCAATACGAGTGCGGTCGCGCGCTGCAGCGTGCCGAGCGCGCCGGCCTCATTGACGAATTCGCCGACGTCCAACAACACCTGCGGATCGAGCTGATCGATAGCCACCCACAGCAGCAACGTGCGCAGCGCGAACGCCGAGTCCTGATCGCCGTTCCGTTTGGCGATCTCGAGCGCCGCCAAGAACAGCTCGTGGGCTCCCGGCAAGCCGCGCTGACGCAAGAGCATCCCTTGGACGCGGCCGGTCAAGACCGGTTCATCCGCTCCGCGCCGCGTCAACTCGCGCATGGCTTTGGCGAGTTGCTCGCCGTGGCCGTCGGCGAACAGCGCGTCGACGTGCTTGGAGAGAAAGCGGACAAGGCGCTCGTCGTCACGCGCGCGCTCGAGATGGAACAGCGCCGGCGCATGCTTTCCGGCGGCCTCGAGCATGCCCGCCACCCACAAGTGCTCGCGCGCGACTCCGGTCTGACCTTCGCGATCGCGGACGCGGTCCATCATCGCCTCGCGCATGAGCGGATGCAACCGGTAGGTCTCTCCCGGTCGCAGGACCGTGAGCATGACGCCGCGCCGCTCAAGCTCTCGCAACAGAGCGCGCGCATCCGCCAGCTCTCCGTATTGTTCGAGCGTCGAGACTTCGAGGACGTCCAGCGGAGCCGTGCGCTCCAAGAAGCGCAACAGCTTCTCGGGCAGTCGTTCGACGTGCTGCTCGACGAGGCGCGACGCCTCCAACGTGCGCGGCAGCCCTTGCGCCGCAGCCGAGCGCGCGCGACTCCCTATCAGCAGCGAGATGCCGGCGGGCCAGCCTTCGCACTGCGCGCACAATTCGGCGGCTTTCTTTTCGTCGAGCTCCACTCCATGCTTGAGCGCGAGCAGCGATGTCTCTGCCGCGCTGAAACGCAGATCGGCGGCGCCGAACTGGACGGCTCGGCCCTGCGCCACCCATTCGACGAGCGGCAGCGGCGGCACGCTGCGTCCGACCACGAGCAAGCTCACGGTTTCAGGGAGCTGGCGCCATCCACCGGCCACGAAATCGGCCAGCGTCGGGTCGTCCTCGAGGGCGTGATAGTCTTCGAAGACGAGCAAGAGGCGCTGCGGAATGTTGCGCAGCTCTTTCGCGAACGTCGCGCCGACGCGCATGGCCCACATGCGCATCGCGGCAGGATCGTCCGAGTCCGGCCGGCCTCGCGCAGCGATGGCAAGCGTCAGGCGGCCGAAATCCTCGCGGACGCTGCGCACTTCTTCGACGAGCTGCTCGACGAAGCTTCCGACATGCCATGGCTCGGCCGTGTACCAAGCGGTGGGCATACGCGACGCTGCGACTGCGAGCGCCGCGGCAGAGGTCTTGCCGTATCCAGGCGGCGCTTGGATGACGGTGACGCGGTGTGAGGCGACAGCCGAGGACACAGCCTCCACAAGCGAGGCTCGAGGGATAAGATCGCGCACGGATGGGACGGGCAATCTCGCCTTCCGCTTTCTGCATCGTAGACGTTTTCGGGGGCGTATGCGTATTCCTACGGACTTGTTTCGCGCATCCGTTGGCTACGATTGGTGCCATACCGCACTGTTCTCTCTTGGAGGATCGATCATGCGCAACTCGTTCAACCGCGCGGCGATGGCAACCGGCGCAGTACTTGCGGCCGCAATCGTCACGCTCGGCGCACAAGCCCTCGGCGATACCAATGCAAGACAGCCGGCAACGGTTTCTCCGGCCACACTGCCCTCGAGCGTCCAACTTCCAGGAACGGATCCTATCCCGGTCATGATCCTTTCCGATATCGGCTCGCGCAATTCCAAACAGGGCGACACGTTCGCCGTGGTCACGACCGACGACTATGTCGTCGACGGCAAGCTCGTGCTTCCGAAGGGCTCGCCGGGATACGGCCTGATCACAGACATCCAACGGTCCGGCACGGGCAAGAAGAACGGCCAGCTCTCGTTCACCATCACCAAGCTGGTCGCGCCGGGCGGCGCGGACGTTGCGACGCAGATGACCGGTTCCACCTCTGACGCGGTCATCCACTACGAACGCAACGGAAGCGACACGATGCAGGTGCTCCTGTGGGGCGTGTTCGCGGCCGCAAAACGTGGCGATGACCTGCAGATCAAGGCAGGCGAGACCTTCCATATCACGGCCAACGGCGGGCAGCTCGTGCCGGCGGTCGCGGCCGGAACGGCGCCTTCGGCGCTGAATACGGCGCAGCTGTCGATCGCACCGGCGCCGCAATTTAGCGCGTCAGTCAATTCGCCAGGGCCCGTCGGTTTGTCGGCGTCCAAGTAGGAGTATGCGCGGCTCGCCGCTCAGGCGAGCCGCGCAGATGTTTGTGAAACCGTGAGAACCGACCCGACCTCAGCGCGATCTGACTACGTCTCGCTCGTGACGTTCACAAGGAAAAACGTCGGCCGAAACGGCGTGTGGCTCGTGGGCCGCGTGCATCCAGGGGGCCCAGCCGATCGCGCAGGCCTTCGCAGCGGCGATGTGGTGACTGCCGTGGACGGCGTGAGCGTCCAGGCGCTCGAAGAGTACTCAGCCCTCGCCGGCCTTATCAACCATGCCACGTACGCGATTTCGATTCTGCGCGCGGGCGTCAGGTCGACGCGCTTGGTCGAAGCGAAGCGCTACGCCGACATTGTCGCCGCGGCATGTCACTTGAAGAAGTCGACGCCGAGGTTGAAGTGACCGTACGTGCTCTCGCACATGCTGTTGTAGTTCCCGAGCGATTCATCCGGGCCGCGGAACACGAACCCATGATTCGGTTGCGAACCCGACTGCCATGCGCGAACGGCATCGGTCACGTCGATGTGGAAGTGCGTGCTGTTGGCGATGTGAATCGTCTGCTTGCTC
>JAFAHD010000056.1 GCA_019237415.1 Vulcanimicrobiota bacterium
TTGAGCGACATCAGTTGTGCGCCGTTTGCTGCGGTTTGCTGCCAGGCGGCGGCAGCACTTGGACCGGTGTTCCCGGCTGCAACAAGACCGAATGGTTCAGGATCGCTTGCACGCCCGGCTTGAGCCCTGGCCCGCTCACTTCCGCAACTTGGTCGTTCTCGATGCCGACTTGCACATCGACCTGCTGGGCCATCCCTTTGGGGTCGATGATGAACATGCCGTAGCCGGCCGGCGTCTGGAAGACCGCAGCTCGCGGTGCGAGCAGCACGTTATTCTTGCGCGCTTGCGCGTACTGTACGTTCGCGACCATGCCACCGCGCAGCACGCCATCGGGGTTGCTGATCGGAATGCGCGCCTTATACACCGAGGTTCCGGGATCGGCCGCGAGGTTGAGGTAGCGCACGCTGCCATGCCAGGCGCGCCCGTCGACGCCGTTGACGGTGACGCTCACCGGGGTGCCGACGCGCACGACGGAGAGATCGCTGCCCGCGATGGTCGTGTCGACGTACACGGGATCGAGTTGGGAGACTTGCATGAGCACGGTTCCGGGCGCGGCAAGCGAGCCCGGGTCGACGTTGCGCGCGGTGACGACGCCGTCGAATGGCGCGGTCACGCTTGTCAGGGCGATCTGGCGTTCAACGGTAGCCAAGGCCGCCTGTGCGGCTTGGATCTGCGCGGTAGCCGCACTGCTGCCGGACGAGAGGCTCGCATTTTGCTCCGCGACCTGGGCTGCGCGCAGCGCGGCATCGGCGGCCGCGAATCGATTGGTGGAATCATCGAGCGCTGATTTTGAGACGTAACCCTGTGCGAACAACGTGCGATTGCGTTGCAGGTCGAGCTGAGCCGTGTGATACGCGACCTGGGCAGAAGCGAGCGCTGCTTGGGCCGTCGAGGAACCGCCGACCGAACTTGCCTTGAGCTGCGCGAGATTCGCGGCCGCTTGCGACTCTTGCGCTCGCAGCGTGCTGTCATCGATCTGCACGAGCAGCTCGCCCTTGGTCACGCGCTCGCCGATCTGTGCGCCGACCGACAAAACCGTGCCTGAAGCGACGGACGAGAGATCGCCCGAAAGGCGCGGCACCACAGATCCGGTAGCCGACGCATACTGAGCGATGTTTCCCCGCGTCAGCGGTGCTGCGGCGACCGGGAACGAGAAACCGCCGCCGCCCATACCGCCGCCAGGATAGCCACCTTTGCGGGCACATGCGCCGGTGATCAGCACTGCTGCTATGAGGAAAAGAAGAACGAGGGTTCGGGCCGCTTTGGGCGGCGCCCATTTAGTATTCTGTAGCATGGTTAGCCGCCTAACTACTGGGAGGCCGCCTAGAAGGCCTGCTACCCGAAAAGACAGTTCTTGTGCTTTTCGCCTGATGGTTTTTCACGCCTCACGCTTTCCGCGGAGGTAGCTGCGAAGGTGATCCGCCACCAGTCCCGCGAGCGCGCCTCGGCCGGCGGCGCTGCCGGCGACGAGCGCCAGCGTCGAAAAAAATGTCGCGTACATATCAGATGTCCTTTCTTCGACTACGACGCTTGACGCGCCAGCCGCCGGACATCCTCAGACGCATTGGCGATACCGTTGTTACTGTTTGAGCATCTCGCGCGCCGCGTTCCATCCCGCGGCACCCATGACGCCGCCGCCCGGATGCGCAGCCGCGCCGCACAAGTATAATCCCTTGACCGGCGTGCGATACCCCGCAAATCCTGGCACCGGCCGGAACATGAACAGCTGATGCAGCGACATCGAGCCTTGGAAGATGTTGCCGCCGGTCAGATTGAACGTGCGCTCGATATCGACCGGGCTGAGCACCTGTCGCGCCAGCACCGACGATTTGAAGCCTGGCGCGTAGCGCTCGACGATATCGAAGCAGCGATCGGCAAACGCGTCCTTGGCCGCGTCATCCCAGCTGCCTTCCTTTAGATGGTAGGGCGCGTACTGTACGAACATCGACATGACGTGCTTGCCGGGCGGCGCGAGCGTCGAGTCCAACGATGAGGGGAACTGGCACTCCACGACCGGTTCCTTCGACGGCGCTCCATATTTGGCGTCGTCGAAAGCGCGCTCGATGAAGTCGGCCGACGGGCACAGGTGCACCGTGCCGTGGTGCTGCGGGCCCGGCTGCGTCCCCGGCATCGCGAGGAAGTTGGGCAGCGAGGAGACCGCGGCGTTGATCTTCAGCGACGCGCTCGAGTAATCGATGCGATTGATCGCGGCCACGAAGTCATCCGGCAGGGTCGCCGGATCGAGCAACTGCGTGAACGTCACGTTGCAGTCGGCGTTGCTGGCGACGGCGCGCGCCTCGGACTCGTCGCCGTTGCGCAACGCGACGCCTTCGACGGCGCCGTCGCGCGTCGTGATCTTCACGACGTCCGCATCGGTGCGCACATCGACGCCCAGGTCCCTCGCCGCGCGCGCTAGGGCCTGCGTGAGACCTCCCATGCCGCCCTTGACGTACGCCCACACCCCGCGCTTGCCGTTCGTCTCGCCCATCACGTGATGGAAGAGCACATAGGCCGTGCCCGGCATCGAGGGCGCCGCGAATGCGCCGATGATCGCGTCGGTCGCCAGCGTCCCTTTGAGCTGTTCGGATTCGAACCAGCGGTCGAGGATCGGCCGGGCCGCGCCGGTCAAGACCTCGACCGCCTCGCCGAGCGCTGACCCGAGCTTGGTGGTGCTCCGTCCCAACGATGCGAGCTTGTACAAGTCGGCGAGCCCGGGTTTTGCGACGTTGGGCGGGCTTTTGATGAGCGTCGGTTCGATCACCGATGCGACGCGCTCGAGCATCTGCTCGTACAATGGGTACGCGCGCGCGTCTTTTTCGCTGAACTTCGCGATCTCGCGCGCATCGGCGTCGGTGCCTCTGCCCAACATCAGGTAGCGGCCGTCCAACGTCGGGGAAAAAGACGCCGGGCTGCGCTCGATGAGCTCGAAACCGTAGTCGCGCAGCCGCAGATCGCGGATGATCTCCGGCCGGAAGAGGCTGTTGACGTAGGCCGCCGTCGACACTTTGAATCCCGGGAAGGGCTCTTCGGTCACGCACGCGCCGCCCACGATGTAACGCCGCTCGAGCACCAGCACCTTGCGGCCTGCGCGCGCGAGGTAGCAAGCGGCGACCAGCCCGTTATGGCCCGCGCCGACGATTATCGCGTCGTACTTCATCTCTCCAGTAACATTCTCGGGAAGCCTGGGGTATAATGGAGGCCGGAGGACTCCTGTACCATGGCTTTATCCGTCGTCGCAGCAGCACGCTGGGCGCTCCAATTCCCCAAGACTGCGCTGCTCGCGTCGAGGCTTTTCCTCGACACGCGCGTGTCCCCGCTGCTCAAGCTGGCCGCGGCGCTCGCGGCAGTCGTTATTGTCTCACCGGTCGATCTATTCGGCGATGTGCCCTTGCTCGGACCGGTCGACGACGTCGCGCTGCTTATGCTGCTCGTGACTTTGTTCGTCAAACTGTGCCCGGCGGGCATCGTACGCGAACATCAGTCGACCACGGGCGTCGATCCCGCGACCGCACGGTGGACGCCGCCCTCGGAGTCCGGCCCGATCAAGAACATAACCCCCCGCAACTAAGCGCTGCTTCCGCGACCGGGCCAGCGCCTGCGCCTCACCGGGCGGCGAATGATCGGAAGATTTTGACTTCGCCGCTCCTTCGGCGGCTCTCGCCGCCTCAGAGGGTTTGGCTTTCGGCGCTGCCCGGTCGCGTTAACACCGCTGGGCCCCGCGGTTTCAATGAGGCCCCTCACAGGAATGAGTCGCCTGAAAACCCACCTCGGGTCAAGACTTTGCCCGCGATCGGCGTCGCGCAGGCGCGAGCGACCAAGCGACGCGTACCTGAAACTGCATCTAACCTTCTGAGCGGCGCAACCATTTGCCAAGCTTATGTAGCTTGCGGTGCTCGGCCGACTACCGGCACCAAGAGGTGCGAGTCATATGGGCCGCCTGTGTGGATCGAGTGCCGGCCTTCGTTTACCGTCGGGTGGTGTCGGAACGCCGGATACTTGTCGGCGTCGTGCCCGAGCACGTCGACCTGTAAAGTCGATCCCGCTTCGAAGAGCGTGCTCGAGGCGAGGATTTCGATTTCTGCCCGAACGATCTCATCGGGTTGTACCGGCTCCGCTCGCAGGTGCGAATGCCACGGCATGCCTCGCCGGCTGCGTTGCGGATCGAGGGCGCGGTGCGATACTCGCAGCCAGCCCTTCGCGACAGCGTCTTTCGCGAAGCCGTTGTAGCCGTAGAAAAAGACCTCGTGGCCAGCCGGGTCAAACTTGCGCAGCTTGACGAAGAGATCCAAATCCGTTCCCGCGTCGGTCGAAACCCAAAGCTTCAGGGTCATCGATCCGGTGATCTCGGTTTCGGTCGCAAACCGATAGATGAAGCTTGCCCTATCAGGAGACTCGCGTTTAGATACGGCATAACGTATTCGATCCGTTTGCTCCGGCGGTTTGGTTTCCAGCGTGCCGATCGCGGCGTTGAGGTAAAGCGGCGTATACGCCACGTTGCGAAGCGGCCATTCGGTCTCGCTGCGCACGACTGATTGGGTGAGAGTTTGCCGCACCTCGAGTCGCACTCGCTGCGTCTCTTCCCAACCGTTGGCGATGCCCTTGAGGAAGCGGTCGAAAAAACGTTGTTGGATCGCCCGCGCTTCCTCGCTATAAAAAGTCTCCCACTTGCGCCCGCCGTGTGTGTACAGCCACTTTTGCGTCGAACCGATGCGCTCGAAACCGAGAAAAGACCCGCGCGTATGCAGGCCGTGGTCCGACCAGCTTGCGCACACGAGCGCCGGCACGTCGATCATCTCAACGGCAGGGCGTTTGCTTGCCCACCAATCGTCATCGAAGGGCTGCGCATCGCGTTCGCGGAGAAAGTCTTCAGCCATGGAAAAGCGCCTATTATGACCGCCCTTCAGACGGTTTTTCCACCAAATGTTGACGAAGCCACTCTCGCGCACCCCGTCTTGATAGGCAAGCTCGCGCAGCAGATCGGTTGCGCCTTCCCACGGGATGATCGCCTTGAGCCCAGGCGGACGGCGCGCGGCGGCGATCCACTGCGACATCGCCAAGTAGGAGACGCCGCATAAACCGACTGCTCCCGTTGACCACGGCTGATGCGCACACCACTCGATGAGTTCGGCGTAGTCTTCCGCGTCGGTCGGCGTGAGCACGCCGGCGTGGCCTTCAGACTTATGCATTCCCCGAACGTCGGCTTGCACGACGTTGTAGGCGGCGCCAGTCCAAAAGAGCGGGTCCGGCGATTCGAAGCCCGTCCACCGCGAG
Organism: Vulcanimicrobiota bacterium; assembly: GCA_019237415.1. Classification (GTDB taxonomy): domain Bacteria; phylum Vulcanimicrobiota; class Vulcanimicrobiia; order Eremiobacterales; family Eremiobacteraceae; genus JAFAHD01. Next base: position 5,272 of record JAFAHD010000056.1, read on the forward strand.
CAATCCAACTCTCCGAAGTTCACGCCCGAGAGACGCATGAAAAACATGCTGATCCAGTCGGGCGTGCGGTCTTTGCTGTACGGCGTAACCGACAACACGACAGGATGCATCTGTCGATCGTCCGGCTGATAGACGTTTGCAAAGAGGCGCACCCCGTCGCGCATTGGAATTGCAACGTCGCGTTCGATCTTCATGATTGCCTTGAAATGGTACCCGGCCGGAGGATAAGCCAATGCCGCCGTTTAGACCGCGCGGAGCGGTAGTGTCCCTGCTTATGAAAGACACGCCCGCTCTTCGAATCCAAGGCTCAGGCCTTCTAACCCGCCTTTTTTGAGCATATCAGGCCGGCCGGGATTATTTGGTCAAGGCCGAGGCGAGGTCAAAGGGGACTGAGTTCGACACAGCGCCGGATTTCGAACCCTACGAGAACCGCTTTCTCCGTCTCGAGGAGCTCAAAGCCGCGGGTCTCGTTGAATAGAGCCGATCGGCTTTCGGTATGATTCGCGCGGACGACGCGTCAGAGCGCGAGCGGGGCAGCGCCGAAAGCCGAACCCTCTGAGGCGGCGAGAGCCGCCGAAGGAGCGGCGAAGTCAAAACTTCCTAATGATTCGCCGCGCGGTGAGGCGCAAGCGCTGGCCCGCTCGCGCTCGAGGCTTCGCCAGACGCGGATTATGCCAGGCGTTCGAAAAGAAACACGCGGCGCGTCTTCGCTTGGCCGCGATACGATTCGACGAAGCGATATCCGTTCTCGCGCGCGAGGTTAAGCGCTGCTTCGATCTTCGCCGCACTGGCTGCAGGGAGTTCGAGCGCCATGTAATGGGTGTCGTTCTTCGGATGGCTGTTCACGCCCGCAGTCGCGCGCTCGACCAGCCG
>JAFAHD010000080.1 GCA_019237415.1 Vulcanimicrobiota bacterium
AGGTGTAGAGACTTGATGGCAGGCACCCGTCTCTTCGAGAGCGGGTGAAGGGAAAGTCCAGACTACAAATCCGCTTCACGCGGAGCGGCGAAAGCCGAAGTAGTACGCATAACCCGAAGGTCGGTGGTTCAAATCCATCCCCCGCAAATTTTCCGACAAAGAAGAACGCGCAATCGCATATCAAGTAAGCGGTTGCGCGTTTTGTTTGTGTCGGTGGTTCAAATCCACCATCCTGGAGCCCCGGAAGAGCGCACCAGCAGCTAGCATGTGATGCCAGGCGTCGCAGGCTTCAGATATCCGATATTCTTGCTTTCAATCTGACCAAGCTCGGAAACGAGCTTGACTGCAATTCGGGCCGGTACTCCATCCATATATCGACTTTGTAGATCGGTCGGACTGAGCGTCGATCGAATGCTCACTTTCCCAACATTCCAACCATCGCACATATAGAAAAGTGATACCTGACCTTTGGTTGTTCCATCTGCTGAGCGCCAATCAGCCAGGGCCCAACGTCCGGACTGCACAGATTCGCCCCACTGCTCTTCTGTCACCGCTGGCCCCAGCTCTACGCCACTGGCCTTGAAAGGGTTCGATTTCCCAAGGTCGTGAAGGTCGTGGATATAATCCGCAATCGCCTGGTTCATCGCCCTTCGATTTTGGAGCGACGCCTCTTCCCCCATCGCCGGCATCCCAAGAAGGACCATTAGAATCGAGCCGATGACGAGCAATCGCATGCGCTTTTCTCCGCCTACAAACGTTCGCAGCTCCGCGTGATCGTTTTCGGCATTCTGGGAGTGCGGCCCGCTTCGTCAGGGGTCCGTCACTCCGAGAGTGATGGGTACGGTGGGCAGCGCGCTAGCTGGTCCAATCCATCCCCCGCAATGAACTTCTCGCAACCCATCTTTGGCGGCGTTCATGGCGCGATACCGAACGCGCATGGACGCCGTCTCGTTTTTGAAATCGACTTCTAGCCCGCGGGATCAGACAGCACAGCGCAGCTCTCACGTCCGCCCCAAGGGTTGAGGTCTCGCCTGCTTCAGTCTGACTAGCCGCCGGTCAAATTTCGCCAGTGGAAACTGCGACGAGATGCGTGAACCAGGACCAACGCCGACGCGAACGTGGTGATCGCGAAGTGGTTGAAGCCGTCCCCGCTCTGAACACTCAGCGACTGTTTACGGTACCAATTGGCGGGAATGGAGAATTCCATTCTCGCGTCTTTCTTTTCGAAGTCGATAGCGAGGTCACCCGGCCGACAGTTCTTAGAGACCGTATACATTGGGCGCCGCGACGTCAGTAGTGCGATCTCTCTGCGCCTCGACCGCGTGTTCGCCGGGGATTTCAGCCGCACAAGTCAGAAGCTAGACCGATAGCGACTCTCCGAAAGGAGACGTTTGTATGAAACACTTGCGAACATGTCTTCTCATGATGATTTGCGTTGCGGTTTCGTTGTCGCTAACTGGTTTCGGCGGTTGCAACAGCAACAACTCGATGCCGTCAGCTCCGACGCCGATACCGTGCCCGCAAACAACAACGGAACCCGTCGCTCCATCCAGCCAGACACCGTATCCGGCTTGCGCCGGCTATAGCGGCAGCTTGACTAATCCGACATTCAGCGCCGGAAGCGCCACCACTGCCCTTGCGACCACGTCGCTCACAGCGCCTCCGACGAGCATTCCGGCGCCGGTTCCCGCGCCAGCGGCTGTGACGCTCTACGAAACGTTCGTACCCGCCGCCACTTTTACGTGGAGCACAGGACCGGCGACGCAAATCACAATTCCCACCTCTACAGCGTTCACGTTTTACCTGACAGTGGACGATCTCACGACGCAGATCAACGGCGGGTCGTTTCTCGCCACAAGCGTCAATGGACAGACCATCAACTTCTCGGGAGGCGGTGGATCATTTACCGTGACTAGTGGCCACACGTACCTGTTGGAGTACTACCACACCTGAGACATGGCTCATTGCCATCGTACGGCTAGAAACAGTGGGGCGCTCCCCAAGTGATCCTTAACTCGATAGCTTCAGTGCAATGGCTATCAGTGGCAGCGCGGAAGCTGGTCGAATCCGTCCCCCGCAAGTAGCCAGCTTCCGCTCCCTGGCCGAATCTGGCAACGGGGGGCGGAAGTTTGTTGTGGCGGTGCGTTTTTTGAAGTCAACTGATGCGCCCACGATCACGGCTTTGAGAACACCCCTGAACAACGCCTTGCTTTGCCATCAACTCGTTATGTCGCCGGAACAATCCATCGAGGTCACGGTTACGTTCCCCGTACCGTGTTCAAGTGTGCGACCCACTTTGGGTCGGGCAAGGCGTCAGGCGGATAGTTGTCATGCCAATTCCACCAGTCGTAGGGCTCGGTCTGCGGATACCCTTCGGGTGAATCTTCCCACTTCTCTTGGCGTCCAAGCGCCGTTATGTCGAGATAGTTCCAAGTGTTGCCCATCTGCTCGTCGCCCCGGAAGTTGACGAAGTACGTGCGAAAGACGCGATCGCCGTCGCAGAAAAACATATTGTGGCCGTGCCATTGATCGACACCGAAGTCGACGTCGAAGCTATCGGTAATAGTGTACCACGGCATCTTCCACTCCATCCGTTCCTTCAGACGTTGGATGTCCGCCTGTGGCGCGCGCGACGCATACGCGAGCGTCGTATTTCGCGCGTTCAAGTGCGCTAGATGAGCGACCTGATCGGCCCCGAGGGAACACCCGCGGCAGGCGTGCTCCGGCCAGCCGAAGACGCCTGGCTCGAAGAACGCGCGATAGAGTATAAGCTGCGGGCGACCCTCGAATAGATCGACCAGGCTCGCCTTGCCTTTAGGCCCTTCGAACTCGTATTGTTTCTCTACGGCCACCCAGGGCATCCGCCGCCGCTCGGCAGCCAGCGCATCACGCGCGCGAGTTAATTCCTTTTCTTTCACGAGCAGTTGTTGGCGCGCGGCCTCCCATTCCTCAGCCGAGACAAGCGTGGGCGCGCTCGCGGGGATACTTCCGTTTGAGCTAATGGCCGCCATGATTCCCTCCTATTTTGCGGGTTGGTCGAACTCAACTGGACCCTAAGAGTTTTCTCGGTATTTTACCCACTTGCCCGAATGGACTAAACTCGGTTGATCGTCTCCTATTCGACACGTTTGCTACATCAGTTCGATGGTGAACCAAATAGTAAAGCCCATGAAGTGTTATTATGTTGGCGACCTGATGGGGCCCGAACCGGAAGGACCCCCTGTTGGCTGGACCGGGAGCTTACGCGACCTTCAAGAGAACCGAGATCGCGGGTAAGGAAGCTGGCGCAATCCGTCCCCCGCAACCAAATTGGACCAATTAGGAAACTAAGTGGTCCTTCTTATGTGGCGCATCTTCGATCGTTCCAGGCGGCCGCTATGGGAAAGACCTGCGCCTCAGTCCAACATGGAATGCGAAGATTACGACGATCACGGTGCCCGCCAACATGGCGATCGAATTTCTCGCGGTCGTCGTAGGATAAAGACCCGTCGTGACAAGCACAAGGCGTCCCGCAATGACCAGAACGAGCAACACAAGAGTCACTGACGCTGCCCACTTCCTCATCGCAAGAAAAAACACGCCCGCGGTTGCGTAGGAAGCGCCGATGAATGCCGACACATAGGCGGTGAGCGGTCCTGGCGAAGTTGTGAGTCCGAAGAACCTGTGGCGGAAGCCGGTGATAATCTCGGCGATCCCAAAAAGCACCATCAAGATCGTAGCAATTATGACATCAGGAGGGCGACGAATTCTAGCGCGTGTCATCGGCAGGGCGCTTAGTGATCCAAATGCTGGTCATACAGGTTGGCGCGCAAGTTTCTCGGGCACGTAAACAACACCCAGGGCTTCAAAAAGCCCTTTCAACGCGAGCTTCAGCGCCCGAAAGCGTAGTCTCTCGACGAAGAGGTAAGCGCGCAGCGCAAGAGCGACGGGCAGCCTTGCGCGTACACTTCGAGAGAAGTTGAGGAACAAAGTATTATTGACGTGCCAAGCGCGCACGATTCCGATTCCTTGGGCGAAGAGTCGCTCGCGCAGCGCCCTGTTCACGCCGGGCCCATACGGATCAAATCAACGGAAACGACGTCACCGTCGTGTCCGAGCAACGCAAGGCCGATGACAATCGTTGACCTTCCTTTATATGATCCGATCTCGACGACGCGCGTTGGTCCGGCATCGTGAAGCACCGCACCAACGGCCTTATACAGTGCCCATGCCTCGTCTTCGCTGAAATAGCCTTGGACGTCGCGGAGTGAGCTCTCAAGCGTTCGCCGAACCTCGAGCATTTGCGCGCCATACGGTATGGGCACCACGCTGACCTGGTTACGGTGTTCCGATCCCCGCCGACAAGGTTCTTGGGACGATGTACCAGCATTCCCAGTACAGGTGACGACGTCACGGAATACGATTACGACGACTGGCCAATATCCATTGAATGGGAGAATCACACCCGATAAAGAGGTCTGCACCAAATCATAGTCTCGGCTTTCCCAACAAAGGAGGATGGCGATGGGCAAGCGGCCGGCGGCACGGGTACGATCGGAAAAGCGTTCAGCAAAGCTCATTGAACCGAACTGGGAAGATCCAGCTCGCTACGTCACGCTAGACCTTCGTTCGAGTCTGTTGGTCTTGGCCAAGGAACAAAAGAAGCGATCCTTTGCCGAAACATACAAGCTTCTGAGCGGAATCTCGCAGCGAAATCCAGGGCTTGTGATGCGCATACCGGCGCAGGTGCTGCTCGCATTCGCATCGTGCGCGTCGACCACGGGGACCGCCGCAGCCTCGATAACGCCAGACGTGTCGGTGATGGCTGGCCGCGTGGTGGTCGCATTCACCTATACCGACGCAAGCACGGCCGGGTGCCAGCTGAACGGCATCAAGAGCATCGACTTCGTCGACGACAGCGGAACAAAGCACGCGAATCTTGAGGAGCTGCAGCACACACCGATCGGCGCGGCCGGCGCGACCGGCAGCTACTTCGGCAAGACGAAATCAGGGGTCCCCGCCGCGGCCGTCGGGACCAGTGTGACCGTCAATGTGACGTTCAACGTCAAGGAGACGCTGTGGTGCCACACGTGTACGCCTTCACCCGTGACTGCCTCGGCGAAAGCCACTGTGAAGTAGAAGATACGGAAAAGACGCCCGAGAGGGCGTCTTTACGTCCTGTGCATTCGCCGTTTGCCAGTGAATCGTTAGCCGCTCAGTTCGAGCATCTTGGCTTCGAACGCGCCAGAGATGTCGACCGGTGCGATGTGGACGTCACGGTCCGTTGACCCAGGCTGGGGGGCTGGGAACGCTGCGGGCTGGATCGGCTGCGCCGCACGCACCGCTTGCGTGGTGATCGCGGCGGGCGTCGCGAGGTTTGTCGCAACTGCGGCGTTTTGCGCTGCAGCCTGATTGGAGCTCGCAACGGCGAGCAGGAGGGCGATGATTGGTGCTCCCATGATCTCCTACGACTTTCATCTCATTCAGTTTGGCGTCGCGACGTCCAACCTACACACGCCGCCGCGAGTCGTTTGGTTCACACCGCGCCGGCATGGGAAAGATCACTTGGGGCCATGTTTTTCTTGTATGCGATACCACCCGTGCTTTTGCTGGTTCTCGCCGTCGCAGCCGGGGTCGCGCTCGCGTGCGCAGGTCAGATCTACGTGCACCGCCGCTTCGGCGGCCAGGACTTCGTGCGACACAACGAGGTCGGCGGCTTCATCATCGCCGTCATGGGCTCGGTCTACGCGGTCGTGCTCGGGTTCCTCACGGTGATCGTCTGGCAGCACTTCGCCGATGCGCGCGATCTCGTTTCGATCGAGGCCGCGGCGGCAACCGACGCTTGGCACATGTCCATCGGACTGCCGATTCAAGAACGGCGTCGCATACGCAAGGACGTGCAAGACTATGCGAACGTCATGGTCGACTCCGAATGGAAATTGATGAAGCAGGGAGGGTATGAGAAGGACGCTGACATCGTGCTGATGGATGCCATCGGCGCAGCGGGCAACTTCGTACCCACCAATTTTGGCCAGAGCAATTCGCAGTCCGGGACCATGGAACAGCTCGCCATCATCCACGACGACCGGCAGCGCCGCTTGTCGACCAACAGCGCCGGCGTGTCGGGGTTCGAGTGGCTCGTGCTACTCCTCGGCGCTACCTGCGTGATCTGTTTCTGCTGGCTGTTCGGGCTGGCCAACCCGAAGACGCACTTGCTGATGACGTCCGCAGTCACGATCGTCGTCGTCTCCTTGCTGGTCTTGCTCTTCGAGCTCCAGTACCCGTTCCGCAGCCCTGTGGGCGTCAACGACGACGCCTGGCGAGGCGTCCTGCAGCATATCGAGCTTATGCAGAGCGGCATGCAGCCCGACATGAAGATGTGACGCCCCGGTCCGCGAGGGGTGCAGGCTGGGTGCCGATAAGCCTAGGGATATGAGGCGAGCCGTCCTGTGCGCCCTGGTTTGCACATGGCTCCTGGGCGCATCGGCGTGCGCCGAGTCCGCGCGCGAGGCGTCGACCGACGCTGTGGCGCTCTCTCCGCTGTCGGCTGCCCCCTGCGATCTGACGGTCAAGAGCGACTCGATGGCGATCCTTGGAACGGCTCGCCCGCCGAAAGCGCTCTCGCTGCGGCCGCCCCTTCCGCGCTACATGACGCAATTTCGGCCCGGCGCAGCCTACTTCACCTATGAGATCCACGACCAACGCTGCAAGCTTGGACATCTGGATCTGCGCTGGACTGACCGTTTGGTTCCGCTTGCGATCACGCTGCCGGGCGGCAACTTGCAAAGCATCCTGCTCACCCGCACTGCGGGCCAACCGATTCTGGAAGTCGTGGACCGTTGGGGGCGGCGCATGTCGCGAACGTTGTCGAGCCCTCCCGCCGGCATCACGTTGTGGGGAGGTTCCGGTCCGCTGCACGCCACCGTGAACGACCCGGCCCTCGCCTCCGCACCCGACATCATTGTCGGATCCGATGGCCCCAAATTGTATTCATTCCGGCAGTCGAGCATGTGGCCTCCCGAGTGGGACGCGACCACGCATCGCTTCGTCGAGTCGCCAGGCGTTTACGTCCACTAGCTCGTAATCCCGAGCCACTTTCACACGCGCGCAAAGGCGGTCACGATGGCCGATGAGATCAAGCGCCGCGAGTTCGTCGCCATTGTCGGCGTGCTCGGCGCGACGGCAGTCGCCGGTTGTTCTTCCACCGCGCCGCAGCAGTCGGCGCAAAACAGCGCAGCAGCCCCATCCAACGGCGCACAGGCGCAGAAAGCACTCGCCACAGAGCCTGAAGCGTTCACCTTCCTGACTCCGCCGGAGCAGGCGTTCGTGAGCGCTGCCTGCGATCGCATCATTCCGGCGGAGCCGCCAGGACCGTCGGCCTCGCAGGCGGGTGTTCCGTATTACATCGATCATCAGCTCGCCGGCGCATGGGGCAATGGCGCGCGCATGTATCGACCGGGACCGTGGCGCCAAGGCACGCCCGAACAGGGATACCAGCTCGCGCTTGTGCCGGCCGAAGTGTATCGCGCGGCCATCCGGGCGATCGACGAACACTGCAACAAGAAATACAACGGGAACTTCTCCGGCCTGACTCCAGCGCAGCAAGACGAAGCGCTCGGCGGGCTCGAGAAAGGCTCGATCGATCTCGGGGTGATTCCGGCGACGACGTTCTTTTCGATGCTGCTCGCCAACACGATCGAGGGCTATTTCGCCGATCCGCTCTACGGCGGCAACCGCGACAAGGCCGGCTGGAAGATGATCGGTTTTCCGGGTGTGGCTGCTGTGTACACTCGCCACATCGATCAAGATTACGGCAAGCAATACGTCGTGCCGCCGGTGAGCATCGCCGACGTGCAGCAAGGGCTCGTGCAAGACGACATGGATCAAATGCATGTCGCCATGGTCCGCGCCATGCAGCCGCGGAACTCATTCGGAAAGGGGCGGTAACGCAGCGATGGCGACCAAGCTGAAATCCGTCGACGCCCTGACCATCGGAGTGGGTTGGACCGGCGGCATCATCGCCGCCGAACTGACCAAAGCCGGGCTGCACGTCGTCGGTCTGGAGCGCGGGGAGTATCGCAACACCTCGCCCGACTTCCAAGTCCCACAAGTGCATGACGAACTTTCCTACGCGGTGCGCCTCAAACTGTTCCAAGACGCGGGCGTCGAGACCGTCACGTTCCGCAACGACGCGAGCCAAACCGCGCTGCCCCTGCGCTATCTGATCGGGTTCTTGCCGGGTACAGGGCTCGGCGGCGCAGGCGTGCATTGGAATGGAACGACCTGGCGCTTCCTGCCGTGGGATTTCGAAACGCGCAGCAAGACCATCGCGCGGTACGGCGCGTCGATGCTTGCGCCCGAGTGCACGAGTCAAGATTGGGGCATCACCTACGCGGAGCTCGAACCGTTTTACGACCGCTTCGAATACCAAGCCGGCATCGCCGGCAAGGCCGGCAATCTCAAGGGCAAGATCCAGCCCGGTGGCAACCCGTTCGAGGGTCCGCGCTCGCGCGAATATCCGAATCCGCCGATGAAGACCGCGTATCAAAGCGCGCTGTTCCGCGATGCGACCGCGAAACTCGGCTACCACCCGTTCGTCATGCCCTCGGCAAACGTGACCACCGCGTACACCAATCCCGATGGCGCGACATTCGGCGCATGCGTCTACTGCGGGTATTGCGAGCGTTTCGCATGCGAGATGTACGCCAAGTCGAGCCCGCAGCTCGCTGTGCTGCCGGTCGCGCTCAAGACCGGACGCTACGACCTGCGCGAGGGCGTCAACGTCGTCCGCATCAACCTCGACAACACCAGACGGCGCGCCGTCAGCGTCACCTATGTCGACGGCGCGGGTGGCGAGTTCGAGCAGCCCGCCGACATGATCTTCCTGACATCGTTCATCCTCAACAACGTGCGCATGCTGCTCATCTCGGGCATCGGCACTCCGTACGATCCGAGCACCGGCCGCGGCAACGTCGGGCGCAACTACGCCTATCAAGCGAACACCGGCGCGACCTATTTCTTCGAAGACAAGACGTTCAACCCGTTCATGGGCTCGGGCGCGAACGGCATGGTGTTCGACGACTTCAACGGCGACAATTTCGACCACGCGGGTGCAGGCTTCATCGGCGGCGCCGACATCAACGTCAACCCGACGGGCGGACGGCCCATCCAATACCATCCGGTGCCGCCCGGCACTCCGTCTTGGGGCGTGGCCTGGAAACAGGCGGTCGCGAAGTGGTACAGCCACGCGTTTAACGCCAACGCGCAGGGCGGCGTGCAGTCGTACCGCGCCAACTACCTCGATCTCGATCCCACCTATCGCGACGCGTTCGGGCTTCCGCTGCTGCGCATGACGTTCGATTGGGGTCCGTACGAACTCAAGCAATCGGCATACATGGCAGACGTCTTGGGCAAAGTGGGCAAGGCGCTCGGAGCGTCACAAACAGCCGTGCGTCCCTTGAAAGGACATTACACGACCCAAGCCTATCAGAGCACGCACAACACGGGCGGTGCGATTATGGGTTCGAGCCCGGCCTCCAGCGTCGTGAACAAATATCTGCAGAGCTGGGATGTCCCCAATCTCTTCGTGCTCGGCGCCAGCGCCTTTCCGCAGAACGCGGGCTACAACCCGACGGGCACCGTCTGCGCGCTGGCCTACCACACCGCGGACGCCGTGTTAAAGCGGTACGTGAAAAAACCCGGCCCCTTAGCGGGCTAGCAACGCATCACGCTCGCAACCGGGAGAGTGACGAGTGGTCACACTCTTCCCGGCCGCCGAGGAACGCCTCAGACGCCTAAGAACAAGGCTTGGCAATGCCATGAGGACGTCTTGGGGGATCCTCGGCGCGCTTGCTATCCTCGGGTGCGCCGGTTGCGGCACCGCGCCGCACACATCTCCGCCACCGCGCGGCGCGCCGCCGATCGCGGGAACGCTCTACGTCGTGCATCTTGCGGCTCGCGATGCGGCCGCACAACGCATCGAAGTCTTGCGCAACGGTTCGATCGTCAGGCACTCGGCGCCGCCCGGATTGCTGATCGCGCGCGACAGGCCGGCCGTCAGCATTTCGACCAAGGTCGTGTATGCAGACGGCCACCTGTGCCAACCGATGGCGATCTCGCCGCACGGCACGTACGTCGCCTGCATGCGCGATGATGGCTACGGCACGATCTCGCTGTACCGGCGCTCGAATCCGTTGCGCACGCTGCACGATACCGGCGAGCGGGTCAGCGTCGACAACCACCAGATGATCGGCTTCGTGTCCGACGAGCGGCTTGCGGTCGCGGGCGACGACATGTCGTGCCCCGCGTACTACCGCTCCGACGCGCAGGTCTGGTCAGCGCAACCGCGCTCGCGCCTTTTCGTGGTCGACGCGCAAAGCGGCCGGACGATCAGATCAGGCGAGTGCGTCCACGGCTTGGTCACCGGCGACGGGGCGATCGCGGTCGTCGGACACGACCAAGCTGAGGACCCGCAGTATTCGCTCGACGGCGTGCATTGGATCAAAGGACTGCCGGTCGCCGTCGACGGCGACGGGAACGTGCTTTCGATCTCTTCGAGCAACGATCTCGTCGACGGCAGCGATCGCGTGATCGCACACGATGTCGTCGACGCGATCTGGACGCGCTAGGCCGACGTCAGCGTCCGCGCCGTCCTCCGCCGCCGCGCATTCCTCCGCCCCTCATCCCGCCGAAGTTCTGCGCACCCTGATACCGCGCGGCACTTGAGTTTTGCAGCCCCCGGTACGTGTTGTTGCTCATCGCCGGCTGGGTGGCAGCCGTCGGGCGAGAGGCGCCGCCCGCCGGCAGCTGGCCGGCCGACGCGCCGCCGCCGGGGGTTCCAACGCCTTGCCAGTTCTGGCCGGCGTTGTTGTACCGCGACCAATTGCCATTGCCGGCGTCGCGATAGATGTTACCGTCGCGCCCAGCGTAGACGTTATCCAACGTGCCGACGCCTGGTTGGTTGCCGGCGATCGGATTTGATACGCCCGGCTGTCCTGCGCCGGGTCTGCCGCCGGCGATCGGATTTGAAACGCCAGGTCCGCCGCCGGGCCTATTGCCGCCCGGCGTGTTGACGCTTGGTTGGCGCGCCGCGTTGCCCCAATTCGAGTACGGCGTCGGACGGTTGTTGACGTTGCCGCCCTGGCCCCAGCGTTGGCAGTTTCCACCGTTGCACGCGACACCGCCGCGATACCAGTTGCCGGTCGCCGGATTGTAAATGGCGCCGCCCCTGATGCCGCCGTTGGGTCCGTAGACCGAGCCGCCGCGCCAATACGCGCCGCCGCCGGTGACGCCGCCGCCGACGGTCGCGCCGCCATACGGACCGCGAACGCCCCATGCGTTGCCCCAGCCGCCGGTCGCCGGATTATACCACGCACCGCCGACAAAAGTACGCGGATAGGGATAGTACCATGGATATCCACCATAGTAACCCCAGTACGGCGGATAGTACCAGCCTGGCCCGTAGTACCAACCCGGGCCCCAGTAGTATCCAAGCCCCCAACCAGAACCATAGCCGTACAGCACGTCAGTGGTCGTGGACTCCTCGACGGTGACGAACGTGTCGGCGTAGGCCGCCGACGTCGACGGGATCTGATAGATCTCGTCCGGGATCTTATCCGCGACCGTCCATGGTCCGGCCGGCGATGTCGCTTTGAACCACACCGCGTCTTTGCAAGCGTAGTACTCTTGGTCGTTGACCTTGATGACATCGACGTCGGTGTTCGTCGCATACTGGAGATTCGTGCCTTGGATCGGTTGGAATTGCGGATCGCCGCTGTACGAAACCGTCAGCGTCGCTTGTTGGCGATTGATCCACGCCTCGTGCGGCACGCCGGCTTCAAGGATCGCCTCCTCGGCCTGCGGTGTGCCGGGGACCGACGGCAACGCCCAACCGACCTGGCTGCTCGCGGGGATCTTCGTGAAATCTTTGGGCAGGTTGTTGTTGGCGAACGCCCATGGACCGTTGAGGCTGGTCGCTGAGAACCAGCGCCCCGAGCTCAAATAGTACCAGCGCTTGTCGGGCTTGTAGAACAGCAACGTCGAATCGGTGTTGTCGACGTAGGACAGCTGCGTGCCTTGGAGCGCGACGAGTTTTGGCTCGCCTCCGACGACGATGGCTTCAGCCGGTTTGGTGCTCACCCAAATCGTCGGCATCTTCGACTTGTCGACCGGCCCGATCGTGAGCGCCGAGCGCACGTCCTTCCAATTGTCCGTAGCGGGCAGCGCTGAGAGCGCTGACGGGAGCGGCCCCGCCGCTTGGAATGGCCCGGTGGCCGCGCTGGATTGCAGCCACCCGTTGCCGGTCAGCAAATAGAACGTGGCGCCGCTCTTGAATACGTTCCAATTCGTATTGACTGCGAACTGCAAATCGACGCTGCCCATCTCCTTGATGCCGCTGAAGATGGGATCGCCGTCGTACACTACCAGCATGGCGGGCGTCTTGCTGAAATAGATGACAGGTGGCTCGGTGCCGACCTTGGTCTCGCGCGATTTGATCTTCGCATGCTGCATGTTCAGCAGGATCGTATCCATCGGCAGCACGGTATCCGCGATGTTGACGTTGGCACGCACGTACGCATCGAGCTTCTTCGCCTGGTCTGCGCCCAGCATCGGGAAGTTGATCGATTCCACGCTGACGCCGCTGATCTGCACGGCGCGCTTGTCGAAATCGACGACGCTCTTCGCGGTGACCGCGACCACGCCATACCAGGGATCCTTCTGGCTCGGGGCGGTCAGGGCTATCGCGTAGTGACCTTTGATCGTGCTGTAGTTATCCCACGAATCGATCTGTGGCTCGTAAATCGTGTACTTGTATCCCTTCGCTTCGCCGGTCTTCGGCCAGCCGGTCGAGTCGGCGCGCGCAAGCGCCGCGCTCGCGCCGAACAGAAAAACCACCCCCGCAGTTGCGAGGAAGAGAAATAACCGCTGCATGTTAGGATTCCCCCGACCGCGCTACCCTTACGCGAGAAACCCTACGGAGCCTCTCGGCGCAGCGGGTCGTCCGCTGAAAGGACGCTTCGGTCCATGTCCCGTTTCCAATCGGGAATCGGCGTCGGCGTTGCCGCTCGCGGCACGAAGCGCGAGCGCTCGATGAGTTTGAGGCGATGGATGTAGCGGCCGCAGTTCGGGAACACCTCGCGCACCGCGACGCGCACCATGAATTGCGCCTCGTGGTAGCGCGCGAGCAGCGGATCGTCGAAGGAGACCTGCGCGTCGCCGTTCACGCGCAAGCGCTGCGGCCGCTCCCAATCGATGAACAGCATTCCAATCGCATGGTTGCGCCACACGTTCCCTATCGACAGATACATGCCGTTGCCGTCGTAGTTCGGAAACGCGATCGTGCGCTCGTCGACGACGCTGACAAATCCCGGATCGCCGCCCTTGTACGAGCAGTTCGGCTGACCCTCGTCGTCGACCGTCGCGAGGAAGAACATGTCGCGCGATTCGATGAACGCTTTGTCCTCGTCGTCGATCGCGCGCAGGACCAGCCGCTCCTCGAGCCGGTCGGCGAGCCGGCGCGTGTCGAAGCGGTCCTGAAAGAAGCGGTTGCCTTCGTGGTACATGTGTGCGCATGTTCGGGCAGGAACGGCCCGCAACCCTACCATAGCCTTTTGGCATGACAGCGCGCGGTCTCCTCACGCCCGAGCATCTCTACACATTGCCGGTGGTCAGCGGCTGCGCGCTGGACGGCGAGGCGCGCCGCGTCGCATACGCGTGCACCATCCCGGATGAAAGCGCGAACGCCTACCGCGGCAGCATACGCGTCTACGATCTGGACGCCAACCGGACGACGGTGCTCACGCGCGGGAACGCGCGCGATCTATCGCCGGCATGGTCTGCCGACGGTTCGAGGATCTTGTTCCTGAGCGATCGCAGCGGCTCGCTGCAGCTGTGGGCCATCGATCTCGGCGGCGGCGAGGCGTACGCACTGCCTTCGTTCGACGGCCACGTGACTGATTTTGCGGTTTCGCCGGATCGCCGACTCATCGCGGCCGTCGTCGTCTCCGCGCAAGGCAAGCGCGACGTCGACGCGCGCGGATGGCGGCGCATCGCGCGACAACGCTATCGCGCGGATGGGATCGGCTATAACGACTCGCTCCCGCAGCTGTGGCTGATCGATCTCGTGGATGGATCTTCTCGCGCGCTCACCGATGCGAGCGGATTCGTGGCGGCGCCGGCATGGTCTTCCGATGGCGCATGGCTGGCGTACGCCGCTGAGAAGGGCGACGAGGCGGATGGAATCGCCTTGCACGAGCTGTGGATCGCTCCCGTGCACGGCCAGGGCGGGCCGCGCAAACTGCTCTCGCTGCGCGGCGCGGTGCAGACCCCGGCGTGGTCCGCGGACGGCGAGCGCATCGCGTTCTTGGGCAATGACGATCCGCGCGGGGCGTACGGTCTGTTGAACCAGCGCTTGTTCGCCGTCGCACCGGACGTAGGCGAACCAATCTGCCTTACGCCCAACGAGGAGTGGACGTGCGCCGACCTGACCGTCTCCGATACGGCCGCAGCGGGCGCGCCCTTCGCGCCGCGCTTCACGCCGGACGGCAGCATCGCGGTGTTGGGCACGCAAAGCGGAGCGACGCGCGTGTTCGTCGTCGGCGCCGATCTGCGCATCCGCACGGCGACGCCGTCGGCGATGTCCGTGTCGATGTTCGCGCCCGGTCGCGCCGGCTCGTTCGTCTGCTGCGCGGCGACGGCGTCCGTGCCGCCCGAGCTTTACGAGGTATCGGCGAGCGGCGCACTGCGCCGCCTGACCACCGAGACCAAAGCCTGGTGCGAGGCCGCCGGCGTGCGCGAACCTGCGCGTCTGTCGGTCGAGACGGCGCAAGGCACGATCGACGCATGGCATTTGGCATGCGACGCGCCGGCTCCGCGACCGTGCATCCTGCAGATCCACGGCGGCCCGCATTTCGCGTACGGCGAATCCTTCTTCTTCGAGTTCCAACTGCTCGCCGCGCGCGGCTACGACGTGCTGTACTGCAATCCGCGCGGCAGCCAGGGATACGGCGAAGCGTTCTCAAGCGCGATCATCGGCAAGTGGGGCGGTCCTGCGCTTGCGGATTGCATCGCTTCGCTCGATGCGCTGGTCATCCAAGGCGCCACCGACGAGCGGCGCGTCGGCGTCGCCGGCGGCTCGTACGGCGGCTACCTCACCGCGTGGACGATCGCGCACTCGAAACGCTTCGCTGCCGCAGTGGCGATGCGCTCGGCCACAAATCTCGAGAGCCTGTGGGGCACCTCTGAAGTCGGGCGCTTTCTCAACATCGAGATGGGCGGCTCGCCGGCGCAGATCTCCGAGATCTACCGGCGCAACTCGCCGCTCACGTACGCCGCGGAGGTCACGACGCCGCTGCTGCTCATCCATGGCGAGCGCGACTACCGCTGTCCGATCGAGCAGGCGGAGCAGTTCTTCACGGCGCTCGTGCAGCAGGGCAAACAAGTCGAGCTGATGCGCTTCACCGAGGCCGACCACGGGCTTTCGCGCACCGGCCCGCCGCGCCAGCGCGTCGCGCGGCTGCACGCGATCGTCGACTGGTTCGACCGCCACTTGGCCTGACCGGCGCTCAGCCTGCGCGCGCGTGCTCGATGTCGCGCTTCATCTGCGCGACGAGCTCGTCGATGCTCGCGAAGCGCTCCTGCTCGCGCAGGAACCGCCAGTCGCGCACGGCGATCTCCTCGCCGTAGATACTGCGATCGAAATCGAGGATGTGCACCTCGACTGCCATGTCGTGCCGGCCGGGAAGCGTCGGCTTGTCACCGATGCTCACCACGGCCGCATGATCGGTGCCGTCGTAGCGCGCGGTCGCCGCATAGACGCCCGGCACCGGCACGAGCTTGTCCGGCGAGATATCGAGATTCGCAGTCGGCACGCCGAACACATGACCTTTGCCGTAGCCGCCGCGAACCGTTCCCCGCACGGTGAACGGAGACCCGAGCAACTCGTCCGCCTCGTCGAACCTGCGTTGCTCGAGCAGCGCCCGGATGTGCGAGCTCGAGACTCGCTGGCCGTCGCGCGACAACAGCGACTCGATGTGGACGTCGCAACCGCGCTCCAAGAGCACCTGCTTCGCGAGATCGACGTCGCCCGTGCGGTCGTGCCCGAACTGCCAGTTCCCCCCCACGACCAGCAGACGCGTGTGAAGTTTGTCCAGCAGCACGTCCTCAAGAAACGCGCGGGCATCCAACTGCGCGATGCGTTCGTCGAAGGGCAGAATGAAGAGCAGATCGATGCCGCACGCGTCCAG
The DNA here is from genome assembly GCA_019237415.1 of Vulcanimicrobiota bacterium. Lineage (GTDB taxonomy): Bacteria > Vulcanimicrobiota > Vulcanimicrobiia > Eremiobacterales > Eremiobacteraceae > JAFAHD01. The sequence continues at coordinate 16,224 of JAFAHD010000080.1, forward strand.
CAGGTTGATCTTCTCCGCCATCGTCGTCAGCGCTTTGGGCGCCTGGCCGGGATGCAAGAATTCGAGCGGATGGTGTTCGAAGGTCAGCGCGGCAACCGCCGTCTCCGGCGTTTTGTGCGCGCGGAGATGGTCCAACACGGCTCGATGACCGACGTGGACGCCGTCAAAGACGCCGATCGTCAACAGAAGACCGGCGCCGGCGTGATAGTCGTCGAGGCTACGGATGATTTGCATCGTCGTTGAAAACGCGGCGCGGCTCGAGCCGGCCGTCGCGCAGGCTTCCCACTCCGATCAGTCGATTCCCGTGCAGTACCAGGATCGCGCGCGGGTGCGCGGTGGACGCATGGTCGCGCTCGTCCAGCTGTACGCGATTGCCGTGCACGAATCGTTGCGTCGCGGCTTGATCGAGCGCGACGCGCGGCAGAGCCAGGACGTCGAGCGGATCGAGCAGACAATCGAGCGGTTGGGCGGCGATCTCATCCGGCAGCCGCGATGCGTCGACGCAGAACGGCCCTGCAGCCGTGCGCACCAGCGCGCCCATGTGCGCGGGGGCGCCTAATCGCGCGCCGATCTCTTCGCAGAGCGAACGCACGTACAGGCCGGATTCGCATTCGACGACCATTCGGGCGCCGCGCTCGAAGGCAGCCACCACATCGAGCGCAAGCACACGCACGTGGCGCGCGGTGCGCGCGACCCGTTCGCCCTTGCGCGCACGCACGTACAGCGGCCTTCCTTCGACCTTGACGGCTGAGTACATGGGCGGCACTTGTTCGAGCGGTCCGATCAAGCCGGCGGCGACCTGTGGAAGGCGTTCGCGCCATCCGGCAGGCACCGGCCCGGTCATTGTGACAACGCCGGTCGCATCGCCGGTGTCGGTGGATGCGCCCAACACGAGTTCGAACGAGTAGCGTTTGGTCGACGGCGCAAGCAGCGGGAGCAGGCGAGTGGCATTGCCGACGGCCAGCACGAGGACGCCGCACGCGGCCGGATCCAATGTGCCCCAATGGCCTATCGGCGCGCCGCCATATGCGCGGCGCACCCACGTGCCGAACGCGGTCGAGGTCAGACCGGGCGGCTTGAGCGCGTTGAGAAAACCGAAGGGCGAGGCCACTGCGGCGCGATCAGCGCGCGTGCGTCTCGCTGCGGATGGCGGAGAGCACGCGCTCCAACGCCGCCTGCCCCGGGCCGGCGACCGGTGCGCCGGCGGCGCGGAAGTGCCCGCCGCCGCCGAGCTGCTTGGCGATCGCCATCACGTTGACGCGGCCACGGGAGCGCAGACTCAAGCGGAACGATCCGTCCGTTTGCTCTTTGAGCAACGCGGCGACTTGACAGCGATCGACGGCGCGCAGCGCCCCGACGACTTCCTCGAGATCTTCGTTGTCGGCGCCCAGATCGGTCAGCATCACCTGCGTGACGACCGAGTAGCAGATGCCGTCGTCGGTGAGCACCGCCGCGTCGAGCGTGCGGCCGAGCAGCTTTTGCGCCGCGAACGTGCGCGTCTGGTAGAGCTGTTCGGTGATGCGGTCCTTGTCCGCGCCCGCGTTCATCAGCATCGCTGCCGTGCGCAGCGTCTGCGGTTTGGCGTTCGAGTACATGAAACAGCCGGTGTCCGAGATGATCGCCGACAGCAGGCATTGCGCGATGTCGGGCGTCACGTCGACGCCGAGCCCGACGACCAGCTGGAGGACGAGCACGCCGGTCGCCGCCTCGTGCTCGCGCACGTAGTTCCACTGCCCGAAGCGCGTGTTCGAGAGGTGATGGTCGACGTTGATGATGCGCGACGCCGGAACCCACGCGAGCGCCTTGCCGGCGCGCGCCTGATCGCTCATATCGAAGAACACGAAGAGCGCGTCGTCGGCGACGCCCTCGAAGGTGCGTTGGGTCAGCCGCGCTTCGGGCAGGAACGTCAGGTTGCGCGGCACGTCGTCGTCGAGGAAGTACTTGACGTCTTTGCCTAGCCGTTTGAGCGCGATGCCCAGCGCGAAGCCGCTGCCCAGCACGTCGCAGTCCGGGTTTTCGTGCGCGCACATGACGAACTGGCGATGCGTGCGCAGCGCGCCGAGCACGTCGCCACTCGCGGGGTCGTTCAAGCGGCCGTCATTGCTCGTGGTGGGTTCGAGCTTCATCAGCCCGCTGTACCTCGTCGATGATGTTGGTGAGCTTCACGCCGCGTTCGATCGAGTCGTCGCGCTCGAAGCGCAGCGTCGGCGTGCGGCGCATGCCAAGCCGCTTGCCAAGCTCGACGCTGAGGAAACCGGCGGCGGATTGCAGGCCGCGCATCGTCTGGCTCGTCGCGCGTTTGTCGCCCATCGGGCTTGCGAACACGCGCGCGCTGGTGAGATCCGGGCTGATCTTGCAGCCGGTGATGGTGACGAACCCGACGCGCGGATCCTTCAATTCCTTGTGCAGCAGCTCGCTCAGCTCGCGCACGATCTCGTGCTCGATACGCTCGAGGCGCTGATTCCTTGCCCCAGTCATCCTTTATCCCACCTCGGCGCTCGGCCGTCTAGTGGTCTTCAGCGGCGCCGTCGTCTTCAAGCCACGCGCGCGCTTTGTCGTCTTGCGCTGAGGCTAGCGCCCACGCGCGAATCGCCTCGGCCCGGTCGTGATCGCCGCATTCTATCAGCGTGTCGATCAGCTGCGAGCAGGCCGCAGCCCACTGCTCGTCGGGCTCGTCGATGCCGAGCACGACGACCGCCGCGAGGTGCGCGACCGCGGACGGCCAGCGTTCCAGGTTGGCGAGCGCAGCACCGAGGTCGCCGTGCAAACCCGCGGCGCTCGGATAGCGCTCGAGCCCTTGACGCAGCAAGTGCTCCTCACGCTCGTCGTTGCCGAGCTCGAGGCACAGCGACGCCATCAGCTGGACGCCATCGGGTCCGAGGTCGCCCGACTCTTCGAGCGGCTCGAGCAGCTGCAGCGCGCGGCGCAGCTCGGCGCGTTGCTCCGGCGACCAGGGATCGTCTGCATCCCCGTGCGCGACGATGACGTTGAAGTAGATCTCGTGCGCCTGCTCGACGACGTCGTGGTCCATTACGCCGTCGCGGCTGCCACCTGTTCGGTCGTGAACGCTTCGATGACGTCACCCTCTTTGATGTCGTTGAAGTTCTCGATCGATAAGCCGCACTCGTAGCCTTCGTTCACTTCGCGCGCGTCGTCCTTGAAGCGCTTGAGCGAGGCGAGCTTGCCTTCGTAGATCAGCACGCTGTCGCGCAGCACGCGCACGCCGGCGTCGCGCGTGATCCTGCCCGACCGCACGTACGCACCCGCGATGGTGCCGACTTTGCTGACCTTGAAGAGCTTGCGCACTTCGACTTCGCCGATGGCGACCTCGCGCGTTTGCGGCTTGAGCATGCCGGCGATCGCCGCCTTGACGTCGTCGATGACGTTGTAGATCACCTCGTAGAGGCGGATGTCCACGCCTTCGGCTTCGGCCTTGCGCGCGATCGTCGCGTCGGGCCGGATGTTGAAGCCGATGATGATGGCGTTCGACGCGCTCGCCAGCATGACGTCGGATTCGTTGATACCGCCGACGCCGGTATGGATGACGCGCGTGCGCACCTCGTCGTTGGCGAGGCCGTCGAGCTGCGAACGCAGCGCCTCGACCGAGCCTTGCGCATCGGCTTTGATGATGAGGTTGAGATCCTTGATGCCGCCTTCTTTGGCCTGCGCCAAGAAGCCGTCGAGCGTGACCGTGCGCTTGGCGGTCGCCATGCGCTGTTCGCGCTTGCGCTGCGTGCGCTTGGCGGCGAGCTCGCGCGCGTCAGATC
>JAFAHD010000121.1 GCA_019237415.1 Vulcanimicrobiota bacterium
TTAATAGTATCGGCCGCACCGTCCCGAGGTCTTAAGGCAGGTTAACCTGCCGCCGGCGAGGTCTCGCGGGCGTGGCTCTCTAGTGCTTCGAGATGTTTTTCTGCTTCCATTGCGGCGCGGCAACCCAAACCTGCGGCGGTCACCGCTTGCCTGTAACGCGTGTCCTGCACGTCGCCCGCGACGAACACGCCCGGCACGTCGGTGCGCACACCGTCAGGCGACACGATGTAACCGCGCGCGTCGAGGCGCAGCTGTCCCGCGAAGATCTCGGTGTTCGGCACGTGACCGATCGCGACGAAGACCGCGTCGCACGGACGGGTAGTCGTCGTACCTGTCTGCACGTCGCGCAGCACTGCGCCGGTGACGTTGCGCTCGCCGAGGATGTCGTCGACCACGGTGTTCCAGATGAACGACATCTTGGGATGCGCGAACGCGCGCTGCTGCATGATCTTTGAGGCGCGCAGCGCGTCGCGGCGATGCACGACCGTGACGCTGCGCCCGAAGCGCGTCAAGAACAAGCCGTCCTCGAGCGCCGTGTCGCCGCCGCCCACCACGAGGATGTCTTTGTCGCGGAAGAACGCGCCGTCGCAAGTCGCACAACTCGACACGCCGCGTCCGCGCAAGCGCGTCTCATTGGGCAGTCCGAGCCATTGCGCCGATGCACCGGTCGCCGCGATCACCACGTGCGCGCGATGTTCCTCGTCGCCGACCCACACGCGCAGCGGCTGCACCGAGAAATCGACGCGCGTCACGTCTTCGTTGTGGATGACCGCGCCGAAACGTTCGGCCTGCGCGCGGAATTTCTCCATCAGCTCGGGTCCGAGGATGCCTTCCGGAAAACCTGGATAGTTCTCGACGTCGCTGGTGAGCATGAGCTGGCCGCCGTACAGACCGCCGGCGAACACGAGCGGCGCCAAGTTCGCGCGCGCGGCATAGATCGCGGCCGTCAAACCCGCCGGGCCCGACCCGATGATGATGACCTTGCGTGGATGCATCGAGCCAAAGGTATTCCGTGCGGGCGCTGGGTAGCCTTTCGCGGTCATGCAAGGCGGTCTCAAACCCGATCTGTTTGCAGCTGTCGGCAACACGCCGCTCATCCGCATCCCGCGCCTGTCTGGCGCGCTTGGACGCAACATCCTCGGCAAGTGCGAGCACCTCAACCCGGGCGGTTCGGTTAAAGACCGCGCCGCGAAGTTCATCATCGAAGCTGCCGAGCGCGACGGCTCGCTGCAACCCGGCGGCACCATCGTCGAAGGCACCGCGGGCAACACCGGCATCGCGCTCGCGCTGCTCGGCAACGCACGTGGCTATCGCACGATCATCGTCGTCCCCGACGACCAAGCGCCGGAGAAATTCGAACTGCTGCGGATCTTCGGCGCCGACGTGCGCGCGGTGCCGGTCGTGCCATTCGCCGACGACAACAACTACTATCACGTCGCGCGGCATATCGCCGGGCAGACGCGCGGCACGATCTGGGCCGATCAGTTCAACAATCCGGCGAACAAAGAGGCGCACTACCGCACGACCGGGCCTGAGATCTGGGAAGACAGCGGCGGCTCGATCGACGCATTCGTTTCGGCCGCCGGCACGGGCGGAACGTACGCGGGTGTCTGCGCGTACTTGAAGGAGCGCGATCCGCGCGTGCGCTGCGTGCTCGTCGATCCGCTCGGCTCGTCGCTGTACGCCTATATCAAGTGCGGCACGCTCGACGTCGAGGGCGAGTCGGTGATCGAAGGCATCGGCATCAAACGCATCACGGAGAATTTCAAAGGCGCGCCCGCGGATGATGCGCTGCGCGTGGAGGACCGCGCGGCGGTCGAGATGGCGCATTATCTGTTGCGCGAAGAAGGATTGTGGTTGGGCGGTTCTGCGGCGCTCAACGTCGTCGCAGCCGCGCGCGTGTCGAAGGCCTGTCCTGCAGGCGCGACCGTCGTGACCATCTTCGGTGACGGCGGCGCGCGCGCGATGTCCCGGCTCTACAACGAGCAATGGCTCGCGGAAAACGACCTGACGCCCACCGCCCGCGGGTTGGAATTCTTGTGACGTCGACCTCTCTCGTGGGGCCGGGGGGACTTTGAGAAATATTTCACAAAGTCACCGGACGCTTCGCATAGCGCCATCGTCGCTCTTCATTCAATAGGATCGCCCGTGCCCGAATCGCCCTGGACCTCGTCGCCCTGGACCGCCGTCCTCATCTACTTCCTCGTCGCCATCGTCGTGGCGTCGATCATCGCGGTCGTGCCCGGCATCTTCACGCGCAAGCGCCCGACGCCGGAAAAGCTTGAGCCCTACGAGTGCGGCGTGCCGCCGACATCAGCGATGCTGGGCCGCTTCCCGGTGCGCTTCTACCTGGTCGCGATGCTGTTCGTCGTCTTCGACGTCGAAGCGGCGTCGTTCTATCCGTGGGCCGTGCGGCTGCGCGATCTCGGCGCGTTCGGGCTGCTCGAAATGGTCGCGTTCATCGTGGTGCTCGGCATCGGCTACGCGTACGTGTGGAAAAAAGGCGGCTTCTCATGGAGATGAGCCCGCAGCAGCCGTTCATCACGACCAAGCTCGACGAGTTCACCAAGTGGGCGCAGACGTCGGCGATCTGGCCGATGACGATGGGCCTCGCCTGCTGCGCGATCGAGATGATGTCGATCGTGTCGCCGCGCTACGACACGTCGCGCTTCGGCGCCGAAGTGTTCCGCTCGTCGCCGCGCCAGAGCGATTTGATGATCGTCTCCGGCCGCGTCGCTAACAAGATGGCGCCGATCCTGCGCCAGCTGTACGATCAGATGCCCGATCCGAAATGGGTCATCTCGATGGGCGCATGCGCGTCGTCCGGCGGCATCTTCGACAACTACGCGGTCTTGCCGGGCGTCGATTCGATCCTGCCGGTCGACGTCTACGTGCCCGGCTGCCCGCCCAGCCCCGACGCGCTGATCTACGCGCTGATGCAGCTGCGCCGCGAGATCGCGGCGGGCGGCAAAGCCAACGTGCTGGCGCGTGGCTGAGGTCAAGGCCGGACGCGCCGCGACCGCAGCGCTCCTCGCGCAGCTCGCCGCGGATCTGGGCGCATCGTTGCTAGATGCCGTCTCGGCTGCGGACATGGATGAGGCGGTCATCGTAGCGGCTGGGCTCTTGCCGGCCGTCGACGCCGTTCGCGCAAACGGGTTCAACCTGTTGCTCGACATCGGCGCCACAGATCATCACCCGCTGACGCCGCGTTTTGAGATCTCGTATCACTTCCTCGCGCTGCCCGAGGACGCGGTAGCGGGCTCGATTCCCTCATCCGGTGTCGTCCCCGCGCGCTTCCGGCTGCGCGTCTTCCCCGACGATCGCGATCCGGTCGTTCCTTCGCTGTGCGGCCGGTGGCCGAACGCCGACTGGCCCGAACGCGAAGTATACGATTTGTTCGGCGTGCGCTTCGACGGCCACCCGGACCTGCGGCGCATCCTGATGCCCGACGATTGGGAAGGCTATCCGCTGCGCAAAGATTATCCGCTGCGCGGACTCAACCGCCGCTTCAACCCGGGCGGCCTGCCCGGACCCGTGCCGCCGGTGGTGACCAAGTGAGCGCGACCGATCTCTCGATCTTCGAGAACGAGCGCGACCTCACCGCGCAGCCGGGCGACGAACGCGACACGCTGGTCTTGTCGATGGGCCCGCAACATCCGAGCACGCACGGCGTGCTGCGCGTGATGCTGCGCCTCGACGGCGAAACCGTCGTCACGGCCGACCCTGAGATCGGCTTCTTGCACACCGGCATCGAAAAGCAGGCCGAGAACCTGTTCTGGCAGCAGGCGGTGACCGTCGTCGATCGCGCCGACTATCTCGCGCCGCTGTCGAACAGTTTGTGCTACGTGCTCGCGGCCGAAAAGCTGCTCGGCATACAGAACATCCCGCCGCGCGCGCAAGTGCTGCGAGTGATGTTCGCCGAGCTGACGCGCATCGCCAGCCATCTCGTGCAGTTGGGCACGCACGCGATGGACCTCGGCGCGCAGTCGATCTTCATGTACGCGTTCGAGATGCGCGAGCGCATCTTGGAGATCATGGAGTTCGTCACCGGCGCGCGCATGCACCAGTCGTGGTTCCGCATCGGCGGCCTGGCGATCGACGTCCCCAAAGGTTTCCTCGACAAGATGGACGACTTCATCGGCCGCTTCCCCGAGCGGCTGTCAGACATCCGCGCCATCCTCGAGAAGAACATCATCATCATGGACCGCCTCATCGGCGTCGGCAAAATGACGGCCCACGAGGCGGTCGAGTGGGGCATGACCGGGCCGATCCTGCGCGCGAGCGGCGTCGCCTACGACGTGCGCAAGGCGTTTCCGTATAGCGGCTACGAGACGTATGACTTCGACATCTGCACGCGCACCTCGGGCGACTCGTACGCGCGCTTCGTCGTGCGCCTGGACGAGATGTACGAGGCGTGGCGCATCATCAAGCAGGCGCGCGAGAAGTTCCCGGATGGCCCGGTGACCATCGACGACCGCAAGATCCTGCCGCCGCCCAAGACCGAGATCCAGCACTCGATGGAGGCGCTGATCCATCACTTCAAGCTGGTGTCCTCGGGCTTCAACGTGCCTGAGGGCCACATCTATCAGGCGGTCGAGAGCCCGCGCGGCGAGCTGGGGATGTACGTCACGAGCGCAGGCGGCAACAAGCCGTGGCGCGTCCGCTGGCGCCCGCCGTCGTTTTACAATCTCCAGGCGCTGCGCAAGCTCGCGCCCGGCAACTTGGTGGCCGACGTCGTCGCCATCATCGGCAGCCTCGACCCGGTTTTCGGCGAGGTCGACCGATGACGCCCGAACGCTTGGCCCGCGGCCAAGAGCTGATCGCACGCTATCCGCAGCCCCAGTCTGCGCTCATCCCGTTTCTGCAGTATTGCCAAGAGCAGGACGGCTATGTGACCTTGCAGGCGATGAAGGACGCGGGCGAGCTCGTCGGCGTCACGCCGGGCGAAGTTGAATCAATCGCTTCCTTTTATACGCTGCTCTTCAAGGAGCCGGCGGGCAAGCACATCATCCAGGTGTGCCGCACGCTCTCGTGCTCGCTGCGCGGCGCGGACGAGCTGCAATCCTACATCAAGCGCAAGCTCGGGATCGGACACCTGGAGTCGTCGGCCGACGGCCGCTTCTACTATGAAGAGGTCGAGTGCCTCGCTGCGTGCGATCGCGCCCCGTGCCTGCAGCACAACCTCGAATTCCACTACGACGTCACGCCGGCTGCGTTCGATTCGCTGCTCGAGCAATGGCTGACGCAGCCGCCGCAACCGGCGATGCCGGCGGAGTAGGCGATGGCGACCTTCGAGCCCGTCATCATGAAGGGCATCGGCGAGATCGATCTCACCGACATCGACATCTACGAGCGCAACGGCGGCTTCGCCGGATTGCGCAAGGCGCTGCGCGAGATGACGCCCGATTCGGTCACCGCCGAAGTGACCAACTCCAATCTGCGCGGTCGCGGCGGCGCCGGTTTCCCGACCGGACGCAAGTGGGGCTTTTTGCCGAAGGACGGGCGCGAGCGTTACCTGGTCGTCAACTGCGACGAAGCCGAACCGGGCACGTTCAAAGACCGCATGCTGCTCGAGTATACCCCGCTGCAGATCATCGAGGGCATCGCCATCGCGGCCTATGCGATCGGCGCGGAACAGGCCTACATCTATATACGCGGCGAGTTCCTCGAGGGCTCGCGCACGTTCCGGCGCGCGCTGGCCGCGGCTGCATCGCGCAACTATCTGGGCGAGCGCATCGCGGGCACCGATTTCAGCCTCGATCTGGTCGTCCACCGCGGCGCGGGTGCGTACATCTGCGGCGAGGAGACGGCGCAGCTCGAGTCGATCGAGGGCAAGCGCGGCGAGCCGCGTCTGAAGCCGCCGTTCCCAGCCATCGCCGGGCTGTACGGCATGCCGACGGTGGTCAACAACGTCGAGACGCTGTGCTACGTCAAGCAGATCATCGAGCGCGGCGCGCAGTGGTTCGCGAAGATCGGTCCCGAGAAATCGCCCGGGCCGAAGATCATGTCGGTGAGCGGCCACGTCAAAAAGCCCGGCAACTACGAGATTCCGCTCGGCATCCCGGCGCGCGAACTCATCGAAGAATATGCCGGCGGCTTGCTGCCAGGGCGCACGCTCAAAGCGTTCCAGCCGGGAGGCGCGTCGTCAGCCGCGCTGTTCGCCGAGGACCTCGACGTCGCGATCGACTTCGACTCGCTCGGCGCCAAGCGCACGATGCTGGGTTCGGGCGGTTTCGTCGTCATGGATGACACCGCGTGCATGGTCAACTGCGCGCGCACGCTGACGCGCTTCTTCGAGCACGAGTCGTGCGGGCAGTGCACGCCGTGCCGCGAGGGCGGCCAATGGGTCGCGCGCATGGTGGCGCGCCTCGAGGCCGGCGAGGGCAGCGACGAAGACCTGCGCGTGCTCAACACGATCAACAACACCATCACCGGCACCAACCTGTGCCCGCTCGGCGACTCGATCATGCCGTTCTTGGCGTCGGTGTTGAGACGTTTTCCGGAAGAGTTCGCCGCGCACGTCGCGCACGGCGGCTGTCCGCTCAAGCAGACCCCGGTCGGTGCGGCATGAGCGATCAGAAGATGGTCAAGCTGCTCATCGACGGTCAAGAGGTCGCCGTGCCCGATGGCACGCTGGTCGTCGAAGCGGCCAAACAGCTCGGCACGCAGATCCCGGTCTACTGCTATCATCCCAAGATGGACCCGGCCGGACTGTGCCGCATCTGCCTCGTCGAGATCGAGAAGATCCCCAAACTGCAGATCGCGTGCGCGACGCGCGTCACCGAAGGCATGGTCGTGCACACCATGTCGCCCAAAGTCGCCGAGGCGCGGCGCGGCGTGCTCGAGTTCTTGTTGCTCAACCACCCGTTGGACTGCCCGATCTGCGACAAGGGCGGCGAGTGCGATCTGCAAGATTTCACGATGGAGTATGGGCCGGGCGCGAGCCGGCTGACCGAACCCAAACTGCACAAACCCAAGCGCGTCGACCTCGGGCCGACCATCGTGCTCGACGAGGAGCGTTGCATCTTGTGCCGGCGCTGCACGCGCTTCGACGATGAGATCGCGCAGGAGCGCAATCTGGTCGTGGTCGAGCGCGGCCACTCGTCGCTCATCGGCACGGTGGACGGCGGCGATTACGAATCGTATTTCTCGGGCAACACGACCGAGATCTGTCCGGTCGGCGCGCTCACCAGCAAGGCCTATCGTTTCCGCGCGCGGCCGTGGGACCTCGGCCACGCCGACTCGGTGTGCACGCAGTGCTCGGTCGGCTGCAACTATCGCGTCGACACGCGCTTCGGCAAGATCATGCGCACCTTCACGCGCGAGAACGCCGCCGTCGACGGCGGCTGGATCTGCGACCGCGGCCGCTACACGTTCAACTATCTGTACGAGCCTGCGCGCGTGCGCCAGCCGCTCATCCGTCGCGCTCGGGAGCTCGAGCGAGCGACGCTGTCCGAAGCGCTCGCGCTGACCGCTGAGAAACTCAGTGCGGCTGCGGCTGCCGGCCGCGCCGGCGTCATCGGCGGCGGCCGGCTCTCGGATGAAGAGGCGTTCGCGCTGCAGCGCTTCGCGCGCGAGGTGCTGCGCACGAACAACATCGATCACCGCGCGCGCCTGCAGAAATACGCCTCGCCCGCGCGCTTCGGCGCACAGCTGGTGGACATCGACGACGCCGACCTCATCCTCGCTTTCGGCGCGGTGACGCCCGAGCAGGCGCCGATCCTCGATCTGCGCATCCGGCGCGCGGTCGCGCGCCGCGGTGCGCGCCTGGTCTTCGTCGGGCCGTTCAAACCCGAACTCGCCGTGCCGTTCGATTACGTCGAGTACACGTCAGGCGCGATCGGCGATCTCATGGAAGCGCTCGCCGTCGGCGTCGCGCGCGGCGCGAACGACGGTGCGCCGTTCGTGGCCGAGTTGTCGAAGGCGCTTTCGGATGCCGGCAAGATCGTCGCGGTGCACAACGGGCGCAACGTGGTCGCCGCCGCCGCGCTCGAGCAGCTTATGGAAACGCTGCAAGGCAAAGGCAAACGCGCCGGTATTTTGGTCGTCGGCAGTCAGGGCAATGCGCGCGGCGCCGAGGCCGCAGGCTGCGTGCCCAACCTGGGCCCGGGTTACGCACCGGTTGCCGATCCCGGTCTCACCACGACCGAGATGCTGCAAGCCGCCGCCGGCGGCAAGCTCGACGCGCTCTTCATCGTTGGCGCAAACCCCGCGCTGACGTTCCCCGACGGCGGCTTGGCGCGCAAGGCGCTCGAAACCGTGCCGTTCCTCGCGGTCTCGGATCAACTGTTGACCGAAACGGCCTCCTACGCCGACGTCGTCTTCGCCGCCGCATCGCAATTCGAAAAGCGCGGGCACGTCACCAACCTCGAGGGACGGCAACAGGCGTTTGCGCAAGCGGTCGAGCCGCCCGTGAACGCGCCAAGTGATGCGCGAATTCTCCACGAGCTCGCGCGTGCGCTCGGCAAAGGTGATGTTATCTCGAATGATGCGGCGAAGCTGTTCGCGCAATTGAGCCGCATCCAAACCGCAGCCCGCGCGCGCGGCGGCAGTCAGCCCTTACCGCGGCCGAAAGTCGATCGCATCGAGCCTGCAGAGCGCAAGAACGATGCAGCCAGCTTCGTGGTCATTCCCGTGCCTCGGTTGTATGCGGGCGGGGGCGCGGCGGCGC
>JAFAHD010000150.1 GCA_019237415.1 Vulcanimicrobiota bacterium
GGCGATTGCGTTCCTGGGAGGTCATACCGGTGGCGCGAACGTCACTGGAAGATGACCTTGACGTAGTAATCGCGCGCGACCCGGTTGCAGTGCTGGACTTCGGGTGCGTACGAAGAGTTGCGGATCAGGACGAGCGCCGCGTCGTCCAGCGCCGGGTTGCCTGAAGAATCTTGCAGACGGGCCCCGGTGAGCGTGCCGTTGTTGTCGAGGTTGATCATGACGATCGCTTCGCCTTCGAGGATGCCTTGGGCGGCTTGGATCTCCAGCCAGTCGACTGGAAATTCGCGAGTCATCTTGGCAGGCGAGTCGGGAACGGTGCACGCGCCGGTCGATATGACCGGGCCGAGTGCGTAAGCCGGCGCGGCCGGATAGAGCGCGCTGACGGTTGTCGCCGCGGCTGGAACGGCGCTGAAGCGGAGCACCGCAGCCAGCAGGATCGCGGCGGCGACCGCAATGTGGGTGAAGCGGTGAAACATAGCATAAACCTCCATGACGCATGAGCCTGGCCGGGATTGAGCCCGGTCGGGAGGCCGCGGCAGGCTTGGCAGCATGCCGGGCGACCTCTGATCACAGCGTAGCGCACCCGCCCGTAGGGCAGCCTCCGGGGCAGCACGGATGATGGCCGGCGGCAGTACCGAGAATCGGGGTGAGCTAGAGGAGGTTCTTGACGGTCTTGCCGCCTTGGATCACCAGCACGACGCGCGAGGGATCGTCGAAGAGCTCCGGCTGCGCGAGCGGGTCGCCGTTGATCGCGATGATGTCGGCGAGTTTCCCGGCTTCGATCGAGCCGAACAGTTTTTCTTGATGCATGATGCGCGCGTTCGACGACGTCGCGCAGACGATCGCCTCCATCGCGCCGAGCACGCGCGCCTGCAGGGTGAGCTCAAGACCGCGCCGGTTCTGCTCCGTTCCAAGCAGGTCCGAGCCCGAGCCGATGAGCACGCCGGCAGCGCGCGCGATGCGCATTGCCTCCTCCATCATGCGCTCGCAGCCTGCGATGCGCGGCACCACGCTTTCCGGGAGCTTCCACTCTTTCCAATTCTGCGCCAGCAACTGGGTGACGGCGAGCGTCGGATCCAGTGCGGCGTTCGCTCGGGCCATCGCGGCCGCGGTTGCTTCATCGAGCATCGTGCCGTGCTCGAAGCACTCGAGCCCGGCTTCAAGACCGTTGCGGATCGCTTGATTGTTGTGCGCGTGACCCGCGACGTAGGTCTCGCGGGCACGGGCTTCCAGCACCGCGGCGCGCAGCTCTTCAACGGTCAGCTGCGTGTCTTCGAGACGGTCCGTCGTCGACACGACGCCGCCGCTGATAAACGCCTTGAGCTGCGTCGCGCCGCGCCGGAAGTTCAATCGCGCCTGGCGGCGCACTTGGTCCGCGCCGTCGCAGATCGCGGTCAGCTGCACCAGTCCTGGGATCGCGACGTAATGGTCATCGAAGCAAAACGGTCCATTGATGTGGCCGTGGCCGCCGGTCTGCACGATCGCCGGTCCTGACGGATAGACTCGCGGTCCGCGCACGAGGCCGCTGGCGAGCGCGCGCACGAGGCCGCCATCGACGCCGCACATGTCGCGCACAGTCGTGAATCCGGCGTCGAGGCATAGTTCGCAGTTCCGAAACGTCTGGGCCGCGATCTCGGCCGGCGACATCGCCCCGGGATCGCCACCGAAATCGAACACGAGCCCGAGGTGCGCGTGGGCGTCGATCAATCCGGGCAGCACTGTCAAGCCCGCGCAATCGATGATGTCGCCGTCGCGGTTCTTCGCGCTGCCCGAGATGGCCGCGATCCGGTCGCCCTCGAGCGCGATGGTCGCGCGTTCCACAGGATCGGCACCGGTGCCGTCAATGAGTCGGCCGCCGGTGAGTGTAAGTGTCACGCGATGTCTCCTCGCGCTCTGCTACGGCTTGCCGCATGCGCGGTCCTGGTACTGGCGTGCGCCGCTTGCGCCGGGGAGCGCGCGCGCTCGGACCGCACGACGCTGATCTTCGGACGCAATAAGGACGCGATCACGCTCGATCCTGCGCTTGCGTTCGACGGCATCTCATTGACGACGTCGCGTGCCATCTTCGAGGGTTTGACGCGCTACAAGGCGGGAACGTTCGAGGTCGAGCCTGCGCTCGCAACATCGTGGTCGATGAGCGCGGACGGAAGAAGCTGGACCTTCCGCCTGCGCCATGGCGTGCGTTTCCAGGACGGCACCCTGCTCGATGCGGACGCGGTGAAGTTCAATTTCGACCGCTGGCGCGACGCACACAACCCCTACCACGCGTGGGGCTACTTCACGTACTACCTCGGTCAGTTCGGCGGTTTTCCGGGGCTGATCAACGGCGTCGACGCAGTTGCGCCGGACACGGTCAGGATACGATTGCAGGAGCCGCTCGCGCCGCTGCTCGCAGATCTCGCCATGCCTGCCTTTGGCATCGCCTCGCCGGCTGCGCTGCGGCGCGAGCGCGAACGCTTCGCACAGGCGCCGGTCGGCACAGGCCCCTACAAGCTCGTCGAATGGGCGCACGACGATCACATCACGCTCGAACGCTTCGATGGGTATTGGGGTGCGGCACCGCGCATCGAGCGCGTCATCCTGCGCGACATCCCCGACGCCGCGACGACGATACTGCTGTTGCAGCGCGGCGACATTGACGGATGGGAGTTCCCCACCCCAGACGGATTGACGCAGCTCGCACACGACCCGCGTCTTCGCATCTATCATCAACCGGCCAACAGCGTCATGTTCCTCGCGTTCAACACGCGACGCCACCCCTTCGACGACGTTCGCGTGCGCCGTGCGCTTTCGCTTGCCATCGACCGAACCTCGCTCGTGCGTCATTTCTTCGATCCGACCGCGCAGGTCGCCGTCGAGTTCTTGCCCGAGGCGGTGTGGCCGCACGGTGTGCCGATGGACGATCGATATGACCCAACAGCTGCGAAGCGTCTGTTGGCGCAAGCCGGTTTTCCGCGTGGTTTTGCGACGACGCTGTGGTTCATGACCGCTCCGCGCCCATATCTGCCCGAACCGCAGCGCGTTGCGGAAGCGATCCAAGCCGACTTGGCCGCCGTCGGCGTCAACGCGCGTCTGCAGGGACTCGAATGGGCCGTGTTCATCCAAAAAGTGCAAGATGCGCAGCACGATATGTGCGTCATCGGCTGGACCGGCGACAACGGCGACCCCGACAATTTCACGTACATGCCGCTCGACAGGGACAACGCCGTGCCGCCCGCCGCCTCGAATGTGACCTTTTGGAGCGACGAGCGGTTCCACGCGCTCGTCACGCAGGCGCGCCACGTCGACGACGTACCGCGCCGTCAGGCGCTCTATCGCCAAGCGCTCGAGATCGCGAGCGACCAGGCGCCGCTGGCGGCCATCGCGCACACGACGCCGCCGATCGTCTTCCGCGCCGACCTGCGCGGCTACGTGCCCTCGCCCGACAGCTCGATCTACTACCAGGACCTTTCCTTCGCGGAGCGCTAACTAGTCGGCGATGTTGCGTTTGCCTTCGTTCACCTACGTCCCGGCCCGCACCGCCGACGAAGCGGTCGAACTGCTCGCGGCGCACGGCGCCGACGCGTTACCGGTGTCGGGTGGCACCGACTTGTACGCGAACATGAAGCAGCGGCTGTTCACGCCCAAGGTCGTGGTCGGGCTGCGCCCGATCGCCAGCCTGCATTTCATCCGCTACAACGACGTGACCGGTTTGACGCTTGGCGCGCTCGCGTCGCTGAGCGAAATCGCGCAGAGCGGCCCCGTGCGCCGCCATTATCCGGCGCTGGCCGCTGCGGCGGCGTCGGTCTCCACGCCGCAGCTGCGCAACATGGGCACGATCGGCGGCAATGTGTGCGTCGACACGCGCTGCAATTACTACAATCAGAACCTCGACTGGCGCAAAGCCCTCGGCTACTGCATGAAAAAGGACGGCGACGTGTGCCGCGTCGCCACATCAAGTCCGAGATGCCTTGCGGTCAACTCCTCGGACACCGCGCCCGTCCTTCAGGTCTACGGCGCGCGCATCCATCTCGCCGGGCCCGGAGGCGAACGAGAGATCCCGATCGAGGAATTCTACCTCAATGACGGCATGCGCGCATGGGCCAAACAGCACAGCGAGATCGTCACGCGGATTTCCATCCCACCGCCCGGCGAGCGTACGCGCAGCGCGTATCGCAAGCTGCGCCTGCGAAACTCGTTTGATTTCCCGATCCTGGGCGTGGCCGCGTTAGTGCGGGTCAACCCCGCGGGTGAGTGCGTCCACGCACGGCTGGTGCTCAATGCGGTCGCGCCCAAGCCGCTGGAGGTACCTGCGGCCGCGCAGGCACTGATCGGCACGCGGCTTGATGATGCAGCGCTCGACGCGGGTGCCGATGCCGCTTTCGACGCCGGCAAGCCGCTGGACAATACGAGCGGCACGATCCCGTATCGCAAGCGCATGGTGCGCGTCTTCGCCCGGCGCGCGCTGGCCGACGTCGCTAGCGGTCCGGGCTCTTCGTGAAGATGTACGTGACGTCGAAGTAGAAGAGGCGCCGGTCGTGCGTCGTCGGACACTCCGCAGTGACTTTCGCGTAGTTGTGCCGGTGCTCGGAGGTGATGTCCTGTCCTGTGATGCGATACTGCGACGAACCATCGCCGCACGAGATGTTCTCGACGAACTTGTACATGTAATCGAAACCGGTCGCCATGTCGGGCGCGCGTACGACGATCGCGGTCTCGATCGAACTGCCGTCAGCCGGTTGCGGCTGCGCTGAGCCCGACGCAGCAGGCTTTGGAGCCATCGCGACCGCTGATGTCGGAGCCGGCGTCGGCGTCGGCTGAGCGACCGGGGCGACTGTTGCGAACACGGGCGTCGGACGCGCTGGTCCGGGCGATGGATTCGGCGTGAGCGCGATACCGGGCACAGGCGTCGGCGACGTCGCCGCTACCGGTGTGGCGGTCGCCTTCGCGGCGGTCGCGTTCGCAGTCGACGCATTCGCAGGTTTGACTGCGACCGGTGCCGGCGTGCCGTGAATGGTGACGCCGTGATGCGGCGGCGGCGTGCCGGTCAGCGTCAGCCCCGGGTTGCGCGGCGGGCCCGGCGGCTGCGGCGGCTTCGGTGCGATGAGCGTGATCGCGACTACTACCGAGTTATGCACAGAGTAGATCCAACGATTGTCCGCCGGGCCGCCATAGATGGTCGACTGATCTTCGGGGCCGTCGTCGTACATGCGCGTCGGCTCGCCGCGCAGCGTGAGCAGGCGCGTGACGCTGTCGCCGAGATTGACGCCGAACGGATCGCCGATCGGCAGGCTCAGCTCCTTCGGCGCGGCCGCTTCCACGCGAATCGAAGTGACTTGCTTCTCGGTCGTCTCCAACACCAACGACCCCTCGCCGCCGTGGATCGGATACTCGACGAGCATCGAACCGAGGATCACCTTGCGATTGAAATCTGGCGTACCAAGGCGCGAGCGCACCGACTCGATGTTCTCGCCGAGCGTGATGCCTTGCCACTGGACCGGCTTGATCGTCGGAGCAGGGGACGGCGCGACCGCCGCCGGGAGTGCCGCGGGCGACGGCGACTCGTCGGCAAGCAGCCCTTGCGGCTGCCACAACGCGGCGAGCCAAAGGAAAACCAGGACTGGGAACATAGGAGTGCGCTTTGCCGCACGGGCCGCGCCGACCTTGCCGCGCGCCCGGATCGAATGCGCGTTTTTCAGCGCCGGGAAGCGAACAAGCGCATCAAGACGGCGTCATCGGAGAGCGATGACGCGTCCGCACCGAGCTTGGGCCGCAGCATCGCCGCGATGCGCGTCGCCGTCGCGGCTGCTACCGCAGGCGGCAAGCTCGCGCGCCGCTCGACGTAGCGGTCGACGAGCGCCCACTCTTGCGCGCTGAGCGTCTGCGCGGCTGCGATCGGCGGGAGATCGGGAACGCTGTCGCCTTGCAGCCACGTCTGCGGGCTTGTGACTTCGAATGCGCGGTCGCGCACGACGATCGTGCCGGCCGCGTAATCGCCGAGCCGTTTGTTCTGCGATGACAGCAGCACGCTGATCGCGGAGGGCACGTAGCCCAGCGCAGCCTCGACGATGCGGATCAAATTGCGCAGCACCGAGCTGCCGGTGTCGATCGGATATCCGCCATCGCGCACCACTCTGATGCCGAGCAGCCGTTTGCCGGGCGTCTGGCCGTTCCACAGGGCCTCGAACGCGATGAAGTAGCCGAAAAAGATCACGAACGCGACGAGGACTGCGAGCGCGACGAAAAAGGACGCCAACTGCGATGCGTTCAGTCCGAACGACTTCGGCAGATCGCCCACTGACGGGATGATGAGCACGACGATGAAGAACAGCGCGAACGCGACGAACGACTGGATGATGAGGTCGCAGGTGACGGCAAGGAACCGGCTGCCCAGCCCGGCCAGCTCGTAATGAAAGGCGACGCTCTCGGGCGTCCGTACGGTGACCGTTCTCTCCACTCGTCGTGCTCCACGGCCGAATCCGGCGTACAGGCGCTTTCGCGAACGCGCGAGAAATCGCCCGCATGCGGCAATCGGTGTTCGTCGAACGCAGGCGCGACGGCTGGGTGCGCCTCGAAGCGCTGCTCGACATGGCCGAGCGGCGCGGGCTGCGCGCGCTGGCTCCGGAACAGATCGAGGAGCTGGGCCGGCTGTATCGCTGGGTGACCTCTGATCTCGCATTTGCGACAGGGCGCGGCTACGATCAGAATCTGCAAGCCTATCTGCACCGGCTCACGGCCCGGTCGCACTCGTACGTCTACGCCGGCAACGTCGAAGGCGGATGGACGCGCATCGCACGCTTCTTCGCACACGATTTCCCATGCGAAGTGCGCAACTCACGTTGGTTTATCTTGGCGTGCGCAGGATTGTTCGCCGTCGCAGCGGTCGCCGCGTACGCGCTCATCCGCGCCGTGCCGACCGACGCCTACTCCATCCTCCCCGACCAGCTCGTGCGGCCCATCCACGAGAAGATCCACGACACGAATTTCGGCTTCGACCGCGATCTCTCGTCGCTCGTCTCGGCCGAGATCATGACGAACAACATCCAGGTGGCCTTCAAGGCGTTCGGTGCCGGCATCATACCATTTCCCTTGCCGGGAACGCTGACCGCGTATCTCGTGTTCTACAACGGCCTGATCGTCGGGGGCGAAGGCGCCATGTACACGAACGCGGGCTTTGGCTACGACTTTTGGGCGACGATCGCACCGCACGGCGTCATCGAGTTGACGGCGATTCAGATCGCGGCAGCAGCGGGGCTCCTGCTGGCCGCGGCCATCCTCAATCCAGGCCGATTGCGCGTGGTCGACGCGCTCAAGCGCAACTCGCGGCGCGCGCTCGTGCTCATCCTGGGTGTGTGCGGCATGCTCGTGTGTGCCGCGTTGATCGAAGGTTTCGTGTCGCCGCAGCGCGTGTCGCCGGAGCTGCGCCTCGCGGTCGGCGCGATGACCGCATTGTGTTTGATTGTTTATTTCGGCTTCGTCGGCCGCGACGAGCCGGTGCAGTCCGCCCTTGACGCCGCACAAAAACGTGGGACTGCCAATGGGTGAGGACAACATGGTCACTACGATGGCGCTCACCGAGCGCGACCTTCTCAAGGTGCAAGCGGCATATCCCGAATATCGCATCGAGCTTCGCGACGGCAAGGTCGTCGTCATGAGCCCGAGCGGATCCCTCTCGGAGGTCGTGGCGGTAAACCTGTTGACGAGCCTCAATATTTTCGTCCGGGAACGCAGACTCGGATTTTGCACTGGCTCGGGCGGCGGATTTCATCTCCCGAACGGCGACATCGTGGCGCCCGACGTCACGTTTACTTCGCGCGAACGCATGCGCGAAGCGCAGCCCGGATTCGCCCACGCAGTTCCAGATCTCGCCGTAGAAGTCAAATCGCCGTCCGATCGCATCTCCGAACTCGAAGAGAAGCTCGCGATGTTGCGCGAGCTCGGTGCGCAAGCAACCCTGCTTGTGGATCCCGAATCACGCACCGTCCTGTTGAATCTTGTCGGCGAACAGCGAAGGACGTTACAGAACGGCGACGTGATAGAATTGCCCGATGTACTGCCCGGATGGTCTATGCCGGTCGAGGATCTCTGGCCGCAGTCCCTATAAGAGGTTGCGCGCCTTCACGTCGATGTAGGCGTTGATGAGCGACACGGTCAGGTCGGCGGCCGGCACGTCGATGACCGCGATGCCGCGCGCCTCGAGCATCGCGGCTGCCTTGCGACGTTCGGCGCCCAGCGACGCGGCGACGCTCGCGCGATAGGCATCTTCCGCCGTCGCCGGAACCGTTTGCAACGCGCTCGCAATGGCCTCGTCGTTCATGAGCACGCACACGACGAGGTGGCGCGGCACAAGCACCGCGACATTGGCCAGCACGCTTGCGGACGCGACCGGATCGAACATGTCGGTGAAGAAGATGACCAGACTGCGTTTGGGCTGCCGCCGGCGCAAGTATGTGAACGCGCCGGCGTAGTCGGATTCTTCAAAGCGCGGCTGCAGATCGTACAGCCGCTGGACCAGGCCGGCGATGTGGCTGCTTCCCGCGCGCGGCGCGATATGCTCGCGGATGTCGCCGGCGAATGCGAGCACACCCACTTTGTCGTCGACGAGCGACGCGATGGAGGCGACCGACAGAGCGGCCGTGATCGCGTAGTCGAACTTGCGCTGCCCGCCGATGCGCGGCGTCATCAGGCGGCCGGCGTCCAGCACGAGCATCACAGTCTGGCTGCGCTCGACGTCGAATTGCGCGACCATGAGCTTGTTGCGGCGCGCCGTCGCCTTCCAATCGATGGAGCGGAACTCGTCGCCCGGCTGCCACTCGCGCAGGCTGTCGAATTCGCCGCCGCCTCCGCGCAGCCGCAGCTTGCGAAAGCCCGCCTCGATCAGCCGCCCGCGCCGCGCGAGCGCGCCATAGCGCTCGACCGCGGAAAGATCGGGATAGATGCGCGCCGGCGTGCTCGCGTTGACGCGCCAATGCCTGCGCGCCAAGCCGAGCGGATTGTCGGCGCTAACATAGAGATCGCCCAAGGTGATGTCGCCGCGCTCGAGCGGCGTCACCGGTAGCTCGACGATCTTGCGCCTGCCTGGACCGACGATGCCGCTCGGTGGCAGCTCGGGCATCTGCAAACTATCGACGGGCGTGTCGACGATCGCATAACGCACGGGAACGCGGCTGCGATTGATGATGGAATAGCTCAAGTCCGCACCCGAACGCAGCGCCATGTGTTGGAGCGGCTCGCGCGCGACGGTGATGTCGCCGCGGCGCGGTCCTGCGAGCACGTCGGCGATGAGGAAACCGGCCAGCACGACCCCGCACGCGGCGCCGATGAACGCAAGCGGCAGCCAGAGCGCGCCCAGCGCGATGACGAACGCGATCGCGATCAGCCACGCGACGAAACGCGGCGTGATCCAGGGAAATTCGGGATCGAACCGGCGCTTGCGCGCAGGCGGCTTCATGAAGCGGTGGCGGCCGCTTCTTTCGGCACGGGTACGGCGTCGAGCACGCGCTTGACGACGTCGCTGGGCGAGAGACCTTCCACCTCCGCTTCCGGACGCACAAGCAAACGGTGGTTCAACACGAGCGTGGCGGTCGACTTGACATCGTCGGGCGTCGCGAAGTCGCGCCCGTCGATCGCCGCGGCAGCCTGCGATGCGACGAGCAACTGGATGCCCGCGCGCGGACTTGCGCCGAGCGCGACGTCAGACGCATCGCGCGTGCGCTTGACGATCTCGTAGACGTACGCCTGGAGCGACGGCGCGACGTGGACGCTGCGCACGTCCTGGCGCGCGGCCGCGACCTCGGCCTCTGTCACCGCAGTCGTCACGCCGGCACGATCGAGAAAGCGCGCGTCGAATCCGCCCGCCACGCGTTCGAGCAGTTCGGTCTCCTCGGCCGCGCTCGGATATCCGGTGTGGCATTTGACCATAAAACGGTCGAGTTGCGCCTCCGGCAAAGGATACGTGCCTTCGTACTCGACCGGGTTCTGCGTGGCGCACACCATGAACAGCGGCGGCAGCGGGAACGTCACGCCGTCGATCGTCACGTGACGCTCTTCCATCGCTTCGAGCAGCGCGCTCTGCGTTTTCGGCGGCGTGCGATTGATCTCGTCCGCGAGCAGCAGGTTGGTGAAAATCGGACCTTGGCGCGTGAAGAACTCGCCCGACTTCGGATTGAAGACCGTCGTCCCGACGATATCGGAGGGCATGAGGTCGGGCGTGAACTGGATGCGACGGAATTGCGCACCCAGCAGCAGCGCGAGGACGCGCACGATGAGCGTCTTGGCCGTACCCGGCACGCCCTCGATGAGCGCGTGACCGCCGGCGAGCAACGCGACCTGCATCGCGAAGATCGCTTCGTCCTGCCCGACGATGACCTTACGCAGACCGCCAGAGAGGCGCTGCGCGACGACCGAAGCCGATGCGGCCATAGCGCGAGTATTCCTTTCGTAGTGAAGCGCACAGCTGCGCCGCGCGCAGCAGATCGTTGTCCGTGGGGGCGTTCAGCGCGCGCAGCCGCCCGAGCTCCTGCAGCTGCGCGGCGCGCGCCTGGCCGTTTTCGCTGCTCTGAACGCTGCGCGCGATCTGCGCCAGCGAAGCTTGGTCCGATAGACCGAGCGCGACGGCGATCTGGTTCAGCGTGACGTCGATCAGATCGCGCATCGCCTTTCGCGCGGCGCGGCCGCGTGCGAGCAGCTGCGCCATCGACGAGAGATACTCGGCGGACGTGCGTTCCGTGTTCTCTGGCAGTCGTGCGGTTGGGCCAAAGCGCAGCGCGGTGCCGATCAGGAGCAGCGAAAGGCCCGAAAGCACGATGATCAGGGCCGCGCGCACGGGCTTGGGCAGAATCGTCCACCACGACATGCCCGAGACGTAGCCGTGCACGTACTCGTCGAATGCGACGACGCCGTCCGTTCCCGCCACCAAGTCGTACGCAAGTCGCGCATTGCCGGTGTCTGCGATGTGCTTGTTCACGAACAAGCTCTGGTCGGTCACGACGATGATGCTGCCCTTGCCGTAGCGCCGCTCGGCGACGATCGTTCCCACGCTGTCGGCGATCAGCGGTGTGAACGCCAGCGACGTGCCGGGCTGAATTCGCAACGCGCCATCGCCCGACACCGTCCCGACGCCGTCGGTGCGCGGGCTGCGCGCAATCGCGACCGCATCGTCGGCGTGGGCGCCGCCCTTGTCGTTGGCGTCGATGTCGAGCCAACGATCCCAATTCCCGTCGGTTAGCCAGATCAGGCGGCCGCCATCGCGCACCCATTTGTGCAGTTCGTCGAAATCGATCGCTTGGGGCACGCCAGTCGAGTCTTGCGTGCGCTCGGTGCGCAGCATGACCTCTTCCAGGTTCGGCGCGACGATCAACGTGCCGATCGACGAATCGAGGAAGGCGGGCCGGCGCCCGAACCGCTCGAGACGGAAGCCCTCGCGCTCGAGCAGCTCGTACCATGCTCGGTAGCCGCCCGAGTGAGCGTCGTACGACGAAAACGTATCGTAACGCGGCGCGATCGCTTGCTGCCGGCGATAGCCGAAGTAGATGATGGTCATAAGGATCGCTGTGGCGATCGCCAGCACGACGATCTCCGTCCACGGAAGGTTTCTGAGATTCATGCCGCGGCCTTGCGCTGGCCGCGCTCGACGACGGGCACGAACTGCCCATACGCATCGCCCGCCTTGTTCCAGTCTTGCTCGCCGATCTCGGCGTTCGCGTAGGTCGCGATTGTGAACGTCTGCGCGAGCGAATCGAACGGCGCCGAAGCCTGCGAACTCGCGCGGCGCACGGCTCGCCGGTATTCGCCGGCGGTTCGCGCCGCGTCGTATGGGACCATACCGACGGCATCGAGCCGGCGCAAGGCCGCGCGGAACAGCAGCGAGATCGCGAGAGCATACTCGCCGCGCGCCGCGGCCGCGCGCGCGACGTCCAAAAGTTCTTGCGCGCTCGTCTCGCGTTCGAGCAGTTCGCCCGCGTCCTCGATCTCTCGCGCACGGCGCGATACCATAAGGTAGCGCGCAAGACGGATGGCGACGTAGACGAGCAACGCCGCCAGCGCCGCGAGCGTCGCGTAGATGATCACTTGGCCCAGCCACGGCAGGCCGGTCGCCGCTGAGAACAGGCCGCCGAAAAGCCTTCGGATTAGGTCTGCCAGCCACTCGAGGAAAAGATCCCACCACGATTTCTTGGGAGTCGCCTCCGTTTTCGACTCAGCCTCGTGATAGGCGGGCTGCGCGAGGATGGACGCCAGCGTTGGTCCGATTTGGTGCGCCGGGTCTGAGGCTGCGATGGCCGCAGACGCGCGAGCAGCGCCGCGCAGAGAGGCCGCGGCGTCGCGCAGCATCTGCGCGCGCGATTTGGCGTTCTTCTCCTCGCGCACCGCGGTGAGATCGTTTTGGAGCCAATCGTCGAGTGACGGTGAGAAGCGCGGCGGCCCGGGCAACGGGGCTGGTGGGACGTGCACGTCCGGCACGTGCACGCCGGTGCGTTGCAGCGGCGCGGCCGTGTCGAGCTTCTGCGCCGCGGCGGACAGCGCTGCCGTATAGGCGGCGCCATTCGCCGGCGCCGTGTCGGCGCGGGCGGTCGCAGTCGCAGACAGCGCGCAAGCCACAAGCGCCATGACCGCGCGCCTCACGGCGTCGAAGACCCCGCGAGTTGGTCGGCCAGCATTTGGATGTCGAAGCCTTCGCGCCGGATGCGTATGTCGTAATAGTAGACCGACACGACCACGATTGCGAATGCGACGTAAAAGACGTTGATGAACTGCGCGATCGCGACGTAGAGGAAGAAGGATCTGGTCAGATAGACCGAGAGCCCCGCGAGCACGATCGCGACTATGACGAACCCTACGTACATGCCCGCCAGCGCCAGCGCCACCCAGGACGAGCGTACGAACAGGCCTCCGCCGAAGATGCGCGTGACGCCGAGCACGAAGGAACGTATCGGGTCGGCCTTTTCCAGCACGCACGCGACGAACGATGACGCGAACGCCATGTATGCCAATACGATGAAGAGGACTGCGGCGATGGACAACGCGACGCCGACGATGCCGGCGATGATCGCGCCGACCACGTGCAGACCCATAGCGATCGCAGTCAGTCCGACCATGAGCACGATGAGCACGAAGAACGCGGCGGTGAGGATCACGCCGAGCACGAGCAGCCACAGGAACGTCAACAGCAGGACGTAGCCGTAGCGCCGAAACGCATCCTGGTAGCAGTAACGAAAGCGGACCGGCAGCCCGAGATACGCGCGCGAGACGCCGGAAACCACTGCCGCGTTCGCGAGCGGCAGCGCGAAGAGGATCAGGACATAGCCCAACGCCGACACCGCGTACGCCGCGAGCATGGTCCCCATGTTCTCGTTTTGCGCCGCGGAAAGCACGCCCGAGAGATCGGGCGGCGTCGACGGATGCTTGATCGCGGAATCGATGATCGCAGCATATGCGTCCAGGATGCCGTGCTGCAGATACAGCTGAAGCAGCGCGATCGCCGCATACGGAATCGCGACCACGAAAAGCACCGCTGCGAACACCAAGATGTGCCGGAAATAGAGGCTGAACGCGCGGTCGAACAGCTCCCCGATGCTCAGCGGACGCAGCGGAGGCGGTGCGGCCGGCACAGGCGCGGGCGCGGGCGTCTGAAACGAATCCCCTTGCATCGCAGCTTTGGGCTTAGCCGGGAATGTGCGGGCCGCCTGCGAACGACCCGAGGCCCGATGCACACACAACGCATTCCGGCACCGTTCGATACCGGCGCCGCACCGTCCGTGGTGATCACGCGCGGCGGCATCACAGAGAGCGAACACTTCGTGCGGCACGCGCTTGCGCGTCCGGACGGCTCGATCGTGTCCTCGGCCGGCGACATCGACGGCCCGGCATTCATGCGCTCATCTGCAAAGCCGCTCATCTGCGCGGTCGTCGTCGAATCCGGCGCGGCCGATCGCTACGGCCTGACGGACGAAGAGCTCGCGGTGGCTGCTGGCTCGCACAGCGGCGAACCCTATCATGTGGCCGCGGTCCGCAGCATCCTCTCGAAGATCGGTCTTTCCGAAGACGCGCTCGCGTGCGGGCCGCATCCGCCGTTGCACGAACAGTCCGCACGAGCGCTCGCGACTGCAGGAATCGAGCCCGGCCGCATCCACAACAACTGCTCGGGCAAACATGCGTCGATCCTCGCGCTCGCGATGTTCCGCGGCGCGCCGCCGCAGGGCTACCTCGCCGCCGAGCATCCCGCGCAAGTCGAAATCATCGAAGGTTGCGCGGAGTTGCTCGGTTTGCGACCTTCGTCGATCGCGATCGGCGTCGACGGCTGCGGCATCCCGGTGATCGGCGTGCCGATGCGCGCCGCGGCGACCTGTTTCGCGCGCTTCGCGCAGCTCGATCGGTTTGCTGCGCGCTGGCGCACGCCGTTGCAGCGCGTCATCGGCGCGATGACCATCAATCCTCGCTACGTCGCCGGCACCGGACGGTTCGACACCGATCTGATGGACGCGGGCGACGGTTCCATTCTGTGCAAAGGCGGCGCAGAGGGATACCACGCGACGAGCGCATTGACATCAGGTCTAGGCCTGGCGGTCAAAGTCGCCGACGGAAACTATCGCGCGGTCGCGCCGTTCGTGACGAAGCTGTTAGCGCAGCACGGCGTGCTCGATCGTGCACACGTCGAGGCGCTGGCGCGCCACGCGCGTCCGAAGATCAAGAACTACGCGGGCACTGTGGTCGGCGAGATCGTCGCGCGCTAATCGTTCGAGTAGACGAGTTCTCCGCCGATGAAGACGTGCGAAATGCGGTTGTGACGGTCCCACACCGCCAGGTCGGCACGCAAACCCTCGCGCAACATGCCAAGCTCCGCGTCAAGCCCGATCGCGCGCGCGGGCGCCCAGGTCGCGCACGCCACGGCTTCCGCGAGCGTCACGCCGGTCGCGTTCATGAGGTTGCGCACCGCCTCGTCCGGCAGCAGCCGGCTGCCGGCGATGACGCCGTCGAGATCGCGGATCACGCCGCCTTCTTCGACTAGCCCCTCCGTGACCGGCATCGCGTCGGTCGACAGCACGAGATTGAGCGCTTTCAGGCGGTAGAGCAGCGCGACATGTTCGGGCGACACGTGCGTGCCGTCGGCGATGACCTCGCAAAACGCCGCGGGGTCCAGCAGATACGCCACGAGGATCGACGATGAGCGATGATGCAGCCCGGGCATCGCGTTGAACGAATGCGTGAGAATGCGAAATCCGTCCTCGATCGCCTGGACGCCGACGCTGAACGTGCCCGCTGTGTGACCGGCCGAAAGCACGACGCCCCGGCGGCGCAGTTCGGCGGCGGCGGCTCGGCCGTCGTCGATCTCGGGCGCCATGGTGACGCGGCAACGACCGCAGGTCCACGTGCTCAGCAGCGCTTCGACGCGTCCAGGGGTCGGCGCGAGCAGAAACTCGGCCTGGTGAAAACGCCGGTACTCGGGATTGATAAACGGGCCTTCGAAGTGGACGCCGAGCGCGCGCGCTCCCGATGAGGGCATCTCCATCTTGCGGTAGATCTCGCGTGCCGCGCGCAGCATCTCGTCCCATGGTCCGGTGATGATCGTCGGCAGATAGGCGGTGAGACCGGCGCGCGGACCCGATGACTCGAGCACGCGCATCGCCTCGACCGGCATCCGATTGAACCATTGCCCTGCGGCGCCGTTCACATGCAGATCGATAAGCCCGGGCGTGACCGTGCTGCCGAACGGCAGCTCGTAATCGAGATGATGCGGCCCGTCATCGAGACGCGCGATCCTGCCGTCCTCGATGCGAATGCTGCCCTGATGCGACGTGCCGTCGCCGATCGCCAACAAAGCGTGGCCGATCGTCCGTCCGCTCATTGGGCCCTTAGGTTGGCGACCAGGCCGCCGGATTCCGCGCTCAGGCGGCTCGGCCGTTCACGACGCTTCGCGCAGCGGTTTGTTGCGCACGAAGAGCGAGGAGTAGAGCGCTAGCGCCAGGCCCGCGAGCACGAAGGTCGGTCTGATGTGGAGCGCGCCGACGGCCAGTCCGGCGATCGCGCTGGAAAACGGCGTGGCGACGGTATTGAGGATCATCGATGCGCTGATCGTGCGCGCAAGCAGCTCGGGCGGCGGCGTGCGCTGGCGAAGCTCGGACATCCAGATGAAGAACCCCGCATCGACCACGCCGATGACGAACAGCACGAGGCAAGCGAGCGTGAGATTCGGCGCATAGCCCAACGCCGCGACCAACACTCCCAAGATGATCGACACGGTGATGAGCGAGATGCCGCGCGGGTACGGCCAACGTCCGGTGCCGAGCGGAATACTCGCCGTCAACGTGCCCAGCGCGAGCACGGCGAGCATGAAGCCTTGGCCGCGGGCGTCGCCGCCAAACGCGTCCTTGCTCAAGAACGCGAGCCCGACGATGGCGATGCCGAAGAAGAAGTTGCCCATCGCGACAAGCACGGTCAGTCCGCGCAGCAGCGGGTTGCCGGCGATGTAGCGCGCACCGGCGAGTTCTTCTGACAGCGACAATTCGCGCGACTCCGGTGGGATGCCGCGGTCGATCGCACCGGCAGGGATGAACGCGCCGATGAGCACGAAGGCGAGAAAGCACGCGGCGCCGACCGACATCGCCACCGCCCAGCCGAAGCGGGCGGTCACGATGCCGGCCAGCGCGGGCCCGGCGATGCCCGCGAGCTGGTAGAGCGACGAGTCGACCGCGAATGCGGTGACGATCAGCTCCTCGGGCACCATCGTCGGCAAGTATACGCGCATGCCTACGATCGTGATCGTGCTCGACATCGCGGCGATGCACGCGAGCGCCGCGAGCACCCAGACGTTGAGCAGATGCGCGAGACCCAGCGACGCGGCCGCGCCGATGCACAGCGCGCGCACTGCGTTGTCTGCGAGCATGAGCGGTTTGCGCGGATACCGGTCTAGCAGTGAGGCCGCGAAGAAGCCGGCGGCGATCACGCCGCCGGTGTAGGCCATGAGCACGAGGCCGGTCGCCGCCGCGCTGCGCGTGAGCTCGAGGGCGGCCCACAGCAGCGCGATGGCCACGAACTGATCGCCGAGCCGCGCGAACCATTGCGCGATGACGAGCAGCGAGACGGCGCGGTTCGCGAACAGCGCCCGATACGGCTGCAGGCTCACCGCGGGCTACGCGCGGATGATGGACAGAAGTTCGTCGCGCTTGCTGGCCAGCGTGCCTGGGTCGTCCGCCTCGACGTTGAGCCGCAGCAACGGTTCGGTGTTGGACGGGCGCACGTTGGCCCACCAGGTCGGATATTGGATGGTCAGGCCATCCAGATGGTCGATCACCGCACCGTCAAAATGGCGTTCGAGCTGCACGAGCTTGGCCGTCGAATCGGCCACATGGCTGTTGATCTCACCGCTGCGCACGCGCGTGTCGAGCGGGCGCAGAAGCTCGCTGACCGGTTTGCTTTCGATGGAGAGCAGCTCGAGCACCACGAGCAGCGCGATAAGCCCGGAATCCGCGTAGTAGTTGTCGCGGAAGTAGAAATGGCCCGAATGCTCGCCACCGAAGATCGCGTTCTGCTCGCGCATGATCTTCTTGATGTGCGAGTGGCCGACGCGGGTACGAACGGGCGTGCCGCCGTTGCGGGTGATGACCTCGGGGACGCTGCGCGAACAGATCAAGTTGTACAGGATGGTGGCACCGGGCGAACGGCGCAGCAGGTTCCGCGCCACCAGCGCGGTCACCATGTCGCCGCCGACGAGCGCGCCGTGCTCGTCGGTGATGAACACGCGGTCGGCATCGCCGTCGAACGCCGCGCCGAGATCCGCGCCGAACTTCTTGACCGCGCCTTGCAGCGCGACCATGTTCTCGGGTTCGATCGGACTGGCCGGGTGGTTCGGGAACGAGCCGTCGAGGTCGAAGTAGAGCGGGATCAGCGTGACGGGCAGATGCTTGAAGACCGCGGGGACGATGAGGCCGGCCATGCCATTGCCGGCGTCGACGACGATCTTAAGCGGCTTGATGGTCGCGGGATCGATGAACGACAGGCAGTGCGTGACGAAGTCGGGCAGGGCGTCGCGTGCGACGATGGTGCCGCGTTTGGCAGCAGGCGTGAAGCGGTCTGCGAGCGCGAGGTCGCGGATCGCGTAGACGCCGGTTTCGCCGGAGAGCGCGATCGCGTTCTCGCGGCACAGCTTGATGCCGTTGTACTGCTTGGGATTGTGCGATGCGGTGATCATCGCACCCGCGGGATAGCCGAAGTGTCCGACGGCGAAATACAGCTCGTCGGTCGACGTGAGGCCGAGGTCGATCACCTCGGCGCCCTGCAGCGTTGCGCCGTCTGCAAAGGCGCGGAACAGCGGATCCGAAGAGAGCCGCATGTCGCGGCCGACCGCGACGGTCGGCGCGTGGAGATAATCGACGAACGCTCGGCCGACGCGCCGCGCGACGTCTTCGTTCAACTCGTCCGGGTAGATGCCGCGGATATCGTAGCTTTTGAAGATGTCAGGTCGTCGGTCGACGTTCAATGCGCACCATTGAGGACGGCATAGCGGTGCAGCCACCAAATCGCGACGATCGCCAACGCGAGCAACAGCAGCAACCGCCAGAGCGGCGGCGGGTTCCTCATAGGCCGCTCAGCTTGAACACCGCGTCGCCGCCGCCCTGCGACCCCGATGCGCTGGCCAGCGTGCGGCCGCGCAGTTACGATCTAATTTCCGACTTGCGCACTAAACTCTGCGGTAAGTCGTGGTTGCGTTAGAGGCGTTGCAAGCGTCGGGAAAGGCATCCTGGATACAGTCGGCAGCGGAATCGCCAGCCGCCCTTTATTTTCGGACACCAATTGCCCAATGTGCCCATGCAAAAGTTCTCGCTGACCGAAGACTGGGCTTGGCATGACGGACGGACGGAGTTCCTCGCGAATCAGCTCCTCATGTCCTCGAACAACCCGCAAAACCTCCCGACGTACTCGCTTGTCACGATCGGAATGGAGCGCCACGTATCGAGCGTCAGCACGCTGACCCTGGTGGCTTCGAATGCGACACACGAGGATGTGGGATTGTTCGTTTCGCCCTCCTTAGCGATAGCATGATGGCCCTGCTTGAACCAAAAGCAGGGACTGTCTTGGGTTTTCCTTGCGCTCTTTGGCGACACCACTTCCAAGCCATGGAAGCCGCTCCAGGGAGGCCGGTGCACTTGCCAATCGGAAACAGTTATTTCGTGAGCGCTTCGCTCTCTGAGTACGTCGGAACGCTGGTTGGCGCATGGGTCGTCCTCCCACCCAAACCAAGCTTGCCAGAACGTCTTTCATGCGCGATCCTTGCGCGAGCCCCTGGCCCCCGGTTGCAATCGATTTGCCTGCTTGAGTTTTGGGCGTTGACGATGATCCGGCTATCCAACGAGCCGACCGAATGGCCGCAGAGCGCTCTCCAAGCGGAGTCGGTAAGTTTCGACGGTGAACGCCTCTCGTTTGTGACGCCAACTGAAACGATTCAATTTGTGATTGACGGCAACGCCGATGTCACGCTCAGCGCGTGTGAATATGTCTTCGAAGAGGGTGCGCCCCTGCCAACTTCTTCCGAGTTGGCGGCGAAGGGCCTGACCATGCGCACTCAGCGGCTGACGACAGATCAGCCGATCAAGCGCAAGACCTTAATCGGACCCGAGCAAGGCGCTATCTTCACGCCGCCGCGGGAGTATTACATACCGCGAGATCTCAAATCGTTGCTTGCCGCAGGCCTTGGGGTGATACTCGCATCGATTGGTTTCTGGGTGGCGGTGACGACACGTGGAACGTTCGTCGGAGGCTGGTTTCTCGTGCTCGCGGGCGTCTACTTGGTGGTCGCGACGATCTTCGACACTCCGTTAATCCCCCCGTGGCGCCATTGAACGAGTAGTACAATCGATAAGCGTCAGCTCGTAGGTGCGGTCGCACCCGTCGTCCGGATCGGCGCCGCGTTTCCAACCCGTGGATTCGTAGAGGTGAATCGCGGCTTCGAAGCAGGTACGCGTTTCGAGGTCCAACACGCGTAAACTGCGCCGGCGCGCATCCTCAACCGCCGTGCGAAGCAGAACCCGCCCAACCCCACGGCCCCGCGCGTCCGCTGCGACGAAGAACTTCGAGACATGCCCCGTGCCGTCGCCGCGGTCGCGCAGCGCGACCGATCCCACCACGCGCGCGTCGATTTCCGCGACGTACTCGCCCAGCGCCGGATTCTCGGGCATTCCGAAGGCCATGGCGTCGGCGTCGAGTCCATCTGGATCGGGTTCGATGCCGAACGAGCGCAACGTCTCGAAGACCAGCGCGACGACCGGTGTGCGATCGTCCGGCGTCGCGCGCCGGATCACAGGTCGTAGTAGAGGTAGTACTCGTACGGCGTCGGACGGA
Organism: Vulcanimicrobiota bacterium; assembly: GCA_019237415.1. GTDB lineage: Bacteria > Vulcanimicrobiota > Vulcanimicrobiia > Eremiobacterales > Eremiobacteraceae > JAFAHD01. Next base: position 20,311 of record JAFAHD010000150.1, read on the forward strand.
TCCGAACTTCCTGCAGTTCCTTTTCCCGCTTGTAATCGATCCATGTTTCGATCAGATCTTCAGAGAACACGCCGCCTTCGAGCAAGAACTCGTGGTCGCGTTCGAGCGCCGCAAGCGTCGCATCCAGGCTGCCCGGCACGGACTTGATGCGCCTGGCCTCGGCTTTGGGGAGCTCGTAGATGTTCTTGTCGAGCGGGCCAAAGCCGGCCTTTGTCGGGTCGATTTTGCGCTTGATGCCATCCAATCCGGCCATCAGCATCGCTGCGAACGCGAGGTATGGATTCGAGGCCGGATCCGGCGGCCGGAACTCGATGCGCTTGGATTTCGAGAACCGCGGACCTTTGAAGAAGATCGGGATGCGTACTGCCGCCGAGCGGTTGCCCATCGAGAACGCGACGTTGACCGGCGCCTCGTAGTGCGGCACAAGCCGTTTGTAGGAGTTGGTCGTCGGCGCGCATAGTGCCAGCAGCGCGTCGATGTGGGTCAGCAATCCGCCGATGTAGAAATGCCCGAGCTTTGACAGCTCGGCGTAGCCTTTCTCGTCGTAGAACAGGTTCTTGCCGGCCTTCCACACGCTTTGATGCACGTGCATGCCGGAGCCGTTGTCGCCGAAGAGCGGCTTGGGCATGAAGGTCGCTGTCATGCCATGTTTCCTGGCGATCATGCGGACGACGTACTTGTAGGTCATCAGATTGTCCGCCATCCTGGTAAGCGTGTTGAAGCGCAAGTCGATTTCGCCCTGGCCTGCGGTTCCCACCTCGTGATGGTGGA
>JAFAHD010000067.1 GCA_019237415.1 Vulcanimicrobiota bacterium
TCGATGAGCCCCTTGGGCCCGAAGTATTTCTTCGCGACGGCGTCGAGCCGCGCTCGGCGCTCGGACAGAGACCGCGCCGCGAGCGCGCTCCGCGGCGCGTCGGCCAGGATGTCGAACACGATGTAGTTCGCCGGATGCTGCGCGGCCAGCGCATTGACTCGGCTGCTTGCGGGATGGATCCGCTGCAGCAGCTCGTCGAAATCAGAGCGCGCGCCGGTTCGGATGACGAGCTCGCCGTCGAGGATGCACGTGCGCAGCGGAAGTGCTCTCACGGCGGCGACCACTTCGGGGAAATAGCGGTCGAGCCGCTTGTCGGACTTCGAGCGCAACTCGACCACCGCGCCGCGTTTGAACGCGATGCAGCGGAACCCATCCCATTTCGGTTCGTACTGCCAGCCCGAGCCTTTTGGCAGTTCGTCGAGGTGACGCGCCTCGGCCGGCTCGAATCGTTTCAAGCCGCCGTCTTCGCGGCGCTCTAGGCAGATGCTTTCGCTTCGTGGTGAAGCGCGACGATCGCGAGAGGGCAGGCTTGTGCGCGCGCCTAAAAACGCGAATCATCATTATATATAGAGCGGGTAGGCCTGGGGCAAGAAATGACCTGCGCGCCGCCGAAAGCGCGCAGCCGCGCGGCGACATAGCCAAGTGGTAAGGCAGAGCTCTGCAAAAGCTCCACTCGCCGGTTCGACTCCGGCTGTCGCCTCCAGATCGCGCCCAAGCGCGCCCGGTGAAGCGATCGCGTCTTTTCTGGCCGCGCGGCTCACTTCGCTGGGCGCGCTCAAGCGCTCCACCCTCGAGCAGTTCGAACGCATGGGCGTGCGCACCGTGCTCGACCTGTTGCGCCATTACCCCTACCGCTATGAAGACCTTCGCTCGGCGACGACCGTCGCCCAGCTGCGCGAAGCGCGGGCGTCCGGCGGTGAGGTCAATCTCATGGGCGTCGTGCGCCAAGTCAAGCACGTCCGCTTGCGCGGCCGCGTGCGCGCGAAGACGACTGCGATCGTGGACGACGGCAGCGGCACGATCACCGCGATCTGGTTTGGCCGGCCGTATCTCGGCTCGGCGCTGAAACCCGGTCAGCGCATCTTCATGCGCGGACGCGCGGAGGTCACGCTGGCGGGCGTGCAGTTGCTCGTCGCTCGACATCGCGTGGTTCCAGAAGACGAGCCGTACAGCGGCGAGTTGGTGCCGATCTATCCGCTCACTGCCGGCCTGTCGAATTACAGCGTGCAGAAAATGGTCGCTCGGGCGCTCGCCGGAGCGACCGCCGACAAGCGCGCGAGCGCGCTGCTCGATCCCCTGCCGGCACCGATCGCCGCACGACGCTCGTTCGCTGATGCGCTGTGGTCGCTGCGCGCGATCCACCAGCCGGCATCGCTCGAGGACGCAGACAAGGCGCGGGCGCGGCTGGTCTTCGAAGAGTTCTTCCTTTTAGCGCTCGCTGCGGCGCTGCGCCGCGCCGCGCGCGAAGGCGAGGCGTCGCCGGATTTCTCCAAAGCCGCCTCGCAAGCGGCGCTCATGGAATTCCACATGCAATTGCGCTCGCTGCTGCCGTTCCAATTGACCGGCGCGCAAGGGCGCGCGATCGACGAGATCGTCGCCGATTTCGCCAAGCCGTCCCCGATGAACCGGCTGCTGCAAGGCGATGTGGGCTCCGGCAAGACCGCGGTCGCGGCGGCGGCCGTGCTCTTCGCGGTGCGCGCCGGCCATCAAGCCGCGTTCATGGCGCCGACTGAAATCCTCGCCGCGCAACAATTCAACAGCCTGACCAAGCTGCTCTCGCCCGCGGGCGTGCGCGTCGCGATGCTCGTCGGAGCGCTGCGCCGCGCGACGCGCGACGACATCCTCGATCAGCTGCGCCGTGGCGAGATCGACGCCGTCGTGGGCACGCATGCGCTGCTGACCGAAGACGTCGAGTTCGAGCGCCTCGGGCTTGTCGTGATCGACGAGCAGCATCGCTTCGGTGTGATGCAGCGCGCGGCGTTGCGCGCGAAGGCCGGGCGAGTCACGCCGCACACGCTTGTCATGACCGCGACGCCGATCCCGCGCACGCTGGCACAGACCGTGTACGCGGATCTGGACATCTCGGTCATCGACGAGATGCCGCCCGGCCGTAAGCCGCCGAAGACGTTCGTGCGCGAGGTCGGCAGCAAGGACAAGATCTTCGCGTTCATCAGGGAGCAAGTGCAACAGGGCCGGCAAGCATACGTCGTGTGTCCGGCGATCGACGAGTCTGAGCGCGCGATGCACACCGCGGTCGCCCAGGCCGAAGAGCTGCGCGCCAATGCGTTCAAGGGGCTGCGCGTCGGCTTGCTGCACGGCAAGATCGGCGGTCCCGACAAAGAGAAGATCATGCGGATGTTCGCCGACGGTTTCTTGCAGATCCTCATCGCGACGACCGTGGTCGAGGTCGGCGTCGACGTGCCGAACGCGACCGTCATGTTGGTCTTCGATGCGCAGACGTTCGGGCTCGCGCAGTTGCACCAGTTGCGCGGTAGGGTCGGGCGCGGGGCGGCGGCCTCGTACTGCATTCTGGTGGCGAGCGACGAGTCGGAAGAATCCGCCCGGCTGCACATCCTGGAGAAGACCAACGACGGTTTTGCGATCGCAGAAGAAGATGCGAGGATTCGCGGCAGGGGCGACCTGCTCGGCACGCGCCAACACGGGTCGATGAAATTCCGGCTGGCCGATCCCGTGACCGATTTCTCCGAATTCCTTGAGGCCAAAAAGGACGCCGACGCGCTGATCGCGCGCGATCCCGGTCTGCAGCGCCGCGAGCATGCCCGGCTTGCGGCCTTCCTCGCGGCGCAGGATACGGATATCGCGTTGCGCGCAAGCTCTTAAGGAGCTTGCCGCGCGGCCGTCCAATGAGCTTGCTGCATGCGACTTGCAGGTGGCAGCCGCGCACGGGCCGTGCTTTCGGCGCCCAAAGGCGCGAAGACGCGTCCCACCGGCGCGAAGGTCCGTGAAGCGATGTTCGCGATTCTCGCACAGCGCGTCGAAGGCGCGCGCGTGCTAGATTTGTTCGCCGGCTCTGGGGCGTTGGGGCTCGAGGCGATGTCGCGCGGCGCGGCGTCGGTCGTGTTCGTCGACGACGACGCGAACGCGGTCATGACCATTCGCCGCAACGCCGTGCGCGTCATCGGCGACACCGACAGCTTCCGGATCATGCCGATGCAGGCGCTGCGCGCGCTGCGCGCGCTGCGCGGCACGTTCGACATCGTGCTGGTCGACCCGCCCTACGAACGGGGCGCGCTCGACGAGCTGCGCCTTATGATGCAGAAGTCGCTGCTCAGCCCTGAAGGCATCGCCGTCCTCGAACACGCGAGTTCCGCCAAGCCCGATCTGCCTGACTCGCTCGAGGTCGTCAAGCGCGCCAAGTATGGCGACACGTCGCTGACCTTCGCGGTCTGCAAACGCGGCAAAGGCGCCGCGCTGCAGAGCGGATCCGAAGCGGCGGTCGCGCGCGCGCCGCGCGAGCGGAAGCAGGCGTCGCGGACCAGGCGGGCATGAGACAAGCGCGCGTGAAGCCGACGCGGGTCACGCCGTCCAGGGCCGGCATCGTCGTCGTCTATCCAGGCAGCTTCGATCCGGTGACGTACGGACACCTCGACATCGTCCAGCGCGCCGCTTCGCAGTTCCCACATGTCGTCGTGGCGGTCGTCGCCAATCCGAGCAAGTCGCCGATGTTCACGCTGCCGCAACGAGTTGAAATGCTGCGTGAAGCGTGTGGCAGCATGCGCAACGTCGAGATCGACGCATTCGAGGGTTTGCTCGTGGACTACGTGCGGCGCTTCGAGCGTGCGCTCATCGTCAAGGGACTGCGCATCGTGTCCGACTTCGAGCACGAGTTCTCGATGGCGCTGCTCAACCGGAAGCTCAAAGGCGGCGCGGAGACGATCTTCATGCCGGCGAGCCCGCAGTACGCGTACGTCTCTTCGTCCTCCGTCAAGGAAGTGTTCTCGCTCGGCGGCGACATCGCCGAGTTCGTGCCGCCGTCGGTGCTGCGCCACATGCGCGCGCGCCGCGGGAAAGCCAAGAGGTGATCGTATGAGCATCTACACCGTGATCGACAAGCTCGAGGGCACGATCAAGGAAGGCGTTTGGCTGCCGTTCGGCGCGCGCATCGTGAGCCAAGACCGCTTGCTCGATCTCGTCGAGAAGCTGCGCTCGTCGTTGCCCGATGAGGTGAGCCGCGCGAAGGCGGTGACCAAAGACAAGGACCGGCTCATCGAAGATGCACGCGCCCAAGCGACCGCGATGGTCGCCGAAGCGTCCGCCGCGAAGACGCAGCTGCTCGACGACTCTGAGATCACCAGACAGGCGACCGAGCGAGCCGCGCAGATCCTCGCGCAGGCCGAGGCGCACGCGCAAGAGGTCCGGCGCGGTGCCGACGAGTACGCCGACGGCGTGCTCGCGTCGCTCGATGCAAGCCTCGGCAACGCGCTCGCGGCCGTGCACAAAGGCCGCGAACAGCTGGCTTCGGATCTTTCGAGCAACGGCGCGCCGGCGACGCGCGCCCGTTCGTGACGGAACCGAGTCAGCAAAAGCGTCCGCGCATCCGCCTGCTCATGGCTGCGCTTACCGGCGTCGGCTTGGGCCTGCTGTTGTTCTACGTGCCTTTGCCAGTTCTGGTGTTCGGGCCGGGCGACGCGGTGGACCTCAACGGCGTGGTCACCGTGCCCGGGCGCAATCCGCCGCCGGGCACGTTGTATCTCACCGACGTCAAGGTGATGCCCGGCCGGCCGGCCTTCTATATCGCCGCGAAGCTCTTCCCCGGCTTTGAGATCGTGCCGCGCAATGAGTACGCGGGCAACGAAAACGATTCGCAGTTCGACCGGGAGCTCGAAGACGCGATGGCGGAAAGCCAGAAGGTCGCGCAGATCGTCGCCGAGCGGGCCGCCGGACTGCCGGTGAAGACCAAGACGACGATCCGCATCGTCGAAGTGCGACCCAAAATGCCCGCTGCGGCCTGCTTCCGGGTGAACGACGCGATCGTGTCGATCGACGGCCGCGCGCCCAAGGGAACCGCGTCGATCGCGCAGGCTGCCGCATCCAAGCCGGTCGGCTCGTCCTTCGCGCTCGAGATCGAGCGGGGAGGCAAGCGCCTGCCGGTGACCTGCCGCACCGCGCTCTACGGGGGCAAGCCGCTGTTCGGCATGATCGTCTCGGCGCAGACGGAGCTGGTATCATTGCCCGTGCACGTGGCATACGACGTCAAGGATATCAACGGCTCGTCGGCCGGGCTGATGTTCGCGCTGCAGATCTATCGCACGCTGACGGGCGAGCCGCTGGCGGGCGGCGTGAAGATCGCGGGCACCGGGGTCTTGGCCGCGGACGGAACGGTTCTGCCGGTCGGCGGTGCGATCGAAAAACTGCGCGCGGCCATGCATGAGGGCGCGCAGATCTTCTTGGTGCCCAAGATGGATTACGAGTCGGTCTCAGCGGTAGGCGGAATCACGGTCTTTCCGGTGACCTCGTTTGACGACGCCCTGCGCCAGCTGCGCCACGCCCCGAGCGCGCGTCCGTCGATGATCGCCAATCCCGCGAAGATGATCGCCATGCCAAGGGCATTGCCGGGCGTTAGACGCTCGCCAAGGAACAGCGCGCCGAGCGCCAACGCGCTGACCGGCGTCAGGAGCGTGACCAGCATGACGTTGGTCGGGCCCACGCGCGCGAGCAACCCGAAGTAGAGCACGTACGCGAACGCCGTGCACGGCAGCGCGAGACCGGCGAGCGCGAGCCAGGTGCCGGCGGACGCGTGCGTCAGCGCGGACAACGCATGCGGTACCGCGAGCGCCGGGATCACGCTGAGCACCGCGGATGCGCACAGCTGTCCAGTCGCGGCCACGAGCGGTTCGATGCCCATGCGCGCAAACCGCCGCGCGAACAGTCCGGCCATGGAGTAGGAAAGCGACGCCGCCAGCACCGCGAGTTGCGCGAGATCGGTGAGATTCAAACCGGCGAGTGCGGCCGGTCCGAGCAAGACAGCGACGCCGGCGAGGCCGAATGCGGCACCGAGCGCGCGATTGGCGCGCAGCCGCTCGCCGCTGAGGAAATGCGCGAGCACGACGGCGAAGATCGGCGTCGTCGCGTTGAGGATCGATGCGAGGCCGCTGCCGATGCGGATCTCCGCCCAGGCGATGAGCGTGAAGGGTACGATGTTGTTGAGCACGCCCATCACGGCGAACGCGAACCACGCTTGCAAGCCGGTCGGCAACGAGCGCCCGCTCGCGCGCAGCACGACGAGCAGCGCGAACGATGCCAATAGCAGCCGGACGAACACGGTAACCGGCGGCGCGATGGCCTCCGCCAAGATGCGGTAGAAGAAGAACGAGCCGCCCCAAATGACTGAAAGCACCACCAATATGCTCCAGTCGCGGGCGGTCATGTTCGAAGGCATGCAGCCATCATAGCGACCAAGCACGTCCAGGTCTATCCGCTTCAGCATGTCCCGCAGGAAGGCACCATTTGACAGGTTTCCCCCGCTTCTCTATAATGATGCAAGTCATTCTGACAGCCCGTCACGACGGCGGGCTTTCGTATTCGCAGGCATCCCCGTGAAAATCTCAGTAGAACGCCTCTTCGGCCCCGACATCGACGTCATCGAGGTCGACCAACCGCTGCGGCTGCACGACGACCTGGCCGCTCGTTATCCAGACGGCGTCCGCGTCACCGGCACGATTCGCCGGATCCAGCGCGGCGTCTACATGGAGGGCGAGGTCACGGGTTCTGAAGTGGAGACGTGCGGGCGCTGCCTCGAACCGTTCGTGCGCGCTGCGCGCGTCGAGATCGCCGAAACGTTCAGCGAAGACGTTGCGCCGCAAGACGCGCAGTTCGCAGATGTCGCGCCGCTCGTGGACCGCTCGATCGATCTGGACGAACTGGTCGAGCAGCTGCTGGAGGTCGACGAACCGATCGCGGCGGTATGCACGGAAGATTGTTTGGGGATCTGTCCGCAGTGCGGCAGCAATCGAAATCGCGAGCGCTGCAACTGCAAGGACGAACAGGTCGACGAACGCCTGGCAGGCCTGGCAAAATTCATGCAAGAACCCGGAGTGAACTAGAACTCATGGCCAATCCGAAACAGAAACGAAGCAAGTCGAACACGCGCACGCGGCGCGCGACCTGGAAGACCAAAGCGCCGGTCGTGTCGACCTGTCCGCAATGCCACAAGGAGCGCCGTCCGCATTACGCGTGCCCGAACTGCGGCTATTACAACGGCCGCCAGGCGATCGCGCAAAAGGACGAGGCGGCGCCCGCCGGCTAGGCCGTCGCCAACGCGATGATGTACGGCGTCACCATCAGCGGCGTCGGCGCGTATGCGCCGCCCGGCGTCCTCACCAATGAGGACCTCGAAAAGCTCGTCGACACGAGCGATGAGTGGATCGTCCAGCGGACGGGCATGAAACGCCGGCACATCGCCGGTCCGAACGAAGCGACTTCTGATCTCGCGTTTCCGGCGGCGCTGGCGGCGCTCGCAGCGGCCACGCGCGAGCACAAAGACATCCAGTGCATCATCGTCGCCACCGCGACGCCCGACTATCTGTTCCCTGCGACGGCATGTCTGGTCGCCTCGCGCTTGGGCGTTCCAGGCGCCGCGGCCTTCGACGTCTCGATCGGCTGCTCGGGCTTCGTCTACGCGCTGACGACGGGCGCCGCGCTCATCCGTTCCGGCGTGTATTCACGCATGTTGATCATCGGCGCCGAGACGTTGTCGAAGCTCGTCGATTATACCGATCGGGCGACGTGCGTGCTGTTCGGCGATGGTGCCGGCGCCGTCGTGCTCGAGCGCTCCGAAGAAGACTGCTTCCTCGGCAGCGAGCTGGGCGCCGAAGGCTCGGATCCCAGCGTGCTCTATCTGCCGGGCGGCGGCAGCCGCTTGCCGTTCAACCGCGCCACGAACGGTCATCTCAACGGCGCGCCCGAGGGCCGCGTGGCTGCACCAGCGCCAGTGGACGCAAATGGTGCGCTCGCAGCCGAACGTCTGGGCTACATCCAAATGCAAGGCCAAGCGGTGTTCAAGTTCGCCGTGCAGCAAATGGCGGGCTCCGTGCAGGCCGCATTGGAAAAGGCTGGGCTGACCACCGCAGACGTCGATTTCGTCGTGCCGCATCAGGCGAACAAGCGCATCGTCGACGCCACGATGAAGATGCTCCAGCTGCCGCTCGACAAGTGCATCACGAACATCGACGAGTATGGCAACACCTCGTCCGCCTCGATCCCACTCGCGCTGGCCGAAGCCGTCCGGGCCGGCCAGGTGAAGAAGGGCAACGTCGTCGTGTTCGTCGCCTTCGGCGCGGGCCTTTCGTGGGGCGCGGTCGTATGGCGCTGGTTGGGTGCGCCGGTCGGCGACGTGCCCAGCATCGCACCCGCGCAGGCAAGCCAAGCCTAAGACCGCATGCCGACGCTCGGTGTCGTGTTTCCCGGCCAGGGATCGCAAAGCGTCGGGATGGGCGTCGACGTTGCGGCCAAGTTTCCGTCGTCGGCGGAATGCTTCGAGCGCGCGTCCGCGATCTTAGGATACGACGTGCTCGCGCTCTGCCGCGACGGCAGCGACGAACAGCTGCGCGAGACGCGCGTCAGCCAGCCCGCGATCTTCACCGTCAACGTCGCCATCTATCGCGCCGTCCGGACGCTTGGCTTTACGCCCATCGTGTCCGCCGGCCACTCGTTCGGCGAGTATTGCTCGCTCACGATCGCGGATTCGCTCTCCTTCGACGAGGCGCTGAGACTGGTCAACGAACGCGGCATCGCGATGGGTGCCGCGGCCGACGAGGCGCCCGGAAGCATGGCGGCCGTGATCGGCTTCGATCAGCAGCGCGTTGAGGCCATGTGCGCGCAAGCGCGCGCGATGAGCGGCGCGCGCGTCGACCTCGCGAACCTGAACGCGCCGATCCAGATCGTCGTCTCCGGGGACGTGGCGGGCGTCAATGCATTGTGCGACATCGCGCGCCAAGCAGGCGCGAAGCGCGTCGTCGTGCTCAATGTGTCGGGCGCCTGGCATAGCGAGCTGATGCGCTCTGCGGTCGCGCGCTTCGCGCCATTCGTCGAAGCCGCCGCGTTCGCGCTGCCTGCCTTCGAGGTCATCAGCAACGTGGAGGTCGCGCCGTATCATTCGGTCGAGCAGATCCGGCGTTGCCTCGTCGCGAGCCTCATGTCGCGCGTGCGCTGGCACGAGACCGCAGAAGCGGTCGCTGCGCGGACGCCCGATTTCATCGTCGAGTGCGGCGCCAGCGCGGTGCTGGCGCCGATGTTCCGCCGCGTGTCCGGCGTCGATTCGGAGCGGGTCGTCCATGTGGCGGACAGCTCGGGCATCGAACGGCTTGCGCGGCTCGAGACCGCGCCTTCGAGCGGCAGCGCCGCCCGCGCGCAGGCGACGTGAGCGGACAGCTGCACGGCAAGACCGCATTGGTCACCGGCGCGGGAACCGGGATCGGCCGCGCCATCGCGCTCGCATTCGCGCGCGAGGGCGCTGCGTTGATGCTCGCAGGGCGCCGCCGCGAGCCGCTCGAGCAGGTCCGGCAGGAGGTCGAGGGGTCCGGCGGAATGGCGCACGTGCACCTCGCCGACGTCGCTGTGCAGACCCAGGCTGCAGACCTTGTCGGCGCGGCGGTCAAAACGTTCGGCCGTTTGGACGTGCTCGTCAACAACGCCGGTCGTACGTACGACCAGCTTATCCTGCGGATGAAGTGGAAGGAGCTGGAGAACACCCTGGCCACCAACCTGCAGTCCATGTTCTACACGTGCGCTGCAGCAGGGAAGGTGATGATAGCTCAGAAGGGCGGCTCGATCGTCAATGTCACTTCCGTCGTGGCGTTGACGGGAAACCCCGGACAGAGCGCGTATGTCGCTTCCAAGGCCGGCGTGATCGGTCTGACCAAATCGCTCGCGCACGAGTTCGGATCGCGCAACATCCGCGTCAACGCGCTCGCGCCGGGATTCATCGAGACCGAGATGACCGCGTCGCTGCCGGACGCGCTCAAAGCGCAGTATCTCGCCCGCGTGCCGCTGCGGCGGTTCGGCGCAACCGACGAAGTCGCCCGCGTCGCGGTGTTCTTGAGCAGCGACGCGTCGGCATACGTGACGGGTCAAACTCTGGCCGTCGATGGCGGCCTACACATGTAGTAGGGCGTTCTTGCGAACGCGCAAGACAGAGCCCACGGAGGTCAACACGAATCTGATGTCAGTCTTCGAGAAAGTGAAGAAGACCATCGTCGAGCAGCTCGGCGTGGAAGAGAATGAGGTGACGATGGATGCGTCGATCACGGACGACCTCGGTGCCGATTCGCTCGATCAGGTGGAGCTTGTGATGGCGCTCGAGACGGAATTCAACCTGGACATCCCTGACGAGGAAGCCGAGAAGATCAAGACCGTCGGCGACGCCGTCAAGTATATCGAAGAGGTCACCGAGAAAGCGTGACGGTCGCGCGCGGCTCCGCCCCGCACCCGCACCCGCGCTAGTCTCCTCCGATGTTCGAGTCTCTCACCGATCGCCTCTCGGCGATCTTCAGCCGGTTACGGTCGCGCGGAAAGCTTAACGAAGCAGACGTCTCGGAAGTCCTCCGGGAGGTCCGCGTCGCGTTGCTCGAGGCCGACGTCAATCTTGGCGTCGTCAAGGATTTCATCGCGTCCATCCGCACCCGTGCGGTCGGTGCCGAGGTGCTCGAATCGATGACGCCGGCACAGGCCGTCATCGCCATCGTACGCGACGGCCTGGTCGAACTGCTGGGGACGACGGCAGAACCGGTTCGCTTCGCGGGCGCCGGCGTGACGAGCGTGATGCTCGCCGGATTGCAAGGCAGCGGCAAGACGACGCACGCGGCGAAGCTGGCGCTGCGCTGGCTGGGCGAGGGGCGCCGGCCGCTGCTCGTCGCCTGCGACGTGCACCGGCCCGCTGCGGTCGAACAGCTGCGCGCGCTGGGCGAGCAGATCGGGGTGCCGGTCTATCTCGAACCCGGTTGCCAGGACGCAGCGGCGATCGGGCGCCGCGCGCTCGAACAAGCGCGCACGACCGGCAACGGCGTCGCGATCTTCGATACTGCCGGCCGCTTGCAGATCGACGAGCCCATGATGGCCGAGCTCGAGCAGGTCAGGACGGCCGTTGCGCCCCTCGAAACCCTGCTCGTCGTCGACGCGATGACCGGACAAGAGGCCGTCAAAGTTGCGCAGGCCTTCGATCAGCGCATCGGCGTGAGCGGCACCATCCTGACCAAGCTCGACGGCGACTCACGCGGGGGCGCCGCGCTCTCAATCCGCGCGGTGACCGGCAAACCGGTGAAGTTCGTCGGCATCGGCGAGAAGGTCGATGCGCTCGAACCCTTCTATCCGGACCGGCTCGCGTCGCGCATCCTCGGCATGGGCGACGTGCTGACCCTCATCGAGAAGAGTCAGCGCGTCTACGACGAACGACAAGCCAAGCAGCTTGCCGCCAAAATACGGAAGGCAAGTTTCACGCTGTCGGACTTCCTCGATCAGATGCGGCAGATCAAGAAAATGGGCTCGGTGCAGGATCTGCTCAAGATGATCCCGGGCATGGACAAGCTCGCAGGGCGCCAAGAAGTCGACGACGCCGAGCTGGCGCGCGTCGAGGCGATCATCTTGTCGATGACGCCGCGGGAACGCGATGATCCGCGCATCTTGAATGCCAGCCGCCGCCGCCGCATCGCGGCCGGCAGCGGCCGGACCGTCCAGGACGTCAACCGCCTCGTGAAACAGTTCGAAGCGTCTCAGAAGATGATGAAGACATTGACCAACACGCGCAATCCGCAGTTTGCGCGGTTGAAGAAATAAGGAGATTCGTTTGGCCGTCAAGATCAGATTGCGCCGCACCGGCGCGAAAAAGCAGCCGTCCTACCGCGTGGTGGTCGCCGATTCCGGCTCGCCTCGCGACGGACGTTTCATCGAGATCATCGGACATTTCAATCCGCGCCGCGAGCCCGCCGAGCTCATCCTCGATGAGGAGAAGGTCAAGCGCTGGCTCGGCAACGGCGCGCAGCCATCGGACACCGTCGCGCGCCTGCTGGCCGGGAAGGGCCTGTACGACGCAGCCAAGGTGCCGGCGCGCAAACCGCGCGAGAAGCGCAAAGGAAAAGCCAATGCCTGACCGTCCGCCTGAATTCACCGACATCGACCTGGATGAGGAAGACGAAGAAGAAGACTCGCCAAAACCCGGCGCGCCTGAAGAGGAGCCGATCGAATTCGACATCGACCACGACGACGAAGACGACGACGGCAACGGGGACGACGATGAGGATGACGACACAGAGCGCGATCCCGACGGGCTCGGTGCCGCCGGTGCGGATGACGGGCCGCGAAGCTCCGCGCACGCGCCGTCCGCCCGGTACGAGGATGAGGAAGAGGGCGAGGGCGTACGCGACGGTATCCAGCGCGCCGCAGCTGTCTTGAAGTACATCGTCGAGCAGATCGTCGACGAGCCGAGCCAGATCTCGATTGGCGCGACCGAGGACGACCGCGGGCCAGTGCTCTTGCTGCGCGTGGCGGAAGACGATCGCGGCAAGGTCATCGGACGTCAGGGCCGGATCGTGCAAGCTATCCGCACGGTTGTCAAAGCTGCAACCGTCGGCACGGGCGAGAAGGTCAGCGTCGAAATCATCGATTGAGCGGCGACGGGCGCGAGCTCAGCGTCTTGGTCGGCCGGGTGGTCGGAGTGTTCGGATTGCGCGGCGACGTCAAAGTCGCCGCGTCCGTTTTAGAGCTCCGGCCGGGGCTGCACGTGCTCGCGCGCGCGCCGGGCAAACCGGAACGCGCGCTAACCGTGCGAGGGGTGCGTCCGGCCCCGGCGCATCTGCGCGTGCTCTTCGACGGCGTGGATGACGCGGATGCCGCCGAGCGGTTGCGCGGCATGACGTTGCATGCGGCGCTCGCCGACCTGCCGGCGCTGCCGGCCAACGCGTATCGCGAGGTAGAGCTTGTGGGCATGCGCGTGCGCGACATACGTCTCGGGGAATTGGGCGCCGTGGTCGGCGTCGCGCAGTATCCGGGCGCCGACATGATCGTCGTGGGCGAAAAGCGCACGCTGATCCCGATGCTCGAGGCGTACGGCGTGAACGTCGACCGCGCGGCGCGCACGATCACGACGGCGCTGCCGGCCGGATTCGAGGAGCTGCTCTGACGTGATGCGCGCGGCGTTGCTCGGCGCGGCAGGCAATCAGCCGCTGCAGCGGTTCATCACCCATCATGGGCGGCGCTTCGGCGCCTACCGCTTCGTCGCCGGAGAGACGCTCGACGAGTTCATCGCCGCCGTTCGGTCGGCCAACGCGCGCGGCATGCGTGTCGCAGCAGGCCTGCTCGGGGAAGATGTGCGCAGCCGCGACGCGGCAGCCGCCGTCGCGCGAGAGTACTGCGACATGCTCGACCGCTTCGCGCTCGACCGCGTCGATGCGAACGTCGCGCTGAAGCTCACGCATCTCGGCTTGACCATCGATCGAGACCTCGCGCTCGCCAACGTCGCTGCGGTCGCGGCGCGTGCCGCCGAGCACGGCAACTTCGTGCGCATGGACATGGAGCAATCCGCGCACACGGACGCGACGCTCGATATCTATCGGGGCTTGCGTGCGCGAGGCGTCGACAACGTCGGCGCAGTGCTGCAGTCGTACTTGTATCGCTCCGAGGCCGACCTGCTGGCGCTGCTGCCGCTGAACCCAAGCCTGCGCATCGTCAAGGGGGCGTATCTCGAATCCGCCTCGGTGGCGTATGCCCGCAAGCGCGACGTCGACGCGAACTACGTCAAGCTGCTCGAGCTGTGCCTTCACCGCGGCCGCTTCACCGCGATCGCGACGCACGACGACGCGATCATCGACCACGCGGTGGGCTTCGTCGAGCGCGAGTCGATCGGCCGCGATCGATTCGAGTTCCAGATGTTGTACGGCGTGCGGCCCAAACTGCAGAGCGCGCTGGTCGCGCGCGGGTTTGATGTCCGAATCGCCGTGCCGTTCGGGTCCCAGTGGTATCCGTACTTCATGCGCCGGCTTGCCGAGCGGCCTGCGAACGTCTTGTTCTTGCTGCGGTCGATGTGGCGCGGATGAAGCACCTGACGACGGGCGTCAACTGCGCGACGCTCACACCGATGGACAGCGATGGAGCGGCGTGCATCCCGCTGTTGGCCGCGCATTGCCGCTGGCTGCTCGCGCAGGGCTGCGCGAACGTCGTGCTGTTGGGAACGACCGGTGAAGCGAACTCATTCAGCCTGGAAGAGCGCAAGGCGATCCTCGAGGACTTGCTCGAGACGGGCCTCGAGCCTCAGCGCTTGATCGTCGGCACCGGCTGCTGCGCGATCGACGACACGGTGACGCTGACGAGGCATGCGCTGCGCTGCGGCGTCGACCGAGTGCTCGTGCTGCCGCCATTCTACTATAAGAATATTGAAGATGCTGGGCTGATCGAGGCCTTCGCAAAGACGATCGATGCGGTGGGTGATGGCCGCTTGCGCCTCTATCTGTATCAGATCCCGCAATTGACGGGCGTGGCGTTTTCGGCGGCGGTGATCGAATCGCTGCTGCACGCGTATCCAGCTATCATCGCCGGCATCAAAGATAGTTCCGGCGACTGGGAAGGCATTCGCGCCCTGTGCTTCCAGTTCGGCAAGCGCATGGACGTGCTCGCGGGCAGCGAGCGCTTCCTGATCGCGGCGCTGCGGGCGGGCGCAACCGGCTGCGTCACCGCGACCGCAAACGCACACCCCGCGATGATCGCGCAACTCTATGAACGCCGGGGCGAGGCCGATGCGGAAGCAGAGCAAGCACGAGTGACCGCCGCGCGAGCAGCATTCGAGCGTCTTCCCGTGATCGCTGCGCTCAAGGAGGCGACGGCGCGCCGCACGGGTGACGAGCGTTGGCGGAATCTACGCCCGCCGCTGCTGCCGTTGCCGCTCGCGTAAGCGCATGAGCTTCGTTAGTGCGGCGCTGGGGCGACGTTGTTGTTGAGGTTGGGTTTCGGCGTGGCGACCTGGACCGCCGCCGAGCAGTTCTCGGCGCCACGGAAAAAGCCGCACACCCGGTATTCGAAATAGCCGTTGCTGGGCGCATTCGTGATATCTGAGTACGCGGCCGTGGGTTTGGCGATCTGCGGGCTTATCGACGCCCACTCACCCGTGTAGACGCCCTGATCCGCGAGGCCCTTCTTTGGACCGACCTGGACGAGGCGGCGCTCCACCTGATGCGAGTCGTCGTAGTCGGGGGTCCACTTGACAATCACCACGCTGGACGTCAGCCGCGTCGCGGTTACCCCTTGGGGAGCAAATGCGCCGGGCATCGGCGCGGGGGGCGGCGCCGGCGTGCGCCATTTGATCGCGACGCACGCCTGATCTCCGCGCGAACCGATGGCGCACACGGTGAAGTCGTACCAGGTCGCTGGATTGAGCGGGTAGATCAAGGTCTGGTCCTGTTCGTCGGTGGACGTGGGCATCGTCTTCGTCTGTGCGCCAGTCGTCGCGCCGTCTTTGATCCACGTGATCGTGTTCGATCTGACGGGGCTGTCGGACTTGACCGGCGGGTTGAGCCAACCCAACCCGACCGCTTCAAAACTTGACCCGGGAAGAACGCGCAGATTTTGAGGAGCTGGCACGCCGATGATCTTCGGCGGAGGTGGTGGACCGACCGGAGTGACGCCGATCCAATACGAGCAATAGTTGCCATAACTGCCGAACGCGGCGCAGACTTGGTACGTGTATTTTGTCGACGGCGACAGTCCAGTGTCCGTATAGGCGCCGGCATTTCCCGGCAGCGTCGCGACCGGTTTCCCATCGCGATTGATGATGATTTGATTGGGCATGAGGAGCGGATAGCTGCCATTTCCATATGCATCGGTCGCGACGCCGCCCGAGTAGGCGAGCCATGCCAACGTATAGGTAGTGCTCGTCGCCGGCTTTGCCGCGGGGCCCATCTCCGGCGCGATGATGCACACGGCATCCTGATTCAGGATGTTCTGATCGCATGTCATTTGGGTCGCCGAAGCCGGTGCAGAAAGCAGAAGCAGAAGCGTGAGCGCGCCAGCCATGAGGAAAGCAGATGCAGTGGCAATGCAACGACGATTGGACATAGTGATGTCGCCCTTTTCGACTACGTGCAAACCGTCAATGAAACGAAAGAGACAGTCGGCGAGTTCCAGGCCGGCCGGGTGATGACCTCAGGCTGGTGCGGCGGTTATTTTCTCGAGGAACGTCCCGATCGCGGGATTGACCACATCGGGACGCTCGGCCATGACGATGTGGCCCGCTCCCGGCACCTCGAGCAGTTCGCTACCCTGAATGCGTTCGTGCAGAAAGCGCGAGAA
Source organism: Vulcanimicrobiota bacterium (assembly GCA_019237415.1). Lineage (GTDB taxonomy): Bacteria > Vulcanimicrobiota > Vulcanimicrobiia > Eremiobacterales > Eremiobacteraceae > JAFAHD01. Next base: position 16,291 of record JAFAHD010000067.1, read on the forward strand.
CTTCGCAGGCGTGAGCTTGTCCTCGCTGCCGACGACGATGAGCGTCGGCACGCAGATCTGGCCAAGCCGTTCCATCACGTCGAATTCATCACAGGCCGCGTAATCCAGCCGCGTCGCGCGTTGCCCGACACGCTCGTGCCACTCGCGGGCGTGCTGCCGAAGCTCGGCTGACGCATTCGACGACACCGCAAAATCGACGAGCTGCTCGATGCATGCCGGCCATGAGTTGTCGATCGACTCGAAGATCGCGGGAGAGACGCGCAGGCGCGCGCCCGTGCCGATGAGGATAAGGCCGGCGGCCTGCTCCGGATGTTGCAATGCCCATTCGAGCGCGATAGCGCCCCCAAGCGAGTTTCCCCCGACGACTGCTTTCCCGTTTCCGGACTCGCGGACATGGCGCGCAAGCCACCGAGCCATGTCGGCCACCGACGTGAGCGGCTCGCCTTCGGGGTGCCCAGGAAGCGAAAGGGCTTCGGACTTCGGAAATGCCTCGACCTGCGCACGGAAGCTGTCCTGCGTGTAGCCCGAGCCGTGGATCCAGAAGAGGCGAGCGTTGGGCACGGGCCCATGATTTGACGGGCGGGCGCAGTTGGCCCGGCAGGGCATCGCACGCGTGTTCGACGAACTTGCGTTCGCATGCTGGACGTCGCGAGCGTGGGGGCGCTCGAGAAGCTCGACCTTTGGTCGTGCCCCTTTGCGGTCGTCGACATCGAGACGACCGGCAGCGTCGCTGGGCGGCATGCGGTCACAGAGATCGCGCTCGTACACGTCGTCGAGGGGCGGCTCACCAAGCGCTGGCGGTCATTTGTGAATCCGCGGCAGCCGATCCCGCGCTTCATCTCCGCGCTGACCGGCATCACCGATGACATGGTCGCCGGCGCCCCGCTCATAGGCCGCGTGTTGCCGGACGTGCTCGAGTTCATCGGCGATGCCATCGTCGTCGGCCACAACGTGCGTTTTGACGCGGGGTTCATCGAACACGAACTGCGCGCGCACGGCTACTCGAGCCTTGCGAACCCGACCATCGACACGCTGGTGTTGGCGCGCCGCACGATCGCCGAAGTGGCGAACTACCGCTTGGGAACGCTGACGCGTGAGCTGGGGATCGACGTCGAACGACATCACCGCGCGCTGGCCGATGCCACCGCGACGGCCGAGCTGCTCGTGCACTGCATCCGCAAGCTCGAAGACCAGGGCGTGTTCACCTATGGCGGGTTGCTGGAGTGTTTGCGGATGCGCGCGCAGCCGCGTCGCCGCCCGCTGAGAGCGCGCGCGTGCGAGCCGCCCGCGCAGCTGCCGGTGTGGACGTCGATCCTGCTCGACGAGCTGCAAGAGGTGCCCTCAAAACCAGGCGTCTATCTGCTCAAGGACGCCGGCGACGGCGTGGTCTACGTCGGCAAATCGCGCAATTTGCGCCAGCGGCTGCGCGCATATGCCACGACTGGGCTGCCCGCAGGCGGCAAGATACAGGCGCTGCGCGGCGTCGTGGCGTCGTTTGAGTTCTTAGAGACAGGCTCCGAATTCGAGGCGCTGTTGCTCGAGGCGCAACTCGTGCGCCAGCACGATCCGCCGTTCAACGCGCTGCTGCGCAATTTCAAGGAGTTCGCGTTCCTCAAGCTCGAGCCGGGTCCGCGTGGCCGCGCGCTCGCGACCACCCGATTGCTTGCCGACGGCGCGCGCTACTATGGGCCGTATCGCAGCATGCCTGCCGTTCGCGCCGCGGTCGCGGCGCTGCAGGACGCGCTCGACTTGCGCGGCGACGATGCACCCCGATCCGACTCGCCGGTGGTGCCTCCCGGCCGTGCAGAAGCGCTCGTGGACGAGGCGATCGCGTTTCTCGAGGGGGCCGCCGACGACGTGCTGCTCGCGACGGCGCGCAGACGCGACGAAGCGACGGCGCGCGGGCGGCACGAGGTCGCGTCGCGCGAGGAGCAGCGGCTCGAACGGCTGCGGCGCCTTCGCTCGAACCACGCGAATCTCGAATTCGCCGCCGGCTTGAACGTCGTCGTGCTTGCTGGCTCGACCGACCCCGCGATCGAGCAATGTTTTCTTTTCTGCGGCGGCCGGCTTGCCGGCCAGTGCGGGTTGCCGCGCCGGTTGCCACTTCGAGAAGAGGCGCGGCGCGCGTTGGCGACCCTGCTGGCCGAGCGCTATCGGCCGGGCTGCGCCCCTCACTCGTTCACGCGGCAAGAAGAGATCGACCAGATAGGCATCCTGGCTACGTGGTACCGAGAGCGGCGAGAGGGGTTGTGCTATATCGACCTGCCGGCCGTGGAACCGGGCGCCGGCTTGGCGGCCTCATGGGCAGCGGCGATCCTCGACGGCCAGCCGTTAGACGTGCGCCGGGAAGTACCAGAGAATCAAGGCGAACAGCAGCACGAATCCAGCCGTCAAGAGGTAGAAGACGAAAGCTGCCCCGCCATCGCCGGCGCGATGATGCTCGATCTGGCTGGTTGAGGTGACGCTCGGAGCTGACATGGCACGCTCACTTTAGCGCATGATCCAGAAGTTCTGCTGAATATCATCTTCCTTTCAGCCATCGTGGAGATATGATGGCGCTCACGTCTAGCGGAGGCCTGACGGCACGGCGCGTCGTACGTCTGTCGAACGGGCCTCGCCACCGGTAACAGCATGAAGCTTCGCACAGCCGTTCTCACCCTCGTCCTCGCCTGCACACCCGCTGCAGCGCTCGCGATCCCACACGCGACCGCGCCGATCAACTCGGTGACCAAGGACGAGCTCATCCCGCAAGGCACGTTCATCCGCGTCCGCATGCTCACGCCGCTTTCGTCGGCGTCGAGCCATGTGGGCGATATCTTCTCATGGGTCGTCTCCGACGACATCGTGGTCGGCGGGCGGACCATCGTGCCGGCCGGCAACGTCGGCTTCGGGCGCGTAGCGTACGTCTATCCGGCGCACGGCGGCAACCAGCCCGGGTACGTGAAACTCCAGTTCTTCTCGATCGCGCTCACGGATGGCGGCAAAATCGACATCGGCGTCACCAAAGCGTCAGCAGTGCTCGACGAAAACGAGAAGAACGGTTACGGGCCGGCCGCCGACGACGTCGCGAGCATGTTCATCCCGTATTTCTTCATCTTCGATTTGCGTAAGGGCCAGGATGAGGTGATCCAAAAGAACGCGGTGTTCCACGTCGCGACGATCGAGGATGTGTTCGTGCAGCCCGCAGCCGTCGCGGTATCAGCAACGCCGCCGCCGGCGCCGTCACCTGCGCCGAGCGGAGCTTCGCCAGTACCTGCGACGCCGCAGCCCGGCGCATCGCCGACGCCGACGCCTCCGCCCGGCACGACCGGGCCGGGTCATCGCCCGACGCCCGCGCCGTCGACGCCGCCGGCTCCCGCCCCATCGCCTACGAGATAAGCGCCGCGCTTTAGACGACGCGATTCGTCAGCGTGCCGATGCCTTCGATCGAGATGCTGACCGTATCGCCGCGTTGCATCGGGGCGATGCCGCTTGGCGTGCCGGTCGCGATGACGTCGCCCGGTTCGAGCGTGAACGCGGCGCTGATGTACTCGACCAGCGCCGGCACGTCGAAGATGAGCTTGCTGGTCGGGCAGTCCTGCTTGATCTGCCCGTTGAGGCGCGTCGTGACGCGCAGCGCGGCGGGATCGAGGCCGCTCACGATGCACGGCCCGAGCGGCGCAAACGTGTCGAAGCCCTTCGCCCGCGCCCACTGACCGTCGCTGTTCTGCAGGTCGCGGGCGGTGACGTCGTTGCAGATCGTGTAGCCGGCGATGACGTCATACGCATCCTTCCGGGCGACGCCATGACAGCGCCGGCCGATGACGACCGCCAACTCGCCTTCATAATCGACGCGCGTGCTTTGGCTGGGGTAGACGATGTCGCCCTGCGGGTCGTTGAGCGCCGACGGAGCTTTGAGGAACAAGAGCGGCTCCTTGGGCAGTTCGTTGCCCAGCTCGGCGGCGTGATCGGCGTAGTTGCGGCCGACCCCGATGATCTTGGAAGGCAGGCACGGCGCAAGAAGCCTGACCGAGGCGAGCGGCCAACGCTGACCGCCGAATGCAGCGCTATCGTCCTCGATAGTGCCGCTGCGCACTGCGCCGTCCGCCAAAAAGCGTATCGTCTTCATGACGCGCGTTTGCCCGCGCGCGCGCGCATTGCCTTGTCGAGAGGCATTGGCGCGCAGGCGCGCGGAAGTGGCGGTCCATGAGCACGCACGAATTTGATTTCTGCGTCGTCGGCGCAGGCAGTGCCGGCTATGCCGCAGCGACGACTGCGCGCAGAATGGGCAAGCGAGTCGCGTTCGTCGAGGGTGAAGGCGAGCTGGGCGGCTTGTGCATCCTGCGCGGCTGCATGCCGTCGAAAACGGAACTTCGTTCCGCGCAGATCGCGCACTTGGCGCGCACCGCGGGTAATCTCGGCATTCGGGTGACGGGCGTGGAGCCGGATGTGCCGGCAGTCGTGGCGCGCAAGCGCCGCATCATCGAAGGATTTGCCGATTACCGCGCGGCCGGCATCAAAGAGTTTCCGCTCTTCCGCGGCCAGCCGAAGTTCACCGGTCCGCGCGAACTGGCCGTCGACGGCCAAACGGTGCGTGCATCGAAATTCCTCATCGCGACCGGCTCGCACATACACGTTCCGGACATCGCCGGCCTCCGAGCCACCGGGTTCGTGGACAGCGACGGCGTGCTCGAGCTCGAGCGGCCGCAAAAAAGCTTCATCGCGCTCGGCGGTGGGCCGACGTCGTGCGAGCTGTCGCAGTACTTGCGCCGGATGGGCTGCGACATGACGATCGTGCAACGCAGCGCGACGCTGCTCTCGCTCGAGGACGAAGACGTCGGCACGGCGCTGGCCGGCGCTTTTGAAGACGAAGATATCGCGGTCCACACCGGCATGAGCATCAAGCGGGTGGAGCGCGCCGGTGCGCGCAAACGCGTCGTCGCGCAGCGCGGGCGAGAAGAGATGGTGTTCGAGGCGGACGAGATCTTCTTGGCGCTTGGCAGGCGTCCGAACGTCGAAGGCTTCGGCTTCGAGCTCGCGGGTGTGGCGTTCGACCATGGCGGAGTGAAGACCGACGCGTATCTGCAGACGACGAACCCCGATATCTTCGCCGCCGGCGACGTGACCGGCGACTACGAGCTGGTCCACGTCGCCGTCTACGAGGGCCAGCTGGCGGCGCGCAACGCGTTGGGCGCAGGGAAGCAGAAGGCCGACTACGACTTGCAGCACGCGCGTGCCGTCTTCAGCGATCCGCAAGTCGCGGTCGCGGGAAGGACCGAGCGCGAGTGCAAGCAGCGCGGCATCGAATACGCGGTCGCATCGTACCCGTTCGACGATCTCGGCAAGGCGATCAGCGCGGATCTGACCCAAGGGTTCGCCAAGATGCTCGCTGCGCCTGATGGGCGGATCCTCGGCGTGACGATCGTCGGCGCAGACGCGGCGGACCTCATCCATGAAGCGATCGCGCTGGTGTATTTCAAAGCGAACGTGCGCGACGTCATCGCCATGCCCCATCTGCACCCGACGCTCGCCGAGATCCTGACCTACCCGGCCGAGGAGCTGTGCGAACGGCTTGAAGGCGAGGCGCATGTCCTCGTCTCGCCGTAAGAAGGCGCTCTTCGAGCACCCGCGCCTGTACGACCTCGCGTTCGGATTCCGCGATTTCGTCGCGCAGGCCGACGGGCTGCTCGCCTTAACGGCCCGCTATGCGGCGCGCAAGCCGCGGTCCGCCGTCGAGTTGTGCTGCGGTCCGGCGCATCATCTGCGCGAGCTGGCGGCCCGCGGCTTGCGCGCCTACGGCGTCGATCACAACGCGGAGATGCTCGCCTACGCGCGCAGCCTGAGCAAGCGCGACGGCGTCGATGTGCGCTTGTTGCGTTCCGACATGCGCACGTTCGAGCTGCCCGAACGGGTCGACCTGGCGTACTGTCTGTTCGATTCGTTCTGCCACAACACGACCGACGGCGACGCGGTGGCGACGCTGCGATCGACCGCGGCCTCGCTGCGGCGCGGCGGCATCTTCATCATCGAGCTGACCCACCCGGCGGATTTCTTCGAAGGGGTGCGCTCGCGCAGCTCGAGCCGTTGGACACAGCGTTACCCGGACGTGGTAATCTCAACTCGCTTTGCGCACGACAACATCGATCCGATCGCGGAGACGTTCGAGCCCGGCATCGAGATCGACGCGCGCTACCGCGACGGGCGCGCGGCGGTGCGCATCGTCGATCGCCTGCAGTACCGCATCTGGCTGCGCAGCGGACTGCGGAACATCGCCGCGGCGAGCGGCTGCTTCGACATCGTGGGCTGGCACGGCGATCTGACGCCCGCCATCCCATTGAGCATGCGCGACGAGTCGTGGCAGATGGTCGTGGTCATGCGGCGGCATTGATGAAGATCGTCGTCCTGTCGATTCCGAATTGGTCGCACCGTCTGGTGGAGCGGTTGGGATCTGCATACTCAATCGCGGATGTCGACGCGAAGGATCAGATCGCATTGGCGCGCGAGCTGCCTGACGCCGACATTCTGGTCAGCGGCAGCTTCAGCGCAGCGCTGGCGCCGTTGTGCCGGTCGCTCAGACTGCTCATCTCTCCGTGGGCGGGAACCGAGAACATCGACCGCTCGGCGCTTCCTGCGGGAGTCGCGGTGGTCAGCTCGGGCGGCACCGAGGAGCCGATCGCCGAGTACGCGATCGCAATGCTGGTCGCGCTGCGGCGCAGGCTGCGAGAAGCAGATCGCGCCCTGCGCAGCGGCGAGTGGGCCTTCGGTTTTTGGGGCGGCGCATTTGTCGACGAGCTCTTCGATTCGACGCTGGGGCTGCTCGGCTTCGGGCGCATCGGCCGCGAAGTGGTCAAGCGCGCGCACGCGTTCGGCATGCGCTGCAGCGCCTTGACGCTGCATCCGGAGAGAGCCGTCGACGTCTCCGGATGCGCTGTCGGGCCGCTTGCGGAACTGGACGCGGTCGACTCGTTGGTTGCAGATGTGGACGCGCTGGTGATCTGCTGCGAGCTTTCGGACATCACCCGCGGAATGATCGACGCGCGCCGGCTCGCGCTGATGAAGGCGAGCGCGGCGATCGTCAATGTCGCGCGCGCTCCGATCTGCGTGGAGCGCGACCTCTACGAGGCGTTGCGCCAGAAGCGCATCGCGGGAGCGGCCCTCGACGTGTGGTATGAGTATCCGAAAGCCGCGGGAGAGCGGATGGCCCCGTCAGCATTTCCGTTCCACGAGCTGGACAACGTGATCATGACGCCCCACTACAGCGGCTGGACGCGCGCCGCGCTCGCGCGTCGCCTCGAGGGGATCGTGCGCACGATCGAATCGTTTGCCGCCAGCGCGTGAGCGCGCTTGAAGACGCTGCGCAGCATCGGCAGCGTCAGTCTTCCGGTGTTGGTGTTCTGGCGGCCGGGGTGGTAACTCCCCAATAACGTGATGTCGCGCTTCCCCTTCGCGGCGAGCACGTATTCGGCGCCGTGCGCGAACCGCGGCCGGCGCCCGCTCTGCGTCGCGTAGCCGCGTTCGCGCAGGCGGTCGTATGCGATGTCAAAGCCGATCTTGCCGAGACCGACGACGACGCGCACCTCCGGAAGCAGATCGAGCTCGGCGCGCATGTGATCCGCGCATGCTGCGAGCTGTTTCTTCGTCGGCTTGTTCTGCGGCGGCGCGCAGCGCAGGGCCGCGGTCATGAACGCGCCGATCAGCGCGAAACCGTCATCGCGCCGTTCCGATGTGGGCTGCGTGGCAAGACCCGCCTGATAGAGCGCGGGCGCAAGCCATGCGGCTGAGCCGTCGCCCGTGAACATGCGCCCGGTGCGGTTGCCGCCGTGCGCCGCCGGTGCGAGCCCGACGATGAGGATGCGTGCGTCCGAGTCCCCGATGCTCGGCACGGGTTTGCCCCAGTAGATGTCGTGCGCGAACTCGCGCTTGCGGACGCGCGCGATTTCGGCGCAGTAGCGCCGGAGCTCGGGGCACCTGCGGCACGCGACGATCCGGTCGCGCACCCGGGCCAGCGTCATGCGCGCCCGAGGTCCGGTCCGAGGCGCTGCATATCATAGTTCAGCGTCTCGGGCAGTCCTGCTTCGAGCGGCCGCGGATCGTAGCCGAGATCGCGCTTGGCTTTGGCGTTGTCGCCGATATACGTGACGCCGGCGATGATGCGCAGCGCTTCGCCCGTGTACATGGACGGCAACGGAATCGCCGCGCCGGCGACGCGCATGAACGCCGACATCGCGCGCATCGTTGAAGGGCCCGGATGGATGGTGGGCGCTTTGATGCCGGTGATGCGCTCGGCAACGGCGAGGGTCTCGATCACCGTGTGCGGCGGGCCGGCGACGATGTATGTCTGGCCGGCTTGGCCGCCTTCCATCGCGAGCAGATGCGCGCGCGCGGTGTCCTCGACGTGCGCCCAGCAAAACGCGGTGATGCTCGGCGCGATCATGAGCGTTCTGCGCAGGTACGCGACGAAGGTCGCGTTCACCAAGCTCGTGTCGCCCGGACCGTACACGGCACCCGGCATGACGATGACGAGCGGCAGCCCGTCGCGCACCATCGGCTCCGCGACTTCGTGATGTGCGACCCATTTGGTCCGGTCGTATTCAGAGAGCCACGGTCCACCAGCCGTGCGATACGACTCGTCCACGAGCGCGCCATGCGTGTCCCCGTTGACGGCCAGCGTGCTGGTGTAAACGCCCCTCGGGATGCCGAGCTCCTTCATCGCGGTCAAGACATTGCGCGTGCCCTCGATGTTGATGGCCGCTCCTTGGGCCGGGTCGCGGTCGCCGATCTTGTACCAGCCGGCGATGTGGAAGACGCCGTCGGCGCCCGCCATCGGCGCGCGCAGGCTGACGGCGTCCGTGATGTCGCCCGCATGCAGGCGTACCCCGAGTCGCGCGAGATGCTGCGCGCGCGACGGGTCGCGCACGAGCGCGTCGACCTCCTGGCCGGCTTCCACAAGTAAACGCGCGACGCGCGAACCGATGAAACCTGTCGCGCCGGTGATGAAGAACCGCATCGCGTTCGCGTTTTGTGCCGCATCGCAGAGGCACCTTTCCGGCCAAGGAGGACGCATGCGCCGCCTGGGCCAAGGCGCGGCGTGCGAGTGACGACAGACAAGCCATCACAACGACAGCGCCTTGTCGGCGAAGCGCAGAGCGGCACGATACGGGCCGCGGTCCTCGGCATCAGCGACGGACTCGTCACCAATGTATCGCTCATCCTCGGCGTGGCCGGTGCGAATGCTGAAGCGGGCTTCGTGCGGCTCGCAGGCCTCGCGAGCCTTGTTGCGGGTGCGGGCTCGATGGCTGTGGGCGAGTACATCTCGATGCAGGCACAGCGCGAACTGCTCGAACGCGTGTTGCGCGACACGCGCGAAGACATGCGAACCGATCCCGAGTCGATGATCAGGCGTCTCACGCGCATCTTCGAAGAAGAAGGCGTGCACGATCACGATGCGAGGCACGCCGCTGAGACGGTCGCCGCCCAACCCGAACAGGCGGTGCAGACCTACGTGCAGGCGGGGCTCGGCTTCAATCCGTCTGAGTTGGGATCGCCCATCGCGGCGGCGCTCTCGTCCTTGGTCACGTTTGCGATCGGTGCGCTGATCCCGCTGCTGCCGTGGTACGTCTGGAGCGGCGACCGCGCTGCGCTCGCTTCGATCATCCTTGGTGCGGTGTGCGCGCTCGCGATCGGCGCGTATCTCGGCCGGCAAACCGGCAAGGGATTACTGTACTCCGCGCTGCGGCAATTGTTGGTGGTCGCGATTGCCGCTTCGATCACATACCTCGTCGGGCGCATCTTCCGGGTGCCGGTCAAGTAGCGCGCGGAACTAAGAGCGGGTCCAAGAAAGGACAGTTCATGCCAACACGGACAGCACAAGCGCAATGGAACGGCGATCTGCGCGGCGGAGGCGGGCGCATGCGCTTCGGCAGCGGCGCGTTTGACGGCGCCTACTCGTTCGATTCGCGTTTCGGCGACGGGAAGGGGACGAATCCCGAGGAGCTCATCGCGGCAGCGCACGCGGGTTGTTTCAGCATGGCGACGGCCGCCGCGCTCACGCGCGCGGGATATCCGCCTAAGTACATCGACACGAACGCGACGCTGACCATCGAGCAAAAGCCGGAGGGGTACCGGATCACGTCGATCGCGCTCGACACGAAGGCGGAAGTGCCCGGAATCGACGAGGCGCAATTCAAAGCGATCGTCGACGAGGCGAAGAGGACGTGTCCGGTCTCCGTCGCGCTGGCCAGCGTGAACATCACCTTGACCGCTGCGTTGAAGCGCTAGCCGGGCGATGAAGCGAGCTTCGTTCCTCGCCGCACTGGGCGGGTGCGCACTGGCGCCAATAGCCGTTTCGCCGCTTGCCGCGCGCGCGGCGAGTTTGCCGGGCGAAACGGCGTTGACGCCGCTGTTCAAAGGCGGCCGGCCATTCCTCACGCTCACGCCGCCGGATGGGTCGCGCGCGCTCGCATGGCTCGACACCGACGGGAGCGGGTTCATCACACGCGCCTTTGCGCAGCGTGCCGGGCTCGCGCTGCTCAACGGTCGCGCTGCGTTGCCCAAGTTCGCCGAACCGCTGCCGCCGGTCGGCGGGGATGGCATGCTGCCCATCATCGATCCGGATCCGAAAGATCCGATCCTCGCGGGGATCGACCTCCAGCTCGGCAGTTCGTGGTTTGCCGGCCGAGTGTGGACGATCGACTACCGCAACGAACAGATCCTGTGGCATCCGGACGGGCACTCGATCACCGCGGATGCGATCAATCCCGTGAAACTGCATTTCCCGACCCCGGGGTATCCGTCGGTGCCGGTGGTCGTCGAGGGCGAGCTGGTCGAGATGATGCTCGATACCGCCGCCTCAGTCGTCGAGAAGACCGGCACGGTGTTCGCGACGAGTTTCATCACCCGCGAGCGCTTCGCGAAATGGCATTCGGCGCACCCGGAGTGGAACGTGAAGAACATCTCGCCCGGCGTCGATCAGATCGAAGTGCCGGAAGTGAAGATACTGAGCATCGGGCTGGGCGACGTCGCGTTCACGACGCGCCCCAACGACGACGTGTTCGAAGGCGAGCACGTTGCGGGCAAGCTCGGATCGAATGCGTGGGCCTTCCACGTGCTGATGCTCGACTACATCCGCGGAATGGCCGCCTTCGAGTAGCGTCATGGATTTGTTGATCATCGGCGGCACGAGGTTCTTGGGTCCGCATGTGGTCGAGGCGGCGCTTGCGCGCGGCGACCGGGTAACGCTCTTCAATCGCGGAGGCAGCGGTGCGACGCCTGCAGGCGTCGAGTGGATCAAGGGAGATCGCGATGGCGGTCTGGGCGCGCTTGCGGGCGGGCGGTGGGATGCGGCGATCGATACCTGCGGTATGGTGCCGCGCATCGTGCGGGCGTCAGTGGAGGCGATCGGTCCGGATGTCGGACGCTACGTCTTCATCTCGACGATCAGCGTGTATCCCGAAGACTTCGGTGGGTCGCTCACGGAAGATGAACCGGTCATCGCGTTAGCGGATCCATCAGTCGAAGAAGTGACGCCGCAGACATACGGCGGGCTCAAAGCGCTGTGCGAAACGGAGGTCACTTCGCGGTTGGGCGATCGCGCGCTGATCGTGCGGCCAGGTCTGATCGTGGGACCGCTCGATCCGACCGATCGCTTCACCTACTGGCCGAACCGGTTCGCGCTCGGCGGCGAGGTGCTGGCGCCCGGCACGCCAGACGCATATGTGTCGTTCATCGACGTGCGCGATTTAGCGCGCTTTCTCTTGGACGCAGTCGGCGCAGGCGCATCCGGCGTGTACAATGCAAGCGGAACGTATGGCGTGATGACGATGAGCGACGTCCTGGGCGCATGCTCGCGCGCGGCGGATGGCGGCGCGCCGGTCTGGGTCAGCGAGGCGTTTTTGCTCGCCAACGATGTGACGCCGTGGACGGAAATGCCGTTGTGGGTGCCGCAGGGCGAAGACGTCATCATCAGAGCGAGTTCTGCTCGCGCGGTCGCGGCCGGGCTTGCATACCGGCCGCTCGATGACACCGTGCGCGCGACGCTTGCATGGACGCGCGGATTGGGCATCGATCGCGCGCTGCGCGCCGGCCCGACGCGCGAGCGCGAAGAGGCGCTGCTGCGGAAATGGAAGCTTACGGAGGCGGAGGCCACTTCGCAGCGCTGACGCCGGCTTCAAAACCGCTCTTGCAGAAATCGAGCAGCGTGCCGCGCGGGTCTTCGGCGCTGCGCACCGAGCTGAAGGGAAGCAGTCCGAGATGCCCGCCGCCGCTCGGCTGCCAACTCGCCTGACCAGGCGGTCGCAACGGCAGCTCGATCAGCGTCGGCGGTTCCGGCGCGGTGTACGTATAGTACGCCGGCATCGGCGTGTTTGGATCCCCCGCCCAGAAACCGACCGCGATCACTTCGTGGGAATACGCTTCGCGCTCGACGCGGTTCGCTTGCGGACGCGGCGGCGCGCGCCGCCCGGAGTATTGGCCCATCGCGAGATCGAGACTGTGCCAGAACAGGTGCACCGGGCTCGTCTTGCCGATGAAGCCGTCGGCGTGCTGTTCGTAGACATCGCGCGTCCAGAGCATGATGTGCCACCAGCGCCGTATCGCGTCGGAGTCGTAGCTGTGGTGCTCTTCGTCGCGCGCGAACGGGGTCGACATGTCGACGCCGTAAGGCCGGGCTCGGATCGTGACGTCGATGCCGAGGTCACGCAGCGCCTGCATGAAGTCGCGGTAGAACGTCGCGACGGAAAGGCCGTCGTGCAGCGGCATGTGGTGTTCGCGTCCGTCCGACACCGTGATGACGAGTTCGTTTTCGTTGAAGTCGAACGTGACGTCGAAGAAAAGGTCGCCGTAGCGCAGCGGCGGGCTGTACAGGCCGCGCGCCGTCAGATGCAGCGTGATGTGCCACCAGTGGTTGCGATGCGGCGCGAGCGCGAGGCGGACCTTGCCGACGATCTGCGCCCAGAGGTGCATGGTGCGTTTTGTCGGTTCCCACGCCTCGTACGGAAGAGCTGGCAACGTGAATGACACGATCGGTCCTCCGTCTTAGTGGCGCAGCCCGAGGATGCCGACGACGATCTCGATGGCGATGAGCACGATGACGATCAACTCGAGGAATTCGCCGCGCGCTGTCTGCGCCTGATCCGTCAGGTATCGGTAGACATCGCCGACGCTGTCGAGCTTTGATTCGATCTGCTTTTGCCAGACGTCAAGGCCGAGGCGCTTTGCGACGGCTCGATAGACGCGCGCGTAGTAGGCGTCGCCGACGATCTTGAGCGCGTTGCTGGCGCGGTCGATGAGCTCCCGGATGTCGACGAGCAGGTAGCGCAGCTCCTGAGCGCGCTCTTCCGTGCCGCGCCTGTGCAGCAGCGGCCAGCGCGGGCGCGGCGGCACGTCAGCGGCGTAGATGGCGTCCAGCTCGGCGTCAAGCTGCGCGTCGTATGTCCGGAACTCGACCAGCTGCGAGTTGGCGAACTCGAGGAGGTCGAGCAGGACCTCGGCGTTGTCCTTGCTGTCGTAGATGAATGCGGAGTCCCATTGCACCACGACGAGGTCATCGGGCAAGTAGCTGAAGTGCTGGCGCAGCGTCTCATCTTGTTCCGCCGGCGCGAGCGGCTGATGTTCGGCGTGCATCAGGCCGACGATCGCCGCGCCGTAGTGATCGAGCAGCGCGGCGGCATCGAGCGGCACGTCGAGCCGCTCGAGCGCGCTTGTGAAATAGTCTTCGACCAGCGTCGGATGCGGATCGCCGAGCGCGGAGGCGCAATCGCGCAGGATCTCGTCAAGCACGCGCCGCGCCTCGCTGACGAGCCGGTCCCCGGCGCGCAGACCGATCGCGAGGTCGATGTACCCGGACCACGGGCCGGAGTATGGGAACGCGAAGCGGATCGAGATGACGCCGTAGTCGTAGATCTTCACCCGCGCGCTGGCGGTGACGCCGTCGAGCGCGACGGGCGGAAGGTTTGCTCCCAAGGGCGGCACGGCGAACTGGATGTGCTCGGCGGTCGGCGCCGCGCGAAAGCGCAGCGGCGCGGGCTCGGCGCTTTCGCCGGCGATGCTGCGCAGCTTCGTGAGGTCGATCGTGTCGGAGACGTCGAAGAGAAAGCTGGTGTAGAACGTCGCGTTTGCAATCTGCGGACCTGCGACTGGCATGGCGCCAGTCTCGCCGCGCAGCGTGCTGGATTCCTCCTCGGCCGGCAGGAGGAGCGCTGCTCGCCGAAAAGCTGATGGATGCGGCTCTCACCCATGCTTGCATGACGGAGGCTTTGCCAAACGTTGAGCATCAACGCGGCTAGCATCACGTTCCCCACGTTGTTCGTGCTTCTTCTGGTCCTCGCGGCGGGCGCAATCACGTTTTTCGTGGCGCGAATGGTCCGAGGGCCGGGAGCCGACGATGCACCGTTCGGCGTCATCCAAGCCGGCGCGTTCGGCTTGATCGGGCTGCTGCTGGGGTTCTCATTTTCGCTCGCGGTCGGGCGCTACGATCAGCGCCGCGCCGTCACGGTGAAAGAGGCAAACGCGATCGGCACGACTGCGCTGCGCGTGCAGCTGCTCGAGCAGCCGGTCGAGCAGCAGATGTGGACGGTGCTGCGCGAGTACGCGGCGGCGCGTTACGACTTCGCATCGGCTGTGGCGGGGCAAAGAGACGAGCCTGCGCGCAGGTCGACCAAGCTGCAAGAACAGATGTGGGCACTCGCGATGCGCGCGGCGCACGACGACCCGCGCTCGACGATGACGCCGTTGTTCATCGCGACGCTCAATGATACGATCGACGTGAGCGCGGAACAGGCCGCAGCGCTGAATGCGACGATCCCAGCTCAAGTGTTGAACGTCCTCGTGCTCGTGATGCTGCTGGCCGCTTCGCTGCTCGGCGCGCATTTCGGCAGGACGGGTCGTTTCGAAATCATCCCTTTCACCGCGTTCGCGTTGATGCTCGCGCTCACGTATGCGGTCATCCTGGATCTGGATCAGCCGCAGCGCGGGTTCATCAAAGTGCCGCTCGATCCGTTGAGCAGCGTGAAAGCGCAGCTGAGCGGCCCGATTCCTTCGCCGACGGCGCCGCCGATCACGCGCTAGCGTCGTGATGGACGGGTCAGTCCAGTCGCTCGCCCAAGCGCAGGCGATCGCGCCCGACCTATGGACGACGTTGCGCGGCGTCTTCCGGCTGGATCCGCACGCATTCACCGCCAGCTTGGCGCTCAAGGACGCGCCGTTGGTCGCCGCGGCGATCGTGCTGCTGGCCGCTCTGTCGGAAACCGTCGGGCAAAGCGTCGTGCTGTTCGCGAACCGCATCAAACCTGGGCGCTTCGTGTTCAGCTTGCTGGTGTCGGCCCTGCTGTTCGCGTTCGGTTACGTGTTCTTGACGCTCTCGACGTGGGCCATCACGCTGCTGCCGCTCGCCACGAAGGTATCGCTGCGATCGCTCGCCATCGTGTATGCGTTCAGCTACGCGCCGCTGGTGCTTGGATTCTTCGAGGCTGTGCCGTATCTCGGTGTCGCCATCGGCTGGTTCTTGCGCATTTGGTTCTTGCTCGCGTCATTGGTCGGCGTTGCGGCGGTCGGCCATCTCGCGCTGCCCGACGCCGTGCTCTACGTCGGTTTGGGGTGGCTCGTCACGGTGGTGGGAAGACAGACGGTGGGGCGGCCGCTCGCGCGGCTCACGCAATGGATCATGAGTGCGGTTGCGGGGGTCACGTTCGAGTCTGATGAGAGCAAGGCGATTTCGGGAGCGCAGTCCGCGAAGCCGGAGGAGAATGCCGAGTCCGTTGTTGGTTCAGCGACGCTGCCGCCGGCCAGCGCGGCGACCGCGCGCAGCAACCACCCGTGGACGAGCCGCTGGCAAGTCATCGCCACCGCGCTGGGCTTCATCGTGGTCGCCGTCATCACCGCGGTAGCGATCAAGCCGCTGCAGAACGTGTTGTTCGGATGGACGGGCCACTTGCCGGGACCGCTTCGCTTGCCGTTCGA
>JAFAHD010000078.1 GCA_019237415.1 Vulcanimicrobiota bacterium
TCAAGAAAGCACGCCCCAGCGGCACCGTTCTGCTCCTCGATAATCATCCCGTACCCGGCGGCGAGGCAAAGCAAAATGTCATCGACGTCGACGGCGTGCGTCTCATCGGCCCACAAGGCTCGAACGACACATTGATACCAGGGCCTGAATTCGGGCCCGCTCATGAATACTGGAACGAACTGAACATCCCCAAATCCTACGAGTTCGTTCGACCGGCGGCATCCGTCCGCTCGATCCGCTTCGCGCGCGATAATTACGAGCCGATGTTCTGGTACGAACGATCCGCGAGCACCGGCTGGTTTTTCGGCGACGCGTGCGTGGTCGATGCTTTCCGCGACGATCTTGCGCGCGCGCCGATCGGAGAGCGCATCAAACGCGATTGGCTCGCGTGGCATAACGCGCGCTCCCCAGTGGTTCCACCTGCGGGAGCCGATCCCGACCGATGGCTGGACAGCATGTCGTATGGCGACTACGTCGTCAATATCATGAAGCTCAGCCATGACGTGTTTGCGCTCATTGATCCGCTCGTCGCAGCCGGAGATTACGGCGTCAGCGCGACGGCGATCTCCGCGTACGCGGCAAAGCTGATCGGCATGCCCGGACCGGCCGGCGCGGCAGGGATCGGCTACGACGAATCGTCGATCTTCAGTTTTCCGGGCGGCAACACGGCAACCGCTCGCTACTTCTTCAAAGCGCTGATCCCCGACGCCATCGCAGGCGGCACGAGCTTTGCCGACATCGTCGGCGGACCGTACGACTTCGCCGCGTTTGACCGGCCGGGTACGAACGTGAGAGCCCGAGTTTCCGCGACCGCCGTGTCGGTGCGCCACCAAGGTCCACCGGAAGCAGCGTCGCACGTGAACGTCGTCTACTTCCGCGATGGCTCGCTCGAACGCATCACCGCCAAAGCCGTGGTGATGGCAGGTGGGGGCTGGGTGAACCGGCATGTCGTCCGCGATCTTCCGCCGTCGTTCGTCGATGCGTATGCGCAGTTCCACCATGCCCCGATTCTCGTCGTCAACGTCGGCTTGCGCAACTGGCGCGCGATGGCTCGGCTCGGCGTTTCCGCACTGCGCTGGTTCGAGGGCATAGGGTTTTTCGCCAACATCCGCCAGCCGATGCAATACGAAGGCTATCAAACGCCGCTCGATCCCGAGAAGCCGGCGATGCTGACGCTCTACATGGGATTCCCGCAGGCCGGCGTGCCGCTCGAAACGCAAGCGAGCGCGGGGCGGCAGATGCTGTTCGCGACGTCGTACGCCGCGTTCGAGAGCCAGGTCCGCGAACAGCTGCAGAAATTGCTCGGTGCCTCAGGCTTCGATCAGCAGCGCGACATCGGGGCGATCGTGCTCAACCGCTGGGGCCACGCGTACATCGCTCCGCAGCCAGGTTTCTATTTCGGGACAAACGGGAAACCCGCGCCGGCTGGCGTGATCCGCCAGGGATATGGGCGCATCGCATTCGGTCATTCAGAACTTACAGGCCGTCAGAACTGGCCGCACGCGGTCGCCGAAGGCAAGCGCGCTGCGACGCAAACGCTCGCGACGATTGCAAGCGGCTAGCGCCCGCGCGACGGCCTACGAGCCGAACATGAACGACACGCCAGCGCCGACGTACTGCTGCCGCTGCCCATTGAAGGAGGCGGGCGTGAACCCGTACTCGGCATCGAGTTGCAGATGCCGCCCGAGATCTTGCTCGTAACCGAAATCGATGAGACTCTTTCCGGGCAGCCCGGGTCCAGTACGGCTGAAGTACGCGTACTCGGCGAACGCTTCCGACACGCGCGACGTGCTGGCGAAGAGCGCGAGCGTCGGAATGAACGAGAAGTAGCGCTGCGCCGCGTTCGGAGCGGCCGGCATCCCCAACGAGTTGAATCCGAGGGTGCTGGACAGACTGAAGACCGGTGTGAGCGTATAGCTTCCATTGAGGTTGAACATGTACTGCGTCGTGCCCGCGGTGAATGCGGTATCGCCGCTGGGCACGCTGACCGACGCGTTGCAACCCCACACCGCGCGGCTATCATAGCCCGCTTCCCATTTCGCGCCGAACGCCATGTCGCTCGCGCCGCTAATGATCGCGCCGCCGACCGACGAGCGATTGTAGCTCGGAGGAGTCCAATCGATCTCGACTTGGCGGATGTCGGTGCCGATGCGCACGAATGACTGAGGATACGTCGCAGTATTGCCGCCGCCTGGGCCGGTCGTGACGGTGTTCGTCCAGCCGTTCTCGACAAGCAGATGCTGGGGACGAACGGTGCAGACGGATGTGGTGACGGTCGGGCGGGTTACGATGGCGATGATCGTCGTGCACGGGTCGCTCGGCGCACTCGATGCGGGTGCAGGCGTGGCTGTCGGGGCGGGCGTCGGCGATTCCGTGACATGCGCGGCAGCGGAACGCCCGGGTGCGGCGAGCACGCAGCTCGCCGCACTGACGGCGACGAGCCAGCGCGGCATCCTCACGGGTTGCCGAAATAGATGATCGCGTCCATGCCGAACGTGGTCTGCGCCGCTTTGGTGCCGTTGTCGTAGGGCGTGATGCCCGTGCGGAAGGCCGTCTCATACCGGATCTCAGGCCGGATCGTCACGACGCTCGACATCTTGTCGGTGATGCCGAACGTCAAACTGCCGTACGACGTTGGAAACCCCGAGCGCCATCCGGATTGGTCGTTCATGTAGTCGACGCGGAACGACGCGAAATCTTTCGGCGCGAATTTGTATTCCAGGTAATCGACGACACCGGTCGCAGTCGACCGACCCGGCAAGAATGCGCCTACTCCACCGCCGCCGCCGAACTTGAACGGCCCGTTGTTGATCGTGCCGCCTTGATACGTGTTGTATTCATACAACCAGTAGGTCTCGACGAGGTTTTGAAAGTTCGGCTCGAAGACGTGCGTCCACGTGAGGTTGAACTGCTGCAGGTTGTCGTGGCCGTAGAGCACGCCCGTGCTCGGGTTTGCGCTGTTCGCGGTTCCGATGTAGGTGCGCATATATGGCGTGAAGTTGATTGCGTCCACGCCGCCGTAGAGCGAGTCCTTATTGGCATGTGAGATCCAACGGCCGATCAACTCGAACGTCGGGAAATGCTGCGACGGGCTCCACGGCGACATGTCGTTGCCGGAGTGGACGCCGTACACCAGCGTCCAGTAATCGGACAGTTTGGTCGAGAACAGCGCGCCGGTCTGCGTGTAGGCGTCGAAGTCGAAGAAGACCGAGTGTGTGTAGAGGAAATTGTTCGGTGCGAGCTGCGCCTCGATGTCAGGCGGTGAGATGAAGCGGCCGAGCTGGATCTCCGTACCCTGGCCGATGTGCGGATAGTACAAGATCCCGTACATCTCGACGGGGTCGTCCCCGTACAGGCGGTTGTACGTCAGCAGCTGATTGCAGAAGTAGCACTGCGCGGTCGTCCAGCGGTAGTCGACGCCGAACAGATTGCTGAAGCGGTAACCCCAATCGAAATGCTTGGTCTGCACGGTGTCGGGCTGGCGCTCCCAGCGGAAGATCAGCTGGTCCAGCTGCGGGATGTTCGGCGCGTCGTTGTAGGTCAGCGGATAGTTCGAATTCTGCGACGTCGAGACTTCGATGCCCGGATCGAACCAGCCGTAGAAACGGTTGCCTTGGTCGACCGGCACGCCGATCGTCGGCCCGAGAAAATCGGACGCCGGGAAGATCGAATCGGCCGGCGCCGGCAGTGCGCGGCGGAACGACCCGGGCGTCGGCGTCGGCGTGGGCGTCGCGAGTGCCGGCGTGGCGGCGTCCGCAAAGGCCGCGGATGCGCTCGCGAGAGGGATCACCAGCAGCGCTGCTGCTGCGAGAATTGGACGGACTGAGAACACGGTTTTCTTACTTTCTTGTCGGCTCAATGGTCGTCGAGCGCGAGGTTGAGTTCGAGGACGTTGACCCGCGGTTCGCCGAGGATGCCCAGCGTGCGCGGTTGCACGTGCTTGGCGATGATCGCGTTGACTTGGTCTACGGTCATCCCGCGCGCGTGCGCGACGCGCGGCGCCTGATAGAGCGCCGCCTCTGGGCTGATGTCTGGATCGATGCCGCTCCCGCTCGACGTGACCAAGTCCATCGGGATGGGCCCTTTCGCGTCGGGATTTTCTTTGCGCACGGCGGCGATCGTCTGACGCGTCGCATCGATGAGTTTCTTTGAAGTCGGAGCGAGATTGGTGGCCCCGGTGGCCGTGGGGTCGTATCCACTGCCCGCCGCCGAAGGCCGCCCATGGAAATATTGCGGTTTCGTCCACAGCTGGCCGATGATCGCGGACGCGACCGGCTTGCCGTTGATGTACACCATGGAGCCATTGGCCTGGTGCGGAAACAGCACGAGTGCGAGGCCCGTCATCACGAAGGGATAGATCAATCCGAACACCACGACGCTGAGGACGGTGTAGATCAGCGCGACGCGCAGATGGTGCAGCGTGTTGTCATTGACGTCGGATCCGTTTGCGTGTGCCATATCAGTTCAACTCAAGTGCAGCAGCGCGAGCAGCACGTCGATGAGCTTGATGCCGATGAACGGCACGATGACGCCGCCGACGCCGTACCACAGCACGTTGTCGCGCAGGACGATGTTCGCGCCGACCGGCCGGTACTTCACGCCGCGCAGCGCGAGCGGGATGAGCGCGATGATGATCAACGCATTGAAGATCACCGCCGAGAGGATGGCGCTGCTCGGGTCGAGCCGCATGACGTTCAAGGCGTTGATCTCGGGATATGCCGTCGCGAACATCACCGGCAGTATCGCGAAGTACTTGGCGACGTCGTTCGCGATCGAGAACGTGGTGAGCGCGCCGCGCGTCATGAGCAGCTGCTTGCCGATCTCGACGATCTCGATCAGCTTGGTCGGATCGGAGTCGAGGTCGACCATGTTGGCCGCCTCTTTGGCGGCTTGCGTGCCGGAGTTCATCGCGACGCCGACGTCGGCTTGCGCGAGCGCCGGCGCGTCGTTGGTGCCGTCGCCGGTCATGGCGACCAGGCGCCCCGACTCTTGTTCGCGCCGGATCAGCGCCATCTTCGTCTCCGGCGTCGCTTCGGCCAGAAAATCGTCGACGCCGGATTCACGCGCGATCGTGGCCGCGGTGAGCGGGTTGTCGCCGGTGATCATGATGGTGCGAATGCCCATCTTGCGCAACCGGTCGAAGCGCTGCTGCATCGCCGGCTTGAGGATGTCTTTGAGCTGGATTGCTCCGAGGATCTTGCCGTCTTGCGCGAGCAGCAGCGGCGTGCCCCCGGCGCGCGCGATGCGGTCGACGTCTGCCGCGAGCACGTCGGCATCGGCGCCTGCGCCGCGCTCGCGCGCCCACGCGCGGATCGAATCGGGCGCACCTTTTCGGATGGAAACGCCGCCTGGGAGATCGACGCCGCTCATGCGCGTGTAGGCGGAAAAGGCGACGAACGCGGCCTCTTTGGGTTTGCCGTCGACCGCTGCACCAAACGTCTCCGCGAGCGCGACGATCGAGCGGCCCTCGGGCGTCTCATCGGACAGCGACGACACATACGCCGCGCGCGAAAGCGTATTCATGTCGACGCCGGGCGCCGGGAGGAACTCGGTCGCTTGACGGTTGCCAAGGGTGATCGTGCCGGTCTTGTCGAGCAGCAGGGTGTCGACGTCGCCCGACGCTTCGACGGCGCGGCCGCTCATGGCGAGCACGTTACGCTGCAGCACGCGGTCCATGCCGGCGATGCCGATAGCGGACAGCAACCCGCCGATCGTGGTGGGGATCAGGCATACGAGCAGCGCGATCAGGACCGTCACCGATTGCTGCACGTGTGCGTACGTCGAGTACGGCGCCAGCGTCGCGACCGCGACGAGGAAGATGATGGTGAGCCCGGAGATCAAGATCGACAGCGCGATCTCGTTGGGCGTCTTCTGACGTTTCGCGCCTTCGACGAGCGCGATCATGCGGTCGAGGAATGCCTCACCCGGATTGGCGGTCACTTGAACGAGGATTGTGTCGGACAGCACGCGCGTGCCGCCGGTGACCGAGCTGCGGTCTCCGCCGGCCTCGCGGATGACGGGCGCGGATTCGCCGGTGATGGCGGATTCGTCGACCGTCGCGGCGCCCTCGACGACGTCGCCGTCGGCCGCGATCAGTTCGCCGGCAGACACGCGGAACACGTCGCCCTTGCGCAGCTCCGTCGAGGGGATGATCTCCTCCCGGCCGTCGGCGACGCGCCGCGCTTTCGTGTCGGTCTTCGTGCGCCGTAGAAAATCGGCTTGCGCTTTGCCGCGGCCCTCGGCGACGGCTTCGGCGAAATTGGCGAACAACACGGTGAACCATAGCCAGATCGAGATCGCGAAATCAAAACCGGCAGGGCCATGCGTCCGCAGGTCTCGGAAGAAGAACGCGAGCGTGACGAGCGCGCCGATCTCGCACACGAACATGACCGGGTTGCGGAACTGCCAGCGCGGATCGAGCTTCTTGAAGGAGTCGAGCACCGCTCGTGACAGGATCGCCCGGTCGAAGAGCGAGCGCGCTTTGGGCCGGCGCTCGAGCCGCCGTTCGGAGATCATCTAGAACGACTTTCCGGCGAGCATCTGCAAATGCTCGACGATCGGGCCCAGCGCATCGGCCGGGAAGAAGGTCAGCGCCCCGACGATGACGATCACGCCGATCAGCAGGCCGACGAAGATGGGCGAATGCGTCTGGAACGTGCCGCTCGTCTCGGGTGCGCGGGGCTTACCTGCCAGCGAGCCCGCCAGCAAGAGCGCGGGGATCAAGAAGAGGAAGCGCCCGCACATCATCACGATGCCCATCAGCACGTTGAAGTACAGATTGCCCCCGAGGCCCGCGAACGCGCTGCCGTTGTTCTCGGTCGTGGACGTGAAGCCGTACAGCAGCTCGGAGAACCCATGCGCACCGTTGTTGCCCAGCGTGGCGGTGCCCGCGGGCACCAGCACCGAGATGGCGACGGGGATCAGCGCGAAGAAGGGCAGCACGAGTGCGCCGAGGATCGCAAGCTGCACCTGGTTGCGCTCGATCTTCTTGCCTAAGTATTCGGGTGTGCGCCCGACCATCAGACCGGCGATGAAGACGGTCAGCACGACGAACAGGATCATGCCATACAAACCAGTGCCGACGCCGCCATAGACGATTTCACCGAGCTGCATGTCCACCAGCGGCACGAGCCCGCCGAGCGGCGTGAACGAATCGTGCATCGAGTTCACAGCGCCACACGACGTGTCGGTCGTGACGGTCGCGAACAAGGCGGACGCGCCAACGCCGAAGCGGCACTCCTTCCCCTCCAAGTTACCGCCCGAAACGCCGAGCGCATGCACGAGCGGATTGCCGGCGGATTCCGCCGCGTACGCCACCGAAAAACCGGCCGCGAAGAGCAGCGCCATGGCGACGAACAAGGCCCAGCCTTGGCGCTGATCTCTCGCGTACCGCCCGTATGTATACGTCAAACCGGCGCCGATCGCGAAGATGAGCAGCATCTCGAGCAGGTTCGAAAACGGCGTGGGGTTCTCGTTCGGCGCCGCGGAGTTTGCGTTGACGAAACCGCCGCCGTTCGTCCCCAATTCCTTGATGACTTCTTGCGACGCCATCGGGCCGCCGGTGATCGTCTGCTTGAAGCCTTCGATCGATACGACGTCTTGATACGCGTGGAAGTTCTGCGGCATCCCTTGCGATACCAAAAGCAGGCAGCCCACGACGCTGATCGGCAACAAGACGTACAGCGTTGCGCGAGTGACGTCGACCCAGAAATTGCCGACCGTGTTCTTGTCGGTGCGCGTCACGCCGCGGATGACGGCGATCGCGATCGCGATGCCGACCGCGCCCGAGACGAAATTGTGCCACGCGAGGCCCGCCATCTGCGACAGATAGCCCATCGTGCTCTCGCCCGAATAGAACTGCCAGTTCGTGTTGGTCATGAAGCTGACCGCGACGTTCCAGGCGTTGTCGGCGCTGAGGTTATCGAAGTGCTGCGGGTTGAGCGGCAGCCACTTCTGCGTTCGCAGCAGCACGTAGAGATAGATCAGGCCGATGAAGCTGAACGCGAGGGTTGCAAAAAGGTAATAGCCGGCCGACATCTCCTTGGCCGGGTCGATGCGGCAGATGCGGTAGAACGCGCGCTCGACGGGCGCGAAGACCGGGGTCAGCCATGTGCGTCCGCCCTCGAAGACATGCGCCATGTACAAGCCCAACGGCCGCGTGATCAGCGCGACGATGACGAAGAAGAAGACGGCCTGCATCCAGCCGGTGAAGTTCATCAGAACTTCTCCGGCCGCAGCATGGCGTAGGCGAGGTACCACAGCCCAAGCACGGTGAGCACCAACCCGATGATTTGGTCGGCCATCTAGAGGTGCTCCAGCCCGGCCGTGTAGCGGTCGAACACGAAGAAAAGGAAGAGCGTGAGGACGATCAGGATGAAATCGAGCATGGCGTTTGTGCGGCCTCTGACTGGGCGGTTCTCCAAGCGCGATACTAGCATGCGCCTCCGAGCGCGGCCATCCGCCGAACGGATGAACCACTCGGATTGGTGAAGAAGGCGTCGCATACCATGGCGAAGACCACGAGCCGGAACGCGGCGCGCAAGACCGCGTACCTTATGGATTGCGCGAAAACCTACTACCCCGAGCCGCTCACGCTGGTCTCGGGCCAAGGCGCGTACGTGACCGACGAGGACGGCCGCCGTTACCTCGACTTCTTCGCGGGCATCGCGGTGCTCGTGGCGGGTCACAACCACCCGTCGATCATTGCCGCCGTGCACGACCAGGCCGACCGGATCGTGCATACCTCTACCTTATATCTGAACGAGCCGGTGCTCGACCTCGCGCAGCGTCTCTCGGAGGCGTCGCCGCCCGGCCTCGACAAAGTGTTCGTCGGCAACTCGGGGACCGAAGCGAACGAACTGGCCGCTGTGCTCGCGCGCCATTTCACCAAGAGCTCGGAATTCATCGCGCTCGCGCACGCGTATCACGGACGCTCGGCCTGGACGGTCGGCATCACCGGCCTGTCAGCGTGGCGCAACTTCGGCGCCGAGCCGTCGAAGATCGTATTCGCGCCGAACGCGTACTGCTATCGCTGCCCGCTTCACTTGACCTATCCGTCGTGCGAGATCGCGTGCGCCAAAGCGGTCGAGGACATCATCAAGACCGAGACATCGGGGCGCGTCGCCGGCTATTATGCCGAGACGATTCAGGGCGTCGGCGGCATCATCACGCCGCCACCTGAATACTACGGCATCGTGAAAGAGATACTGGACCGCCACGGCATTCTCTTCATCGCCGACGAAGTGCAGACCGCGTGGGGCCGGCTCGGCCACAACTTGTTCGGCATCTCCGACTGGGGCGTGATCCCCGACATCGTCACGTCGGCGAAAGGGTTGGGCAACGGGCTGCCTATCTCGGTCGTCATCGCGCGGCGCGAGATCGCCGACGCATATCAAGGGCCGCACATCAACACCTTCGGCGGCAACCCGCTGTCGTCGCGGGCGGCTGTCGCCACGCTCGACGTCGTGGAGCGCGAAGGTCTGACCGCGAACGCGAACACGGTGGGAGACCATCTGCTGGCCCGGTTGCGCGACCTCGCGCGCAAGCATACGCTGATCGGCGACGTTCGCGGCCGCGGGTTGATGCTGGGCGTCGAACTGGTCGCCGATCGAAAGACCAAAGAGCCGGCGGCCGCCGCAGCCGAGCGGGTGCTCGACGCGTGCAAAGACAGGGGCCTGCTGATCGGCCGCGGCGGGCTGTATGCGAACACGCTGCGCATCCAACCGCCGCTGATCATCACCCGCGAGCAAGCCGATGAAGCCGCGCGCATCCTCGATGAGGCTCTGACCGTCGCGTCCAACGACGTGGCGCGCGCATGACGCGCGGCGGGGCGCACCCCGCGCACATCGCCTATGAACCCGGCGTGCTGCGCATCATCGATCAGACCAAACTGCCGGAGTCGGTCGAGGTGCTCGAGTTGCGATCGCCGGAGTCGGTCGCATCCGCGATTAGAGAGATGCGCATCCGCGGCGCGCCGGCGATCGGCATCGCGGGCGCCTACGGCTTGGCTATCGCCGCGCTCGATGCAGCAGCGAAGGCCGACAGCCCAGAGCGGTTCCTCATGCTGTTGGCGGACGCGGCGCACACGCTCGAGACGGCGCGGCCGACCGCGGTCAACCTCGCCTGGGCGGTGAACGGTCTGCTCAATTCGGCCAAGCGTCTGGTGAATAGCGGCGTGCTGCCCGAGACGGTCGCCGTCCAGCTGCAGACAGATGCGGTCAAGCTGCACGCGGACGACATCGAGGCGTGCCGGCGCATCGGAGATGCGGGCGCGGCGCTTTTGCCTGACGGCGTCACCGTGCTGACGCACTGCAACACCGGCGACTTCGCGACGGGCGGTTACGGCACCGCGCTCGGCGTCGTGCGTTCGGCCTGGCGCGCCGGCAAGCTGCGCCGCGTGTTCGTCGACGAAACCCGCCCGCAGCTGCAGGGCGCGCGATTGACCGCCTACGAGCTGACGCGCGACGGCATTCCGTTCACGCTCATCGCGGACACGATGGCCGGGCACTTCATGCAGCGCGGCGAGGTGGGCGCGGTGATCGTCGGGGCCGATCGCATCGCGGCCAATGGCGATACGGCCAACAAGATCGGTACATTCACGCTCGCGGTCCTCGCGCGCGAGCACGGCATCCCGTTCTACATCGCCGCCCCGCGTTCGACGTTCGACGCCGACACGGCGACCGGCGCCGGCATCGCGATTGAGGAGCGCGCGCCGGATGAGGTGCGCACTGCCCGCGGCGCACAGCTGGCACCGGTGGACGCGCCGGTCGCTAACCCGGCGTTCGACGTGACGCCGGCGCGGTACATCACCGCGTTCA
>JAFAHD010000054.1 GCA_019237415.1 Vulcanimicrobiota bacterium
GTGCCTGCTTGCGGTTGACGACGCCCTGCGTGTCTTGCGTGCCGCGCACGATATGGTAGCGGATGCCGGGCAGGTCCTTGACGCGGCCGCCGCGGATCAGCACCACCGAGTGCTCTTGCAGGTTGTGTCCGATCCCTGGGATGTAGGCGGTGACTTCGATGCCGTTGGTCAGCCGCACGCGCGCGACTTTGCGCAGCGCCGAGTTCGGCTTTTTCGGCGTGATCGTCTTGACTTGCGTGCACACGCCGCGCCGCTGCGGGTTGCCCTTCTTGATCAGTTTCGTGCGCTGCGGCAGGTCCGGATGGCCGGGCTTGGCTCCCGTCAGCGAGACGAGGAACGCCGGCGACTTCGATTTGTGTTTGACCTTCTCGCGCCCGCGGCGCACCAGTTGACTGATTGTCGGCAAGACAACCCTCTCTCACAGAAAACAAAGAAGACAACGCGCGCCGCTGCGCCGCTGCCTCTCCCTGGGGTGTCCCGCCTGTTGGAGCCTAGCAGTCTCTAATGTGGGTGGGGAGCAAACCTCCGGGGATTTTTTCCTCCCGGCAGGCGCCTGAGCGCCTGGGCCGGTTCGGATCAGTACGGGCGCCTATGAGGGACACCCGCCCAACCAACGTATTCTATCAAAAGGCCCCCTGGCGGTCAACCCTGAGAGCGAGTTTGACCGCCGGGGACCGTTGTCGATGGTGTTGCGGTTCAGACGTAGACGATGAACGCGGTCGCGATACCGTCGTGAGTGCCGATTCCGATGATCCCACCATCGGGTGTGAATCCGTACGCCGATTCAAACCGCCAGCGCGGCGCTTGCACGAGATCGTCCAGCCTTTGCAAGCTCCCTTGCTGCCAGAGAAACGCGTAGTGATTTCCGTCCTCATCGCGCAGCATTCCGGCCACCCGGCCGTTCTCATCGATCGCATAGGCAACACTGCGCGCTTTCGACGGCAGCATCAAGCCCGATCCCGCTGTGTCCCAGAGCTCTGCGTATGGGATTCCGAACTGGTGTATGTTCGACGAGGTCCCCGCAGGCCCGCGTGTCACGGTCATGATGACATTTTCGTCCCCGGTCGGTGCCGACGCGCCGACGCTCACGCCGTTGGACTCGACACCGAAGGCGACACCCTCTCCCAACTCACTGAGCGAATGGCCATCCCAGCGCACGACTTTGAACGTCTGATCTTGTACGTTGACGTTGGTGGGGCCGAGCGCTTTGCCCCAATAGCCACGAAAGCCGACGGCGTAGTCGCCACGAATCGCGAGAAGATTCGCGCGCCCGATCACCCGGCATCCGGTCTCATCGATGATCGCTGCGTTTGGCGCATCCACGCCGGCCGCGGCCTTGTCGAGATCCACGCTCTCCGGCGAGAGGAATGTCACCGCGAGTCTGCCGCCGTCGATCGCCTGGACGATTGGATCGCCGGTGTCGCCCGAGAGATCGCAATGCGGGTACGTGTATTCGTGCCAGCTGTCGCCTTGATAGACTAAGGTACGATAGCTGACGCGCATGGCTACGTCGCCGATGTTGCCGTTGTTGACGTACAGCGTGCCATCGGGCGCCAGCGCACCGAGCGTTTGGAACGGCGTTCCGCCATCGGACTGGTCAACCATGTCCAAGACCTTGCGGTTCCCATTTCGCCAAATCGCGACACGTTGTCTAGCGCCGTCGTACTCGATGGTCGCAGCGACGATGCCCTGACGGCTCATCATGAGCACGCTCTTACCTTCCGGCTCGATGGTCGCCCCTGGCGGCAAGTACAAGGGGTGGACCGATGGCGATGCAGCCACGACGCGCGGCGCGAACGCAAGAAGCATCGCCGCGAGGACGATGGTGTGTTTCATCTTGGCTCCTCCCAATCACGTGTGCGGTGAAAGGGCGATGTCTGTTTTTGTGTCGCCCAATCGAGCGTGTTCCCACGTGGATTCGCGCGCAACTGTGACTGGGGTGTGGATTATCTGAGATTTGCGTGGGATGCTAACGCGGCCACGCATGCGCGTAGCCCATCAGCCATGCGAAAACGCCCAGGCCGCCGACCCAGACGACAAAGGACAGCGTCCACGCAACCACCGCGCGGACCCACTGTGGCGCCGCCCCGACCGACCAAACGATCAATCCAGCGCCGAACACGAGTGCCATATAGATCCCAGACATAAGAAGGCAAAACGGCGCCGGGCGCCCGATCACTCGCAGCACGTCCGCGTGCATGACGATCGCGTTCGTCAGCGCGATGAACAAAGGCACGAGCAGCACGATCGGCGCTGCCACGATGACCGCGAGGCCCGCGAGCGTTCCGCCGGAAGCGGCCGGGTTCGCTCGTTGATACGCGCGCTCGGCGGCGAACGCGAAGGCCAATCCAAGCGTTGGAAGCACGATCCACGCGAGGCCGCGCACGAAAAAAGTCAGATCGACGTCGATAGAACGATATGCTTCTGGCAAGCTCTCCGGCGACGGCATCAACCAGACGAGCACGCACGGAATCAGGGCGAGTGCGACATTGTTGAGGAATGCGAACCGCGCAAACCTCCGGGGGTCGATCTGCGCCAGCATATCAGCCGGCTGTGCTTGGGGGTTGGTCGATGAGTTCTGGCAGCTCGGGCAAGCGGTGGATGACAAGGTCGGGTGGCTCGACGTCGTCCGGGAAGCGGCTGTTCTCAAGGTCCGCCCAGGCGGTCAGCATACCCGCCGCCTTCGCGCCGGCGACATCGACGCGCGGATTGTCACCGACGTAGACCGTCGTCGCCGCATCCATCTTGAAGCGAGTCAGTGCGGTCGCAAAGGCTTTGCGATCTGGCTTCCAGGCATCGATCTCTTCAGATGCGAGCACTGGTCCCGTGAAGCCGACAAGTTCCGCCTTGAGGTGCTGCAACTCGGTCCATCCATTGCTGAGGATGCCCATCGGCGTGCCGCGGGCCTCAAGCGCACGCAGCATCTCTTCGGCGCCGGGCATCGCGCGCACGCGCAGCGGCGCGAGCGCCAGGCATCGCTGCCGGAAGTCGGCGACCCCTTCCTCCAGCGCCGCCGGAGGACAACCCCACGACCGCAATCCATCGGCGATCGCCACTTCGAGCGGCACCGGCTCATAGCGGTAGCGCTCGAGCACGCCGCGAACCTGCGCGACGTCAGGCTCGGTCGTGCCGTACGCACGCGCAAGAGCGGCAAGGACTTCTTCTTCGAGCTTGTTGTCCACGCCCAACGTGTGGTCGAAGTCGAACATGGCGGCCGCGATCTGCCTGGGCATGTGGCGGCTCAGGTTGTCCGCACGGGCGCCAAGCGCCTGGCCGAGCCGCGAGCGCCACTCCAAAGGGGCGCGAAGGCGCTAAGCCTGCGGGTTCTCGGAACCGATATCCCCTGGGAAAGTCCTTGGCACAAGTCTGAAAATGGAGGTTCGTGTGAAGAGATTTGCCATAAGTGCGATCTTCGGATTCGCGCTCGCCACCGCCGGCTGCAGCAGTTCGAGCACGTCGACGCCGCCGATAACGTTCCAGAACATCTATGTTGGCGACCGCACAAACAATTCGATTTCGATCTTCGCGTCGCATGCGAACGGCAATGTCGCGCCGATGTCAAGCATCAGCGGCGCGGCGACGCTGCTCAACGAGCCGTACTACATCTTCGTCGACTCGAGCGGCAACACGTGGGCGTCGAACTATACCGGCGGCGTTGCCGGCAGCATCACTAAATACACCGCCGGTTCGAGCGGAAACACCGCGCCCGCCACGACGATCTCGGGTGCATCGACCTTGCTGGTCGGGCCATGCGGTATCTACGTCGACGCGGCCGGCAAGATCTACAACGCC
>JAFAHD010000136.1 GCA_019237415.1 Vulcanimicrobiota bacterium
CGGATCGCGACGTCCTCTTCTGGACGAGGCGGCCCGATCCGCTCGTCGCGCAACGCGTTTAGCGCCAAGGCCGCGTCCTCATCGGAACAGCACGTACGACAGCATGAAGTTGAACGCGAACACGAGGATCACTGCCGTCACGACGGCGTTCGTCGTCGCCCGGCCGACGCCGTCGGCTCCGCCCTCCGTACGGAATCCTTCGTAGCATGAGATGATCGCGATGATCGCGCCGAACACGGCGGCCTTGATCAGGCCGTTGTAGAAGTCACTCGGAACCGTCCCCGACTGCACGGAGTGGAAATATGTGTACTGCGGGATGCCGGCCACCCAGTGCGCCATGTAGTAGCCGGCCGAGATGCCGACAATATCCGCAAACACCGTGAGCATCGGCATCGCGAGTGCGCACGCGAGGAGGCGCGGCGTCACGAGCACTTTGACGGGACTCACGCCCATCGATTGAAACGCTTCGATCTGCTCGGTCACTTTCATCGCGCCCAGCGACGCGGCGATGGCCGCGCCGGCGCGGCCCGCGAACACGATGCCGGTGAGCAGCGGCCCCAACTCACGAAACGTGCCGTACGCGACGCTGCTGCCCACATACTCGGTGAAACCGTTCTGCACGGCGGCTTTCGCGGTCTCAAGCGAGATGACCGCGCCGGTGAACAGCGAGACCAACACGATGATCGGCCACGATTCGACGCCGAGGAAGTACGCCTGGCGAAACACCTCGCTCACGCGCACCTGCAGCGTGACCGCATAGCGGACGGCATCGCCGAACATCAGCGCGACGCCGCCCGCGTAATCGAAGAAGCGTGCGACCGGGCTTGCGGACACGCGCTGCATCAGCGGCGCGCCTCGCCGGCGCCCGTTTCGTGCAGGGCGTCGAGCACCCGCCGCGCGCCGTCGCGCCTGCGCTCTGCGACGCTGCGCTCGGCCTGCAGGTTGTATTGGCGCTGGTACAGATCGTCGAGCTTGCGGTCGAGATCCGCCAGGTGCCGGTCGGCTTCGGACGCCATGTCGCCGAAATACTTGGCCGCCGCGCGCACCAGGGCCTCGACCGCGGCGGGGCCGTCGCCGCGGCGCACGCGTTCACGAGCGCTGCGCAATCCCCGGTCTGTGATGTGAAATTCGTCGACGAGCGCGAGCAGACCGTCCAGATCCCTCACGATGCCGCCTTCGCGGCTTTTCCAAATGCGGGCACGTCGAACGGAGCCAGGACCTCGCGCTGCGCCAACACCAGCGCGCCGACTCCCTTGCCGGCGAGCGCGAGCAGCCGGTCCAGCTCCCCACGCGCGAACGGCATACCCTCGCCTGTGCCTTGCACCTCGACATACCGGCCGTCCCCGGTCATGGCGACATTCATGTCGACCTGCGCGCGGGAATCTTCTTCGTAACACAGATCCAGCATCGCCCGGCCGTCCACCACGCCCACCGACGTGGCGGCGAGCCAGTCGGTGAGCGGCCAGCCGCGCAGCTTGTTCTCTTTGCGCAGCGCGAGCAATGCGAGCACGAGCGCGATGAACGCGCCGGTGATCGCGGCCGTACGCGTGCCGCCATCGGCCTCGAGCACGTCGCAGTCCAGCAGGATCGTCCGCTCGCCCAAACCCCGCAGATCGACGACCGAACGCAGACTGCGTCCGATCGTGCGTTGGATCTCATGCGTGCGCCCGCCGATGCGCCCTTTGGCCGACTCGCGCTGTGTGCGTTCGGCGGTCGAGCGCGGCAGCAGGGCATACTCGGCCGTTACCCAGCCGCTGCCTTGTCCTTTGAGGAACAGCGGCGCGCGCTCTTCCACGGTCGCCGCGCACAGCACGCGCGTGTTGCCGACCTCGACGAGCGCGGAGCCCTCCGCGAAGCGCAGATAGTTCGGGGTGACCGAGAACGGCCGCGCTTCGTCGTCCGCCCTGCCGTCGTTGCGCGCCATCGCGCTACTCGACCGTCACGGTTTTCGCCAAGTTGCGCGGCTGGTCGACGTCGCATCCCTTGCGATCGGCGACGTGGTACGCGAACAGCTGCAGCGGCACGACGTTCACGATCGGCGCGATGAGATGATGCGTCTGCGGCACTTGGAAGATGACGTCGGCGATCTCGAGCACGGCGTCATCGCCCTGATTGGCGACCGCGATGATGCGGCTTTCGCGCGCTTTCGCCTCGGACAGGTTGCTCAACACCTTCTCTTCGATCGGGCTGCGCGTCGCGATGCCGACCACCGGCACCGCCTCGTCGAGCAGCGCGATCGGGCCGTGCTTCATCTCGCCTGCGGCATACGCCTCGGCGTGGATGTACGAGATCTCTTTGAGCTTGAGCGCGCCTTCGAGGGCGATCGGGTAGTTCACGTGGCGGCCCAGGAACAGCACCGTCTTCGCCTTGGCGTAACGCCGCGCGACCGGCAGGATCTCTTCGTCCGCATTGAGCGCTTGATCCACCAGCGCCGGCGACTCCCGCAACGCTGCGGCGATCTGCCGCAGCTCTTCGGGATCGGCGGCGCCGCGCACGCGCGCGAGATGCAGCGCGAAGAGCGCCATCGCCGCGCACTGCGCGGTGAACGTCTTGGTGGCGGCGACACCGATCTCGGGTCCGGCGTGCGTGTACAGCGTCGCGTCGGCATGCCGCGCGAGCGCCGAGCCGACCCGATTGCACACGCCAAGCAGCGTGGCGCCGCCGGCGCGCGCGACACGCGCCGCTTCGAGCGTGTCGGCGGTCTCGCCGCTCTGCGAGATCGCGACCGCCAACGTGGATGCGTCGACCACCGGATGCGAATAGCGAAACTCGGACGCGAGTTCGAGCTCCACCGGCAGCTTTGCCAACTGCCGGATCAGATACATGCCGTACATCGCCGCGTGATACGCGGTGCCGCAGGCGAACATCGAGACCTTCTTGACCTCGCGCAGCTGCGCGTCCGTCAGGCCTGCATCGGCGAGATCGGTGCGGCCGTCGTCGTCGATGCGTCCGGCGAGCGTATCGCGCACGACTTTGGGCTGCTCGTAGATCTCCTTGAGCATGAAATGCTTGAAGCCGCCTTTTTCGGCGGCGCGCACGTCCCACGAGATGCGCGTGACCTCGCGTTCGACGGGCTCGCCTGCGAAGGTCGAAATCTCCGCACCGTGGCGCGTGACGACGACGACCTCGCCTTCGTGGATCACCAACTGCTTGCGCGTGTATTCCATGATCGCCGGCGTGTCCGACGCGACGAACGTCTCGCCTTGGCCCAGGCCCACGACGAGCGGCGACGCGCCATTGCGGGCGAAGAGAACCTCGTCGGGCGAATCAGCAGAGAGCACGCCGAGCGCGTACGCGCCGTGCACCTCGCCGAGCACCGAACGCACGGCGGCCGCCAAGTCGCCTTGGTAGCGCTCTTCGATGAGGTGCGCCACGACCTCGGTGTCCGTATCGCTTGCGAACGCGTGGCCGCGTGCGGCGAGCGCCGCGCGCAGTCGCACGTAGTTCTCGATGATGCCGTTGTGGATGACGGCCAAACGTTTGCTGCAATCGAGGTGCGGATGCGCATTGCTGTCGCTCGGACGCCCGTGCGTCGCCCAGCGCGTGTGCCCGATGCCGACCGATCCGCGCAGCGGGTGCGCTTTGAGCGCTTCTTCCAAGTTCGACAACTTGCCGACGCGCTTCTCGCCGCAGACCTTGCCGTCGTCGACGACGGCGACGCCCGCCGAATCATAGCCGCGATACTCGAGGCGATGCAGGCCTTCCATGAGGACGCCGACGACGTTCCGCGGACCGATATAGCCGATGATCCCGCACATGTTCAGCTCGTCTCCCCGAGGCGCCACACCTTGAGCGCTTCAGCCGTGAGGATCGCGCGCAACTGCGCGACCGCCACGTCGAATTCGTCGTTGAGTATGAGGTAGTCGTACTTCGAGATGGCTTTCGCCTCGAGGCGGGCAGTTTCCAGCCGCGCGGCGATGTCATCGGGCCCATCGGCGTCGCGTTCTTCCAACCGCCTGACCAACTCGTCTTCGGAGCGCACCGTCAAGAACACGAGCACGGCTTGCGGATAGAGCTCCTTGATGCGCATCGCACCGTTCACTTCGGGCTTCAACACGATATCGCGGCCGGAGCGCAGCGCATCTTCGACGAACGCCCTCGGCGTGCCGTACAGATTGCCGGCGTACTCCCGCGTCTCCAGGAATTCGCGGCGCGCGTCCATGGCCTCGAACGCCTCGCGCGTCACGAAATGGTAGTGGACGCCTTCGGTTTCGCCCGGCCGTGCCGCGCGCGTCGTCGTCGACACGCAGTAGCCGATCCGCGGTTCGAGCGTGCGCAGCGCAGCGATGACGCTGTCCTTACCCGAGCCCGACGGGCCGGAGACGACCAGCAAGATCGGTTTGCGGCTCGCTGCGGCTTCCATCTCCTCACTTGACGCTCGATAGCTGGCTCGTCGCGCGTCTCGCCGTCGAGCTCGAGCGTCTGCTGCGCGGCGCACGCGTGACCGGCCTGCGCGCACACGATCGCGGGCTGGCCGTCCTCTGCGAGCGGCGACGCGAAGCCTGCGCGTTCGAGGTGCTCCTCGACCCCGATCGCCCGCTGGCGGCCGCGGTCGGCGGCGCCGCCGTGACAGACGAAAGCGGTCCGGGTGGCTGGGCGGGCGGCGTCGCTGCACTGCTGCGCGGAAGCGTCGTCGATGCCGTCCGAGCCGTCCCCGATGACCGCATTCTCAACGTCGATTTGCATTCTCGTTCGGCATTCGGCGTGCCTGCGCACCACCGTCTGGTCGTCGAGTTGGAACCGCGCAAATCAAACGCGATGATCGTGCGACCAGCCGGCGATGGCGCATGGTCCGTGCTGGCCGCAGCGCGCCGCTTTGCCGCTCAAGGAACGGCGCGCAGCGTCGCCGTCGGCGAGCCCTACGAGCCGCCGCCACCGCGCGTCGCGCGCATCGATCGCGCCGCGTTCCTCGCCGCCGTGCGTGCGGTGCTCACCCAACCCGAACACGAGGCTCGCGCACTCGTGCGCTTGTTGAACGATTTCGATCCTTCGTGCACGCCGCCGCTCGCGCGCCGGCTGGTCGATGAACTGCTCAGCCGACCGGAGTCGCTGACCGGGCCTCCGTCAGAAGCCGGCGACTCCTTGTTGCACGCATGGCAGCGATTGCACGATGAAGTCGCGGCTGGCGCGCACGATCCCGCCGCGCCCGTCTTCGTGTATCATCAGGGTGATCAGGTCAGCGCGTGCCACGTCGTAACGCTTCCGTGGGCGAACGGCGTGCTATCGCGCGCGCCCGCACTCAATGATGTCTGTGCAGCGGAGATCGAACGACGACGACGCGCGCGCAGCGCGCCCGCCGGCGCAGCGTTGCGCAAGAAGCTCGAGCGGGCGCTTGAACGCTGCGGCGCGGAGATGCAAGGGCTCCGTGAAGCGCAGGACCGAGCTGAGCAGGCGCACGGCTTGCGCGCGAGCGGCGACCTGATCTACGCGAACCTCGCATCTATCCCGGATGGGGCGGCCGTCTACATCGCTCCCGACGGCACGCGCATCGCACTCGATCCGCTGCTCAGCGCCAAGCAAAACGCTGCCGACTACTTCCGCCGCTACAAGAAGGCGCGCAGCGGCCTGCCGCGCATCGGCGAACGCCTCGCGCGCCTCGCACAGCTCAAACCGTATTGGGAGCACCTGTTGTGGGAGCTCGACCGCGCGGATGCCGACCCGTCGCTGCGCGCCGCCATCTACGATGACGTGAGCGCCGCATTTGCGCGGCCGTCGCGCGGCCGTCCGACAGCAGCTCCTCGCAAGCCCGCGCGCCCGCAACGCGAACGCGCCCCAGTCGAGCTGCCGGGCGGCGCGCTTGCGTACGTCGGCAGGTCGCCCAAGGACAACGAGCGTCTGACGTTCGCGCTTGCGCGCCCCAATGATTGGTGGTTCCACGCGCGCGGCATCCCCGGTGCGCACGTCATCCTCAAGCTGCCGCACGCAGGCGAGGCGCCCAGCCGCGAACAGATCGCGCGCGCTGCAGCGCTTGCCGCGGGCGCGAGCCGTGCGGCGGATGCGGGCAAAGTCGAAGTGGATTACACGCAGCGCAAGCACGTGCGACGGCAAGGCAAGGGCGCGACCGGCCTCGTCTGGTACACCGACTTCAAGACGGTGCTCGCGGCGCCCGCGCGGTGATGAACATCGCGTCCCCAAACGAATAGAAACGATAGCGTTCGCGCACTGCCTGGGCGTACGCGCGTAACACCGCCTCGGTGCCGGCGAATGCGCACACGAGCATGAGCAGCGTCGAGCGCGGCAGGTGGAAGTTCGTGATCAGCGCATCGACCACGCGGAACTCGAAGCCGGGATAGACGAACAGTTTCGTCCAGCGCGACCCTGCGGCGACGGTGCCGTCTCCGCGCAATGAAGCCGCGTCTTCAAGGCTGCGGACGCTCGTCGTGCCGACCGAGATCACCCGCCCGCCCTGGGCTTTGGCGCGCGCGACCGCAGCTGCGGTTTCCGGCGGGATCGAGTAGCGCTCCGCGTGCATCGGATGCGCTCGCAGATCGTTTGCCTTCACCGGCCGGAACGTGCCTGGGCCGACGTCCAGCGTGAGCGACGCGAAGTGCGCGCCGCGCGCCCGCACGGCGTCCATCAGCGCGCTCGTGAAGTGCAGGCCCGCGGTAGGTGCCGCGACCGATCCCTCATGCGAAGCGTAGATCGTCTGGTAGCGCTCGTCCGCGCGCTCGGGGGGACGCTTGATGTATGGCGGCAGCGGCACCGCACCATACCTGCGCATCGCGGTTTCGGCGTCGACGCCGTTGAAACGCACGATGCGCGTGCCCAGATCGGTGCGGTCGACGACCTCAATCGCGTGACCTGCACCTAACGTCAGCCTGTCTCCAACACGCACGCGTTGCCCGGGCCGCACCAGCGCTTCCCACGTGTCCGGCTCGACCGCGGGATGCAGCAGCAGCACTTCCGCTCGGCCGCCGCCGCGCCGCTTCGGCGAAAAGCGCGCGCGCAACACGCGCGTGTCGTTGACGACCAGCAGATCGCCGGGCTGCACGAGCGAGGGGAGGTCGTGGAACCGCAGGTGCTCGACTCGATCGCGGTCCAGCACGAGCAGGCGCGCCTGGTCGCGCACCGCCGCCGGGTGCTGTGCGATCAGCTCAGCGGGAAGATCGTATTCGTAACGCTCGGTTCGGAATGCTGATGCGATGTCCGGCGCGTCAGTGATTCGCCACGCTCACTTGGACCACTGATTGGATGTCGTCGTACTCCGCGGTGGTCAAGAATCTTTGGCCCGGAAAGCCGTCCAGCCTGATCCCCGTCGTCATGGGCGGCCCTTGCTGCGGAAACGGATCGCGCACGACCGCTGCGTACAGGCTAGTCGGCTTGCCGAACAGATCGGCGCGGTAGTAGATCTTGGTGAGCACCATCGCATTGCGCGAGGTGATGACCAGCAGCGGCGTGTCGGCGACTAGCTGGCCGGCGATCGAACGCAACGCGCCGCGCGATCCGGTGAGCGGGGGCGTGACCACCGACGTCGCGGTCGTGCTCGTCACGGCTTTGTTCGCGCCGGTGAAGCTGTGCGTGCTGTACGCGACGGCCTGGCTGGGCGCGAGCGTCTGCGGCACGACTGGACCGAACACCGCCGATAGGATGTCCGCTTGGGTGATCTCGCCGCCGCTGTATGCGATGATCATCGCCATCGAGTCGGCCCAGCTGGCGGCTTGCGTCGGCGCGACTTGGTACGCGGTGTCGAACAGATGCGACTCGACATCCGCGCCGCACACGTAACCGCCGCCCGGTCCGTAGACCTCGCGGCACGGAATCGTGCCGGCCCGCGCTGCCTGAGGCGGGCCCAGGGTCGCGATGATTGCCACGGCTGCCAGCGCGGCCGCGATAGCGATGTGTCTCATGGAAAAGATCCCCCTCATATCTTCGACAGCATCGCACCCCGGTAATAGAACGAAAGGATCGCGTTGATCCCGAGGCCCTGATCCGCCATGTCCTTGGCGCCCCATTGGCTCATGCCGACGCCGTGACCGAAACCGGACCCGCTCACGGCGATCGCGTCGTCCTGCAGCGCGAGCGCCGAGATACGCGTGCTCTTCACCACATGCCTGCCTGCCAGCTGGCGGAACAACTTGCCGCTGATCGTGCGGCTGCCGGTCGTTCCGGCAACTGTGACGCTCGTGAGCCGGCCGGATGCATCCGCCGGGCCCGCCGTCACTGCGGTGATATCGCCCACATCGCCGACCTGCTCGCGAAACGACTGCGCGAACGGAGCGAGCGGCACGCTCGCCGACCACGACAAGTGCGGAGACTCCGCCGCGTAGGGATCGGGCACCGCATGGAGATACGGCTCGGGGTCATCGAGGTTCGAGCCGTCGGCCGTATATCCGCCGTCGCACGATGAATAATACGCGGTGATGACGTGATACTGATAGACCATGACGACGCCGCGCGTCGATTCGACCGCATCGACCGAACGCTGCGTCTCGACGTTGACGCCGCCATACGCCTGATCTTGCTCGCCGGATGCGACGTCGTAGCCGGGATGTTGGTGCAGCGCCACGCGCGCGGCGGCATAGCTGCGCGACGCGATCGCCTGTGCCTGCAGCGCGACCTCCGGCCAGGTCGGGTCCATCTCCGCACCGACCACGCCGTAAAGATACTGTTCGAGATCGAGCTCGTCGATGACGTCCATGGTCCCGTCGTCTTCGCGGGTGATCCATGCCCTGCCCCGATACGTGCGCCCGTCGATCACCAGCGGCGCATCCATGAGCGGCTCCGCCAGCACGCGATTTCCGGCCTGCACGGCGCCTGCGAGCACCAAGCCATCCGGGCCCGCATGCACGTCCATGACGGTGTTGACCTCCGGCTGGAGCAGCGGCTGCGCATTGTCGGGAGCGCGCACCACGAGGCCCCCTTCTGAGGCGATGACCGTTTGCAGCTGGTGCGAGAAGAGCAGGACGCGGATCGTCTGGGCCGACGACGCGCGCGAACCAGCGAGTGCGAAGACGAACACCAGCACGACGAACGTGGCTGCGCGTCTCGCGCGGCTACAGCAGGCGCGGCTGTTCACTTGCGCTCAGGCCGAGATGCGCTTTCGCCTTGGACGTCGCGCGCCGGCCGCCGGCCGTGCGCTGCAAGAAGCCGATCTGGATGAGGAACGGCTCGACGACATCGGTCAGCGTATCTTCTTCTTCATTCACGCTCGCGGCGAGCGCGCCGATGCCGACCGGTCCGCCGCCGTATTGCACGACGAGCGCGCGCAGAAACGCGCGGTCGAGCGCATCGAGGCCGAGCAGGTCGATGCCTTCGAGCTGCAGCGCGGCTGCGGCGACGTCGCGGTCGATGGCGCCGTGCGCCTTCACCTGCGCATAGTCGCGGACGCGGCGCAGCAGGCGGTTGGCGATGCGCGGGGTGCCGCGCGCGCGCGCCGCGATCTCGGCGGCGCCGTCGTCGCCGATCGTCACGCCGAGCACCGACGCCGAATGGCGGACGATGCGCTGCAAGTCTTCAGGCGTGTAGTAATCGAGGTGATGGACGATGCCGAAACGCTCGCGCAGCGGTGCGGTCAGCAAGCCCGCCCGGGTCGTCGCGCCGATCAACGTGAAGTGCTTGAGATTGATCTTGATCGTCTTCGCGTACGCGCCGCGGTCGACCATGAAGTCGATCGCAAAGTCCTCCATCGCCGGATACAAGAACTCTTCGACGACGTGGCTGAGCCGGTGGATCTCGTCGACGAAGAGCACGTCGCCGCGTTCGAGGTTGGTGAGGATGCCGACGAGATCGCCGGGGCGCTCGAGCGTCGGCCCTGAGACCTGATGGAACGTCGCGGCCATCTCGCGCGCGATGATGTTCGCCAGCGTCGTCTTGCCCAAGCCGGGCGGACCATGCAGCAGGATGTGGTCGAGCGGCTCGCCGCGGCGGCTCGCCGCCTCGATCGAGATCTTGAGGTTCTCGACGACCTGCTGCTGGCCGACGTAGTGCTCGAAGCCGGCCGGGCGCAAGGTGACTGTGATGATCTGGTCTTCGATCGACTCCGACGGCGCGACCAGCGGATGCCGGGCTGCGGACGGATCCTCGTCTCCCGCTGCCGCCACCGGTTTGCGCGGGCTCACGACGCGCGCTGCCTGCGGTAGATCTC
Organism: Vulcanimicrobiota bacterium; assembly: GCA_019237415.1. Taxonomy (GTDB): domain Bacteria; phylum Vulcanimicrobiota; class Vulcanimicrobiia; order Eremiobacterales; family Eremiobacteraceae; genus JAFAHD01. The sequence continues at coordinate 10,085 of JAFAHD010000136.1, forward strand.
GGTGAGCAGATCCTCCGCGCTCGACGCGCTGCCATTGCCGGAAAGCGCTTCTTTCACCATGCGTTCGGCTTCAGCGCGCTTGTATTGCAGCTGCAAGAGAACCTCGATGGCCTCGGCGACAAAATCAGGCTGCGGCTCTTTGCGCGCGGGCTCGCCTTGGATCAAGCCGAAGCGCGCCACTTTCCCCTGCAGCTTGGCGATGATGTCCTTGGCTTTCTGATCGCCGATGCCCGGCAGCTTGCGCAGCGCGTTGCGGTCGCCGTCATCGATATAGCGCGCGATCTCGGCCATCGGCCGAGCGAAGGCGCGCACGGCCGTCTTGGGCCCGATGCTCGACACGCTGAGCAGCGCTTCGAAGAACTCCCGCTCGATGGCGTTGGTGAAACCCACGAACGACAGCGTGCCGCGGTTACCGTCGATCTGCATGTACGAGAACACGTCGAGGCTCACCGGCGCGCCGAGCTCGAGCCGTGCAAGCTTGTCCATCACGCAGCCCGGCACCATCACCTCATATGAAAGCCCGCCGACATCGACGAGGACCGACTGCTCGCGCCGTTCGCGCAAACGGCCTTCGATGCGCGAGAACATCAGCGCAGCCGCCTGCCCACCCCGCGCCGGTTCGCGCACGCCAACGCGATAGCCAAGGCGTCGGTGACGTCGGCAGGACGCGGCACGCGCGACAGGTGGAGCAGCTGCGCGACCATTCTGCCTACTTGTTCTTTGGAGGCCGCGCCGCTTCCGGCTAGCGCCCGTTTGACGCCGGTCGCGGAGAACTCGACGACCTCGACATGGGCGAGCGCCGCAGCCGCAAGCAACGCGCCGCGCGCATGCGCCATCATGATGGTCGTCTTCGGGTTGACGGCGCGGGCGAAGACCTGCTCGATCGCGATGACATCCGGCCGCATCGCGCGGATGATGTCCGCGACGCTGTTGTTGATGTCTCCGAGCCGCTCGCTGAACGTCTGGCGGCCATTCGTCGCGATCACGCCCGCCTCGACGAGCCTCACGCCGGCGCCGTTGCATTCGATGACGCCATAGCCCGTCGAGCGCACGCTGGGGTCGATGCCGAGGACCCGCAGTGCGCCGCTCATCTGCCGATGATCAGGTTCACGCCGTTGCCGGCCGTCGGCATCATGCCGACCGGCGGATCGGTGCTGAGCACCTTGGCGTCTGCGGGCGAACCGTTGGCGACGATCACGCGGTTGATCCGATATCCGTTGCGCTCCAGCACCGCCTTGGCATCATCGACCGACATGCCGATCACGTTCGGCACAGGGATGCCCGGCAGATTCCCTTGCCCTCCGCCGGCGCTTGGAGACGGCTGCGGTGCTTGCGGTGTCGAGGTGCTTGCGCCGGCCGCGACCACCACGTCGATCGCCGCGCCCTGGCTCACGCGAGCGAACGCCCCCGGATTTTGGCTGACGACGGTGCCGGCGGGCTTATCCGGCACATCGGCCTGCGCGACGTTGCCGATGGCCAAGCCCACGCCCGCCAGCGCCTGCCGCGCTGCGTCCAGCGTCTGGCCGACGAGCATCGGCACCTCGATCGAGGCAGGCCCAGCGCTGACGTCTACCATGACCGTGCCGCCCGGCGGCAGCGTGCCGCGCTCGCTCGGATCCTGGTTGAGCACGATATCGGCCGGGATGTTGTTGACGGCGACCTGCGAGTTGATGCCGAGTTTGAGGCCGAGCTTGGCCAGCACTTTGCGCGCGTCATCCTCGGTCAACGACACGATGTTCGGCACGTCAACCAACGCCGGGCCCAGGCTGACGCTCATCGAAACCGTGCCGCCTTTGCCGAGCGGCGATCCCGGCGCGGGATTGGTCGCCGCGACGAGACCCTTGCGCACGGTCGCGCTGTGTATCGCCTCGCCGCTCTTCACCGTGAAACCCTGCGCGGCGAGGAACTGCTGCGCGTTGACCGGATCCTGGCCGAGCACGTTCGGCACGTCGACGGTCGGCGGTCCGGTGCTGACCAGGAGCGTCAGCGCGCTGCCGGGCGCGAGCGTCTGCGACGCGGGCGGTTCGCTGCCGGCGATCAACCCTCCGGCCACGTTTTCGTCCGGCGTCTGGCGGATGGCCACATCGTCGATGCCCACTGCGTGGAGCGCGGCGACCGCTTCGCTCACCGATTTCCCCGCAAGGTCCGGCACGCGCATGCTGCGCGACGCGGCCTGGCGTACTGCCAGCAGCAGCGCCACGATCATCAGCACGCCCACGACCGCGCCGGCGAGGGCGAGCGCGCGGCTCGCGCGCCAGACCGGGGCAGCGGGGATGGGTGCCAACTTGGCGGGTTGCGCTGTCGCCTCCATCATCGTTTGACGCGTGCGACGGCGCAGGATTTCCGTCGGCGCGTCGGGCCCGATGTGCGCGCCGCCGTCTTCTTCTTCCGATTCGCTCCGCATGAGCTGGCGCAGCGCTGCCAGCACTTCGCCGGCCGATTGGTACCGCTCGGCTGGCGCCTTGCGCAAGAGCCGGCCGATGATGCCGGCGAGGTGGGCGCTGATCGACGCGCCCTCGCGCGCCGGGTCCGGCGCCGGCGCGTGCACGATCGCGTGCGCGAGCTCATCGCTGCCGCTCTGCGCGAATGGCCGCTTCCCCGTCACCATCTCGTACAGCACGACGCCCGCGCTGTAGAGATCGCTTGCCTCGCTGATGCGCTCTCCGGTGAGGACTTCGGGCGCGCAATACGGCAGCGACCCGAGCAGCACTTCCGCCGCCTCCCGGCTTTGCGAGCTTTCCGACGAGCCGTCTTCGACCGCATGCGCGATGCCGAAGTCTGTGACGCGCACGACGTCCTCGCGCGTGATCAACACGTTCGACGGCTTGATGTCGCGGTGCAGCAGTTCCTGACGATGCGCCGCGGCAAGCGCGGCGCAGATCTGGCGCGCGTACCGCACCGCCGCCGCTTCCGGCAACGGGCCTTGGCGCTTGATGAGCGTTCCGAGCGTTTCGCCCGGCACGTACTCCTCGACGATATACCGCTCGTCGCCGACGCGGCCGACGTCGTACGTGGTGACGATGTTGGGATGCGACAGCTTCGCGGCGGCCTGCGCTTCGAACTCAAATCGGCTCACGAACGACGCATCCGATGCAAACGCCGGCCGCAAGACCTTGATCGCGACCTGACGGCGCAAGATCAGATCGTAGCCGCGATGCACGACGGCCATCCCGCCCTCGCCGATCTTGGCGTCGAGACGGTAGCGGTCGTTGTAGATGACGTCTGCCATCAGCGCTGGTAGACGGGAAGTGCGCCGGCCATGATGTTGCGGGCGATCGGTGCGGCGACTGCGCCGCCGTATCCCGCGTCTTCCACGATGACCGCGACGACCAAGCGCGGGTTCTCCGCTGGCGCGAAGCAGACGAACCACGCGTCAGGCGGTGCGCCGGTGTGCGTGCCGGTCCCGGTCTTGCCGGCGACCGTCACGCCCGAAATCCGCGCCGCGGTACCGGTGCCGCTGCGCACGACCGCGATCATCATGGACCGAACTTCCTGCGCGGTCACAGGCGACATCACGCGCTCCCAGACGACCGGCGGCACATCGAGCTTGTTGCCGCTCGCGAACCGGAACTGCTTGACGAGCTGCGGGCGCATCATGACGCCCTGCTCGGCGATCGTCGACGCGACGAGCGCCATGCGCAGCGGAGTCACCGCGAGCCCGCCCTGGCCGAACGACATCTGCGCAAGCTCCGACGGGATGACCGTGTCTTTGAGCGGGACCTCGTCGCGCGCTGCGGGCACGGCTACTTGCGGATCGTCGCCGACGTGGAAACGGTGCAGATAATCGTAGAACCCATCCAAACCGAGACGCAAGCCGATCTGCGCGAAGTCCACGTTGCTCGAGAGCGCGAACGCGTTGGTCAGATCTTGCGTGCCGGTGATCTCCCGCTTGTCGTTTTGCACCTTGAAGGAACCGATCGCGAAATAGCCCGGATCCGTGAACGTGTCGGCCGGCACGACGACGCCGCTGTCGAGCGCGGCCGAAGCCGTCACCATCTTAAAGGTAGAGCCCGGCGGGTACAATCCGGCGAACGCGCGATCCAGCAGCGGCGCATTGCCGTTCGCGCGCAGCGTCCTCCATACGGCCGTCAGATCGTTTGGATCGAACGTCGGCCGGTTCACCGCCGCGAGGATGGCGCCCGACCGCGGGTCCATCACGAGCGCGGCGCCGCGGATCCCCTGCGGCAGCGACGCGTCCGCGATCTTCGCGATGTCCGAGCGTAGGGTCAGCACGACGTCGCCGCCGCCCTGCGTCGATGTCGCGCCTGAGCGCCGGAAGAGCGATGCGAGGCCGGATCCTCCCGAGACATCGAGCGGTGCGGCCAGCACCGAATCGAGCGCCGCCTCGAGTCCGGACTCGCCGTACTGCGGCGACGCGTAGCCGACCAATTGTGCAAGCGCGGCTCCCACAGGATAGACGCGCCGCGTGCCCTTGGTCTGCGCGACCGCGATGCCACGCGCGTCGAGCAACGCGCCTCGATGTTCGTTGGTCAGGCTGCGGCGCGGGTTGCCGGGCCGCTCTGAGATCGACGCGCGTTGGAGGATCTGCACGCGCACTTCCTGGATGGCGACCAAACCGAGCAGCGCGATGAAGATCAAGACGACGCCCGCGAGGCGTCCGCGCATGCCGCTCATCTACGCGACGGTGAGACCGGGCCCCACGAAGTCTTGGAGCGGGCGTACGTCGATCGGCGCCTGCCGGGCGCCGAGCGCGATCAACAGAGCGCCCACGGTATCGAGCGACGTGAGGCAGGCGACGCCCGCTTCGACCGCCGCGCGCCGTATGCGGAAGCCGTCGCTTTGCGCCATCGACGTCTGGGCGGCGTCATTGATCACGAGGTCGACGCCGTTGCCGGCTATGAGGTCGACCACGTGCGGCGAGCCTTCGATGATCTTGTTGACGCGCGTCGCTGCGATGCCGTTGGCTTCCAGCAGCCGCCACGTGCCAGTCGTTGCATACAGCTCGTAGCCTTCTTTGGCGAGCGCGCGGGCGATCGGCAGCGCGCGCTGCTTTTCGGCGTCGGCGATCGACAGCAAGATGCGGCCACCGGGCGGCGGCGGCGTGATCCCCGCGCCAAGCAGCGCCCGCCACAGAGCGCCCGCGAACGTCACGTCGATGCCGAGCACCTCGCCGGTCGATTTCATCTCGGGGCCCAGCATCGTTTCCACGCGGCGCAGCTTCGAGAACGAGAACACCGGCATCTTCACCGCGACGAAGTCGGGCCGGGGCAGCAAACCTCGATCGAGCCCCATCTCTTTGAGCGTGCCGCCGAGCGCGATATTCGTCGCAGCCGCGACCAGCGGTACGCCGGTGAGCTTGGCGATGATCGGCACCGTGCGGCTCGCACGCGGGTTGGCCTCGATCACGTAGAGCTTGCCCTCGTAGATGATGTATTGGACGTTGATGAGACCGCGGATGCGCAGCTCCTTGCACAGGCGCAGCGTGACTTCGGCGATGCGCGCTTCCATCTCGGGCCCGATCGTCTGCGTGGGATAGACCGCGGTCGAATCGCCCGAATGGATGCCGGCCCGCTCGACGTGCTCGAAGATGCCCGGGATGATGATGTCCTTGCCGTCGAACGCGGCGTCGACTTCTACCTCCGTGCCCGCGAGGTATTTGTCGACCAGCAGCGGCGCGTGCGGCAAGATCGGCGGCGCGCTCTCCGCGTAGGCGAGCAATTGCGCTTCATTATATACGATCTCCATCCCGCGCCCGCCGAGCACGTACGACGGCCGCACCAGTACCGGGAAGCCTATCTCGCGCGCCACTTCGCGCGCTTTGCGGAACGAGAGCGCCGTTCGGCCCGGAGGCCGGGCGACCCCGAGCTTGCCGAGCACGGCGTCGAACTTCTCGCGGTCCTCCGCGAGGTCGAGGGCATGTTGATCGGTGCCGAGCACGCTGATACCGCGGGCCGCAAGACCGCGCGCGAGATTGATCGGCGTCTGTCCGCCGAACGTCAGCAGCGCACCGCGCGCACCGGTCGCACGCACCGCGTGTTCGACTTCGTCCACGCACGGCGGTTCGAAGATGAGCACGTCTGACACGTCGAAATCGGTGGACACCGTCTCAGGATTGTTGTTGACCATCACCGACGGGACGCCGCGGTCGTGCAGTGCCCACGCCGCGTGCACGCATGAGTAGTCGAACTCGATCCCCTGGCCGATGCGGATCGGCCCGCTGCCGACGACGACGACGCTGCTCCGGTCGGGCTTACGCAGCTCGTCTTGCTCGCCAATCGTCGCGTAATAGTACGGGGAACGCGCCGGGAACTCGGCAGCGGCTGTGTCGACGATGCGATACGCGGTCTGCGTCGCCGCGCCGCCGGCGGCGCGCACGTCCGGCAATGCGATGCCGCTCAGGCGCGCGATCGTGGTGTCTGCATAGCCGGCTTCTTTCGCCGCGGCGAGCGTCGATGCAGGCTCCCGAGACCCCGCGACGACAGGCGCCGCGATCACTCGCGTCAGCGATGTCTCGGTGTCGACGAGTCCCTTGATCTCCCACAGCCAGAACGGGTCGATCGAAGTCAGCGCGGCGATGGAGCGCACGTCGCGCCCGCGGCGCAGGCTCTCGCTCACCGCGAACAGCCGCTCGTGCGTCGGGGTGCGCAACACGTCATCGAGCTCGTCGTCGCTCCATTGCGATAAAGACCACCCGGTCAAGCTATCGCGCCCGATGTCCAGGCCGCGCACGGCTTTGATCAGCCCTTGGCCGAAGGTGCGCGCGATCGCCATCACTTCGCCCGTCGACTTCATCTGCGTGCCGAGGCGCGCATCGCCCAGCGGGAACTTGTCGAACGGCCAGCGCGGGATCTTGACGACGCAGTAATCGATGGCCGGCTCGAACGCCGCCGTCGTCACGCCGGTCACGGGGTTGGGGATGTCCGGCAAGCGCTTGCCCAACGCGATCTTCGTCGCGATCTTGGCGATCGGGTAACCGGTCGCTTTGCTCGCGAGCGCCGAGGAGCGCGACACGCGCGGGTTCACCTCGACCACGTTGTACGCGTCGCTGCGCGGATCCAGCGCGAACTGGATGTTGCAGCCGCCTTCGACCTTCAG
>JAFAHD010000111.1 GCA_019237415.1 Vulcanimicrobiota bacterium
GGCGATGAAAGCGCGCGACGCGGACCGCATGGCAACGCTGCGCATGGCCATTTCCGCCATGAACTACCGGCGCATCGAGCGCAACGAGGCGTTGACGCCGGAAGAGCAAGAAGACGTGCTGCGCAAGCAGGTCAAGCAGCGCGAAGACTCCATCGAGGAGTTCACCAAGGGCGGGCGGGCGGAGCTCGCCGACAAAGAACGCCGCGAGCGCGAGATCCTCAAGGAATACCTGCCCGCGGAGCTCGCGCCCGATCAGCTGCGCGCCGAAGTGTCGGCGATCGTCGCGAAGCTCGGCCCCGACGCGAAGTTCGGCGACGCGATGAAGGCCGTGCTGCCGGCGATCGGCAAGCGCGCCAACGGCAGGGCGATTCAAGAAGCCGTGAAAAGCGTGATGGCCAAATCATGAAACATTCGCTCCGCGCGGTTCGGTTCGTCGTCGTCTGCGCAAGCCTGCTCGCGGGTTTCGTCAGCTTCGCCGCGGGCGCGGCGCTCAAACCGCACGCAGTGCAGGTCGTCGATATCGACGGCGTCATCAACGCGGGTATGGCGCATCGCGTCCAGCGCGCGATCGACGACGCGCACGCGAACGGCGCGAGCACGCTGCTGGTGGAGATCAAGACCAATGGCGGTTTGATCGACGACGCGAACGACATCAAGGACGCGCTGCGGACGTCAGGACTGACGACGATCGCCTACGTGGACCGCGCGTGGTCCGCAGGTGCGCTCATCGCGCTCGCGTGCGACAAGATCTACATGGCGCCGGAATCGAGCATGGGGGCGGCCGAACCGGTGCTCATCGGCGGCGGCGGCACGACGCAGCCAGCGGGTGAGAAGGCGATCTCAGCGGTCAGCGCCGAGTTCCGCGCGTTGGCGCAGGCGCATCACCGCGATCCCGACATCGCGGCAGCGATGGTAGATCCCTCGCTCGACGTGCCCGGCATCAAGACGAAAGGCCATCTGCTCACGCTGCCCGCCGAGCAAGCCAAAAAGCTCAAGTTCGTGGACGGCATCGCCGACACACCGGTCGCGGCGCTCGAGGCGGCGGGCATCTCCAGTCCGGTGATGGCGACGACGCAGCCCTCGTTGGGCGAGCGCATCGCGCAGTTCGTCACCGACCCGATCGTATCGGGCATTCTGCTCACCATCGGCTTCCTCGGCCTGTTCGTCGAGATGCAGACGCTGCACGCGATCGCCGGCATCATCGGCGTCGCCGCGCTCGCGCTGTTCTTCGGCGGACACATCATCGCCGGGGCTTCCAACTGGGTGATCATCGCGCTGTTCGCGCTCGGGGTCGTCGGGCTGCTGTTCGAATTGCACGTGCTGCCCGGACATGGCATCTCCGGGCTCATCGGCGCCTTGCTCATCCTCGTCAGCATCGTCATGGCGTTTGGCGCGGCATTTTGGCTCATCGGCATCATCTACACTTCGCTGGCGCTCGTCTTGGCGATCGTGATCTTCTTCTTGTTGCTGCGCTGGCTGCCGGAGAGCGCGTTCATCCGGCGCATCCAGTTCGCAGGCGCGCAGTCGGTCGCGACCGGTTACGTCACATCTCGTCCGTTGGATTACCTGATCGGGAAATCGGGCATAGCGGAGACCTACCTGCGGCCGGCAGGCGTCGCATCGATCGACGGCGGCCGCTACCAAGTGCAATCGGCCGGCGATTTCATTCCGAGCCAGACCCGCATCGTCGTCACGCGGGTGGAAGGCGCCACGGTTTTTGTGGCGCGCGCGACCTAAGGAGTATACATGATAGCGGGTATCAGCATACTCATCGTCTTCCTCGTGATCTTGGCGATCATCCTATTCTTCGCGTTCTTATACTACTTTCCGTTTGGTTTATGGATTCGAGCGCAGGCGGCCGGCGTGCCGATCGGCATCTTCACCCTCGTGCGGCTGCGGATCATGGGGATTCCGCCGTCGGTGATCGTCGATTCGCTCATCATGGCGCGCAAAGCCGGGATTGAAGTCAACGACTCGCAGCTGCAGGCACAATACCTTTCCGGCGGCCACCTCGACCGCGTCGTGCTCTCGCTTATCGCCGCGCAGCGTGCGCAAATCCCGCTCGAGTGGACTCGAGCGTGCGCGATCGACCTTGCCGGCCGCAACCCGCTCGACGCGGTGCAGACGTCGGTCAATCCAAAGGTCATCGAGACGCCGATTTTCCAGGGCGTGGCCAAGGACGGCATCCAACTCAACGTCAAAGCGCGGATAACGGTGCGCTCCAACATGGATCGCTACGTCGGCGGCGCGAGCGAGCCGACGATCATCGCGCGCGTCGGCGAAGGCGTGGTGGCGGCGATCGGCGGCAGCGACAATTACAAAGAAGTGCTCGAGAACCCGGATCACATCTCCAAGACGGTGCTCGCCAAGGGGCTCGACGCCGGCACGGCGTTTGAGATCGTGTCGATCGACATCGCGGACGTCGATGTCGGGCGCAACGTCGGCGCCGATCTGCAGACTGCGCAGGCCGAGGCCGACCGGCGCGTCGCGCAGGCGAAGGCAGCCGAGCGGCAGTACGCGGCACAAGCGCAAGAACAGGAGATGAAAGCGCAGACGCAAGCCATGAGGGCCAAGGTCGTCGAAGCCGAAGCGCTCGTGCCGGCGGCGATCGCTGAAGCGTTCCGCAGCGGCAACCTCGGCATCATGGATTACTACCGCATGCGCAACGTGTTGGCGGACACCGAGATGCGCCAGTCGATCGCTGGCCCAAGCGCGGCTCCGTCGCAAGCCGGCGGAAGCGGCGGCACGTCGCCGCCGCAGACACCGCCGCAGTCGACTGGGTCGTAGTGCACGCACTCGCCCCGAATGCTCCGGCGCAGCTGGCGGACATCCCGTGGTGGCTGTTCCCGGTGCTGGTCTGGGTCTTCATCGTCATAGCGCAGCGCGTCGCGCAAGGCGGACGTCTCGCTCGGAAACGCCTCGAGTATGACGCCGACAAGCAAGTACAAGAGCTGAAGGAGACGCCGCAAGGACAGCAGTTCGCGCAGGCGCTGCAGACCATACGGGATCAGATCCAAGCCGCCAGGACCGGCGCGCAGACCGTCACGACCGATATCCAAGCGCAGGCGGCGGACGGTGGCCTCGCCGCCGCGCTGCGTTCGCCGCAAGTGCGACAAGTCTTGATCTCCGACGTGGCAGGCACCGTGCGCGGGATCGCCGAGCGAGGCATGCAAGTCGCTTCGCCTACGATGAGCGCGCTCGCCGCAGACGCAGCGAACCTCGCATCGCAGATGCAGCTGCCGCTGACGGCGCAACCCTCTGGCCAACACTCGCCCTCGCGTTTCGCGTCGTTGGCGACGCCGCAGGGTCTCGCATACGCGATCGTCGCGGCGACGGTCATCGGACCACCGCAGGGGCTGCGCAGCGAACCGATGCAACCGGGCGGCTGGTGAGCGCCGTTCGTGCACGAGCCGCTTGGCGAACACTGAGTCCGAAACGCGCATGAGCATGCGCGGTCTCGACGACCGCGTGCGCTTGTTCGGCGAGCTCGACGGGAACCTCACGCATCTAGAGCGCGGCGCTGGGGTGGCGCTGCACATCGACGGCGACGAGGTCGTCATCACCGGTCAAGCGCAGCATGTGGCGATCGCAGCCGCGGCGCTCGAGGCGCTGCTCAAAGCTGCGCGCGGCGGTTCCGATGTCAATTCGCTCGATGTCGAGCTGGCGCTGCGCGCGGCGCGCGATGGCGTGGAGGCTGACGCGCCCGAGGGCTCGCTCGCCACGACGCGGCGCGGACGTCCGATCCGGGCGCGCACGCCTGGCCAGCGCGCGCTCGTCGAAGCGGTGAACAACCACACTCTCGTGTTCGCGATCGGTCCGGCGGGAACCGGAAAGACGTTTCTTGCGGTGGTGATGGCGCTTGCTGCGCTGCGCGCGGGCCGCGTGCACCGCATCATCCTCTCGCGCCCCGCAGTCGAAGCCGGCGAGAAGCTCGGCTTCCTGCCTGGCGACCTGCAGGAGAAAGTGGATCCGTACCTGCGGCCGCTCTTCGACGCGCTCGGCGAGGTGCTCGAGACACAAGCAGTGACCCGCGCGGTGGAGCGCGGTCAGATCGAAGTGGCGCCGTTAGCCTACATGCGCGGCCGCACGCTGGCGGACTCGTTCATCGTGTTGGATGAAGCGCAGAACACGACCAACGAGCAGATGAAGATGTTTTTGACGCGCATCGGCGCAGGGTCGCGCATGCTCGTGTGCGGCGACATCACGCAGATCGATCTTCCGGCCGCGGTCGAATCGGGTTTGGTCGCTGCGGCGCGGATGTTCGAGCGCGTCGAGGACACAGCGGTCGTGCAACTCGGCGATGCCGACATCGTGCGTCACCCGCTCATCCGGCGCATCATCGATGCGTACCAGCGTGGCAAGCGTTGACGGCCGGCGCGCTTGGGCCCGCGCCGATGGTCCGCACGTGTTCGTGCGCCGCTCGCGCGCGGTGCCGGCGCGGCTCGAAGCGCTCAAGCGCGCAGTGCTCAGGACGCTGGCGACCGCGGCGCCACACGTGCGCGGCGACGTGTCGCTCGTGCTGACCAGCGACGCGGTCATCCGCAGCCTGAACCGCCGTTATCGGAATCGCGATGTGCCGACCGACGTGCTCGCATTCGAGCTTGGCGAAGGCGCGAACCCGGGCGAACCGTTCGGAGACGTCGTCGTCTCGCTCGATTCGGCGCGCCGCCAAGCGCGCGCGTACGGCGCGACGCTGCACGAAGAGCTTTTGCGCTTGATCATCCATGGCACGCTGCATCTCTGCGGCTACGATCACCACGAGCGGCGGCATGCAGCGCGCATGCACGCATTGACGCGACGGCTGCTCAAGGAGGCCTCCGGTGGCTGAGCGCTCGTTTTTGCAGGCGCTGAGCGATGCGGCCGACGGCGTGGCCACCACCTACCGCGAGCAGCGCAACTTCCGCATCCAGCTCGCGATCGCCGTGCTGGTGGTCGCGGGCGCACTGATTGTGCACTTCGACCGCGGTCGATGGGTCGCACTGGCGTTGACGATCGGCGTTGTGCTCGGCGCGGAGCTGATGAACACCGCGCTGGAGCGCGCGGTTGATTGCGCGTCGCCGCAGATGTCGGCTGACGCGCGCGCGGCAAAGCACGCCGGCGCTGGCGCCGTTCTCCTGCTCAGCGTGATGGCGGTCGTGGTCGGCGCCGTGCTTTTCGGCACGGCGCTTGTACCGCTGGCGCACCGTGGACCGTAAGTCGGCCGGGCCTGCGCAAGGTGGAAAAAGAAGGCCTCTCCTCGAACGGATGGTGGATTGATGACCGACCCTAGGCTGCTCAGCCTGTTCGCAATCCTCGCGCTCGTCGTCCTTTCCGCAGTCTTCAGCGCCGCTGAAGCGACGCTGCTCGCGCTGAGCCGCCTGCGCCTGCTGCAGCGCACCAACGACGACGTCGGCAAATCGCTCTCCAAACTGCTCGACGACCGCAACCGGTACTTGACGGCGATGCTCGTCGGCAACACGATCGTGCTGCTCGCAGCCGATTCCATCGCGACCTGGCTGGCGATCCAGGCCGGAATCTTCAGCCCGGTGCTCGTCGCGACGATCGCCATGGCGCTGCTCGTCTTGATCTTCGCCGAGATCTTGCCAAAGATGATCGCGGTGCAGGATCCGATGCGATGGGCACCGCGCATCGCGTGGTTCTTGCACGCGATGGCGGTCGTGCTCGCGCCGATCACCTGGGTGCTCGTCGGCATCGCGTCCGGTCTGATCAGACTGTTCGGCGGCGATCCGAAAGCGCACGGGCCGTACGTGACGGAAGATGACATCCGCGCGCTCGTCAACGCCGGCGAAGAGCACGGCGTCATCGAAGAAGAGGAGAAGGAGATGATCCACTCCATCTTCGAGCTGAGCGACACGGCGGTCAGCGAGGTGATGACGCCGCGCATCGATATCGTTTGTGCCGATGCGGACGGCCCGGTCTCGTCGGGCGTCGACCTGGCCATCAAGGAAGGCTATTCGAAGATCCCCGTCTACGAAGGGAACATCGATCACATCATCGGCGTCGTGCACGATCGCGAGCTGCTCGTCGCAGCGACGCGCGGCGAGGTGAGCAAGCGCCTGCGCGAGCTCATGCGCCCGGTGAAGGCGATCCCGGAGACGAAAAAGGTCGACGAGCTGATCCGCGAGATGCAGGCCGAGAAAGTGTCTGTCGCGATCGTCGTCGATGAATACGGCGGCACCGCGGGCTTGGTGACGATGGAGGACCTGCTCGAAGAGATCGTCGGCGAGATCATGGATGAATACGATGAGGCCGAGCACGACCGGCCGGCGGAGATCAAGCAGCTCGCCGACGGAGATGCGGTCGTCGACGCGCGCATGCGCATCGAAGAGGTCAATGAAGAGCTCGGACTGCACCTTCCGACCGAGGACTACGAGAGCATAGGCGGCTATGCGTTCGGTCAGTTCGGCCGTGTCCCGTTGCCGGGCGATGAGATTTCTGTCGAAGATGGGATTTCGCTCGTCGTCGAGGAGACCGCGGGGAGGAGGTTGCGTTCGGTTCGCATCAAGAAGGCCGGACGCACCAACGGAGCCGCGACGACGGCGAATTCACAAGGAACCGTGAAGCCGTCGAACGGACCTATCTGACGTCTATCCTGGGAGGCCTGTGTGCCAAGGCTCAACGACACTCGTATCAGCGCGCTTGCGCAAAAAGCATGGGAGACCTGGCTGTTCGCGTACGCGCCGTATTCGCAGTTCCGTGTCGGCGCCGCGCTGCTCGCGGCGGATGGGCGGATCTTCACGGGCGCGAGCGTCGAGAATCCGTCGTTTGGGCTCTCGATGTGCGCGGAGCGGGTCGCGGTCGGTGCCGCAGCGGCGGCGGGCGCACGCTCGTTCATGGCGATCGCGGTCGCCGGCGAAAACCCGCAAGGATTGATCCCGTGCGGCGCGTGCCGCCAAGTGCTCGCCGAGTTCTCGCCCGATCTGCTGATCATCCGCTGCCGGCCCGACGGCTCGTACGAGAAGTTCAGACTGCGCGACTTGATGCCGTCGCCGCTGACCGGGCGCCTGATCGAGAACTCCACCAAAGACACGGTGGAGCTGGCAGCGCGCTAGATCCAAGGGGCTCTCGTAACGGCCGGCTTTGGCTGGCCGTTTTTCACGTTCGCGGTGCGCCGTGAAATCCTATAACGTCGACGCCTTCGTCCTTCGGCTGCGCCCGCTGGGCGAGGCCGATCGCATCTTGACGCTGTTCTCGCGCGAGCGCGGCAAGCTGCACGCGGTCGCCAAAGGGTCGCGCCGCAGCGGCAGCCGTTTTGGCGCGCGGCTGGATTTTTTCAACCGCGTTTCGCTGACGCTGCACCGCGGCCGCAGCCTCGACATCATCACCGGGGCACAGTCGGCGATCGACCGCTCGGTGTGGGACCGCCTCGTGGAGCCGGAGACGTTCGCGCTTGCGTCCTACGTGGCAGAAGTCATCGACGCGCTTTCCGAGCCGGATCTGGCGGTGCCGGAGCTATTCGATATGCTGTGCGAATTGCGCGATGCGATCGGCGCGGGGGTGCCCGCGGCGTCGCTCGCGCCGGCGATCGATCTGCGCCTGCTCGGCGTTCTCGGCCTTGCACCGGAACTCGACGCGTGTGCGCGCTGCGGCAGCGCGCTCGGCAATCGGCCGCTTGCCGGTGGGCGTGCGCGCTTGTCGCCGAATTCGGGCGGATTGGTGTGCCGTCGCTGCAATGTCGAAGATGTCGGTGCTCTCACCGGCGATGGCGGCGCGACGTTTGGCGTGAGCGCTGCAGAGCTATCGATGTTGCGCGCGCTGCGGACGGCGCCGTTCACGGCGCTCGGCGACATCGGGGACGCAGCTCGGCTTCGTAGACTCACCAGCGCGTTCGTCGAGTATCAGTTGGGCCGCCGTTCGAAAGCGTTGGCCGTCGCGAACGCGCGCACAGCCCGGCGGCCGGCGCCGAAGGCCGCCGCGCGGTGAGCGCGATCCTGGCTGTCGACGTCGGCAGCGTGCGCCTCGGCGTCGCAGCGTGCGAAGCCGTCGGACTGCCGGCGCTCCCGCTGACGACCATCGCGCACCAGTCGCGGGAGAAGGACGTCCAAGCGGTCGCCGCGCTGGCGCGCGAACGCGGCGCGCATACGATCGTGATCGGCTATCCCTTGCGCTTGACGGGCGATCGCGGACCTGCGGCAGAGAAGATGGACAAGTTCATCGAGGCGCTGCGCGCGGCGTTCGACGGGGAGGTCGTCGCGGTCGACGAGCGTCTGACGAGCGCCGCAGCGGATGCGAAGCTGCGCGGCGCGGGTATGGATGGCGCCGCGCGGCGCGAGCTGGTCGACAGGTTTGCCGCCGTCGAGATCCTCGAATCATATCTCGCGCGCTTGCGGCGCAGCGATCGGGCATGAGCCGTTTCCTGCGCGTCCTCGTAGGGCTCGTCATCGTCCTTGCAGCCGCGTTCGCGGTGCTGGCATGGCTGGTCACGGGCGACGCGGCGCTGCCGTCCGCGCCCGTGAACATCGACGTACCGCCGGGTGACGGCATCGGGCGTATCGCCCAGCGGCTTTCGGACGCACGCGTCGTGCGCTCCGCCGCGCTGCTCAAGTATTACGCGACGATGCGCGGCATCGCGACCAAAGTGGACGCGGCGGAATACGATTTTCCGGCCCACGTGACGATGTCGCGCGTCATCGACATCTTGGCGTCGGGCGGCCGTCCGCCCGTGACCTGGGTGACCATCCCCGAGGGCTTCACCGCGCAGCAGATCGCCCATCGGCTCGACTCGCTGCAGATCGTCTCGGCCAACGCGTTCGAAGACGTCGCGCAGCACACCAGCCTGCTGCTGGGCGGCGCGCTGACGCAAGGCCTTGAGGGCTATCTGTACCCGGATACGTATCAGATCCGCCGCGGATCGAGCGCGCAGGACGTGGCCATGCTGATGACCGACCAGTTCAAGCGCAAGCTTCCGCGCGACTACGCGCGCAAAGCGCGCCACCTCGGCTACGATGTGCCGCAGATCATCACGATCGCGTCGCTCATCGAGCGCGAGGCGAAGGTCGACTCCGAACGGCGCTTGATGGCGGGGGTCTACTACAATCGTCTGAAGCGCGGCATGCCGCTCGAGGTCGATGCGACGATCGAATACGCGCTGCCCGAGCACAAGACGGTGCTGCATGAGGGCGACTTGGCGATCGACAGCCCGTACAACACGTATTTGCATACCGGCTTGCCGCCGACGCCGATCGCGAATCCGGGAGCGCGCTCGATCGAGGCGGCGTTCGATCCGCAGCACACGCCGTATCTGTACTACGTGTATGCGGGTCACGGACACCACCATTTCTCAACCACGCTCGAAGAGCAGCGCGCGGCCGTCAAGCGCTACCTGAAGTAAGAGGGACCGTTTCCCGGCCCCGTGAACGGGTCGAGCACCGTGAACAATGGCAGCCGGCACACGGCGGTGCGCGTCGAGCTCGAAGACACGATCGTCGTGGCGTCGCGGAGCGCGAGTGCGCCGGACGCGCCGCTGCGCGAGCTCGAGTTCGAAGTGGTCGCATTGATCGGCGAAGATGAGGCCGAGCCGAAATATGCGGTGTGCTATTGCGAGTCGGCGGACGAGTTCATGGTCGCCGACATCTTCGGCAAGCTGATCGAGGACGAGGCGCTCGCGCAGGAAGTGCTCAACGGCTTCCTCGAGCACGCCGACGACGCCCAAGCAGGAGACGGATCATAGCCGTCCAGGTGAAACCGCGCGAGCGCGAGGCGCCGTCGCGCCAGCCGCGCGTGCTGTTCCTCTCGGCCAGCGTCGGCGAAGGGCACACGGCCGCGGCCCAGGCGGTCTGCAACGCGCTGTGCGCGACGATGCCTGACTGCGGCTGCGAAGTCGTGGATTCGTATCGCTACGCTTCGGAAGTCTTCCATCATGTCGTGAGCAACGGCTATATCGGCATGGTGAAGGTGCTGCCGCAGCTGTATGGCGTGATCTACGATCAGGCTGAGCGCGCCACCAAGGTTTCCGGATTCAAGAAGTGGCTGCACCGCTACACCGCGCTCAACCTGCGCCAGTTCGTCGCGCAGCTCGCGCCGGACGTTGTGGTGTGCACGCACGCGTTTCCGTGCGGCGTGATGGCTGAGTACAAGCGCGAATATGCGGACGCGCCGGGCGTGGTCGGCGTCGTCACGGATTTCGTCGTGCATCCGTTTTGGATCCACCGTAACATCGATGCATATGCGGTGGCGACCGCGTCGATACGCAACACGATGATGGCGCGCGGCGTGCGGCCCGATCGCGTGACGGTCACCGGCATCCCGATCGATTCGCGCTTTCGACTGCGGCCCGACAGGCGCGCGGTGCGGCGCGCGCTCGGGCTGGCGCCGGATCGTACGACGCTGCTCGTGATGGGCGGCGGCGTGGGGATCGGCCCGCTCGAGAAGGCCATCGCCAAGATCGACCGGCTTACGCACGACGTCCAGACGGTCGTGGTCGTCGGCAAAAATCCGCCGCTGCAGCGGCGCGTGGCATCGGTGGCGCGCAAACTCTCGCATCCGGTGAAAGTCGTCGGCTTCGTCTCAAACGTGTTCGACTACATGCAAGCGGCGGACGTGTTGATCAGCAAGCCGGGCGGTCTGACGAGTTCCGAAGCGCTCGCGGCGGAACTGCCGATGGTGATGCTCAAGCCGCTTCCCGGGCAGGAGGAGCGCAACACGCTCTATTTGCAGGAGGCCGGCACCGGGGTCCGCGTGCAGACCGCGCGCGAACTCAGCGTTGTGCTCGACCGCCTGCTATCAGATGAGGATGCGCTCGCAGCGATGCGCGCGCGCGCCCGGGAATTGGCGCGGCCGGATGCGGCGCGCGATGTCGCGGCGATGATCAGAAGGCTTATGCCGTCTTGAAGCAGGCGCGAAGGCTGTGATACACTGACGTAGCTGCCCGAGGAGAGATGGCCGAGCTGGCTGAAGGCGGCGGTTTGCTAAACCGTTATAGTGCTGTAAAGGCGCTATCGAGGGTTCGAATCCCTCTCTCTCCGCCACGATCATGCGCTCGTAGTTCAGCTGGATTAGAATGCCAGACTACGAATCTGGAGGTCGGGGGTTCGAGTCCCTCCGAGCGCGTTTCTTTCCTGCCTCGGTAGCTCAGCGGTAGAGCAGGGGACTCATAAGCCCTTGGTCGCAAGTTCGATTCTTGCCCGAGGCACACGATTCGTGCGCCCGTAGCTCAATTGGATAGAGTGTCGGCCTCCGAAGCCGAAGGTTGGTGGTTCGAGCCCACTCGGGCGCGGTCAGGAATAGGATGCCCGCCGTCGAGCACACGAAAACCGATATCGAGTTCATGCGCAAAGCGCTGGAGCTTGCGCACAGCGCGGAGCGCCATGGCGATGTGCCCGTCGGCGCCGTCGTCGCGTTCGGCGACGAGACCGGCGCGGTCGGTTTCAATCAAAAGGAAGCCAATCACGACCCGACGGCGCATGCCGAGATGGTGGCGCTGCGCCAGGCGTCCGCGCGCAAGGGCGGCTGGCGGTTGAGCGGCGCGACGCTATACGTCAGCAAAGAGCCGTGCATCATGTGCGCCGCGGCGTGCGTTGCGGCGCGTATCGAGCGGTTGGTCTACGGCTGCCCCGACCCGAAGGGTGGCGGCGCAGGTTCGGTCTACGATGTGGTGCGAGATTCTCGCCTCAATCACCGCGTGCACGTGACAGCAGGCGTGCTTGGAGACGAAGCCGCGGAGATGCTGCGCGAGTTCTTTCGCGCGCGGCGCGCGCAAGACGAACTGTAGGAAATACTGTCACAGAGGGCGATGGGGCGCGCTGCAAGAATGCGGCTCTTCACAACCGTGGAGAGGTGGCAGAGTGGTTGATCGCGCTCGCCTCGAAAGCGAGTAACGGCTAAACCCGTTCGTGGGTTCAAATCCCACCCTCTCCGCCACCGCCATTCACCATCGTAAGGATCGCCGTTGACGCACCGCGTGCTCCTCGCGCTCGTGCTCGCCGTTGCCGTGGGCACGGCGGGATGCAGCGCTCGTTCCCGTGGGAGCAGCCCATCGCAAACCGCGACGCCCGTGCCGCAGGCGCACATCGAGATGAGCGGTGAGATCAACTTTTTGCACGACATGGACGTGAAGCGCTGCTACGTCGGCAAGCCGGGCACGAAGCTGCTCAACGGATACAGCGTGTCGTTCGCCGGTGATGCGCAGGTGGAAGGCGGCGAGGTGCTGGTCCCCGGCTTCACGGGCGACGGCGCGTACGACAGCGCGATGGTGATCCTCAACATCGCGCAAGGGCCGGGTTTTCCGCATGGGACGACGCTTGAAGAAGTGCCGCAGACGACGGTGGCGGTGACGATCAGCAACGCCGGCCGCGCCGGCGTCGCGCGGTTCACCAATTATCGCAGCATCTATGGGAAGAAGGGCGATGTGCGCGGCGGCCTGGTATCCGGCACCGTCACGTGGAGCTGCGCCGAGGTCGAGCATGCGGCCGCGCCGCAAGGATGAGCGGAACGGGACTTCCAAGGAGATGCGCTCGAGCGGCGTGCGGCGCCGCTTCGAATTCGTTTGGAGAGGTGCTGGAGTGGTCGATCAGGCACGACTGGAAATCGTGTAGGCGCTAACACCGTCTCGAGGGTTCGAATCCCTCCCTCTCCGCGCCGAGCCCGGCCATCGTGGGGGCGTTGACGGCCGCGGGACCCGCGCGACGAAAACCCGCTAACCCCGTCAGGACCGGAAGGTAGCAGCGGCATGTGGGATCTTTCGGGTGCCGCGGTTCGCTCGTGGCCCGAGCCCCCTTGCATTCAGGCCGGCTTGCGATGTGGGACGCATCACACAGTTCGCCTATGGTTTCGGGGAGGACAGGGATGGCTGCGTTCGAATGCCGTCAGGTGCCGATTCTATGAGTGACGCTTGGTCGTCGCTCACGGGCGGCATGGGCGCTGCGGCGATAGTTTTTGTCATCATTATTTCAGCCGCGTGCTCGATCGTCGTAGTGGCGATCTATCATTGGGCCGTTGCGCGGCCAAGGCTCCAATCGGCCGGGGACTCCGAGAAGACGGGCCCGGCGATCGACACGAGGAGCCTGGAAGATTTGCGCAACCGGACCGCCGCACTTGAGGCGGCGACCGTCGGAGCCCTGCAGCACGTTGGATTCGTGCGCTTCAATGCGTTTGCCGACGTCGGATCTGAGCTCTCGTATGCTTTGGCGGCCGTCGACGGCCGCGGCAACGGCTTCCTGATCTCCAGCATCTATTCGCGCGAGGAGGTCAGGAGCTACGCGAAGGCCATACGCGAGTTCGCGACCGACAAAGACCTGAGCGCCGAAGAACGTCAGGCGCTCGACATCGCGGTTTCGCAAGCCAAGCGGCGCCGCGTGTGACCTGGAGGATGTCGTTGGCCAAGAACCCTGACGCGTGGGGCAAGCGGGTACTCATCAAGATCATCCCGCACGACGCGCGCTCTATCTACAAGTTTGAGCTGACCCACGGGCATCTCGCGGTGCTCGCCATCTGCGTCGCGGCGCTGGTGACGGCCTTCGTCACTCTGCACGTCGTGCAAGTGCGGGCGGAAGAAGAGAAGGTGGGCGCGCTGCAGCGGCTGACGAAGTCCCAGCACGAGCAGTTGGTGAACTTCTCCAACCAGACCAATCTCATGTGGCAGCAGCTCAACAAGATCCAAGCCGAGCACCAGGAGATCAAGCGGCTGACCACGCCGTCGGGCGGCGTGTCAAGCAATGCGACGCCGGCTGCCGACGCGCAAGCGGAGCAGAACAAAGCCGTCAAGCCGACGGTGGTCAACATGATCGAGCCCTCGTCAGAAGCGCTTCCCGTGCATGGGCCTTGGTGGACGCAGATGGCAGCGCTCATCGGCATCGGCCGGGGCGGCGTGTCGTTTGAAAATGAGTCGGTCAGCCTCGCCATGCTGGACGAAGGAATGGATCGCGTGTATTCGGACGCCGTCAAGCTCAAGGATGAGGCGGCCCAGCGCGAGGAGGTGCGAATCGAAGCCTCGCTTGCCTACCAGCGCATGCTCGACGCGATTCCGTCGATTTGGCCCACCGACGGGTCCATCACATCCGGCTTTGGCTTTCGGACTTACCCGGACGTCGGGTTTCACACCGGCGTGGATATCGTGAATTTCTACGGGGCGCCGATCGTCGCGACTGCCTCGGGCACGGTGGTGAGCGCCGGTTGGGATTATGGTTTCGGGATCAAGGTCGTGATCGACCATGGCAACGGCTACCAGACATGGTACGGCCACAATTCCGAAACATTCGTGTCGCCCGGCCAATTCGTGCATAAGGGTCAGCTGATCGCGCATCTCGGCGCGACGGGCTTTGTGACCGGCCCGCACGTACATTATGAAGTGCATGTGGACGGCCGCCCGGTCAATCCGGTGCCGTTCCTGTCCGGGCTCGTGGGTCCGACGCCTGCGCAGTTGGCGGCGGTGCGATAAGAGACTCAGGTGAGCGCGCCGAAATGCGGGAGACGTGAAACGCGTCTCCCGATTCTTTTTCCGATGAGCCGCCGGGCGGCGGGCATCCGATGAGCCATCGCCATCCCACCGTGCGCACGAACGAGCTCGTGCGCAATTTCTGCATCACGGCGCATATCGACCACGGCAAGACGACGCTGTCTGATCGGCTGCTGGAGATGACGGGGGCGCTGGCGGCGCGCGAGATGTCGGACCAAGTATTGGACTCGATGGATCTGGAGCGCGAGCGCGGCATCACGATCAAGGCGCATCCGGTGACGTTGCAGTACCGGGCCGACGACGGGCTGGTGTACGAGTTGAACCTCATCGACACGCCGGGGCACGTGGACTTCACATACGAGGTGTCGCGCTCGATGTCGGCGTGCGAGGGCGCGTTGCTGGTCATCGACGCCGCGCAGGGCATCGAGGCGCAGACGCTGGCGAATTTCTATTTGGCCGACGAGGCCAAGCTCGAGATCATCCCGGTCATCAACAAGATCGACTTGCCTTCGGCGAATCCCGAGGCGGTGATCCGCGACGTGGAGGAGACGCTTGCGATCGAGCGTTCGCGCGACATCCTCGCGTCGGCGAAGGAGGGGATTGGGACCAAAGAGATCCTCGAGGCGATCGTGCGCTGGGTGCCGCCGCCGAAGGGGACGTCTGACCATCTGCGCGCCTTGGTGTTCGACTCGCAGTACGATTCGTATCGCGGGGTGATCTGTTACATTCGGGTGGTGGACGGCGAGCTGCGCAGCGGCATGCGGATCCGCTCGATGGCGGCGGACAAGGTGTTCGAGGTCATCGAGGTCGGGAAGTTCCGGCCGCAGATGCAGGCCGTCGAGAAGCTCGATCTTGGCGAGGTGGGCTACGTCATCGCGAACATCAAGTCGCTGTCCGAGATCGGTGTGGGCGACACGCTGACGGATGCAGCGTCGCCCGCCCACGTGCCGCTGCCTGGTTATCGCAAAGTCACGCCCATGGTGTTCTGCGGCTTATACCCGAATGAGGGCGCCGATTACGGCGAGCTGCGCGAGGCGTTGGAGAAGCTCAAGCTCAACGACGCGTCGCTGTCGTTCGAGCCGGAATCGTCGATCGCGCTGGGGTTCGGGTTCCGCTGCGGCTTCCTCGGCTTGCTGCACATGGAGATCGTGCAGGAGCGGCTCGAGCGCGAGTATGGGATCTCGTTGATCGCGACGTCACCGTCGGTCGTGTATCACGTGCAGACCACGGATGGCGAGGAGCGGTCTATCGACAACCCGGCCAAGTTGCCGGCGCCGACGGAGATCGCGCGTCTGGAGGAGCCGTACGTCCGCTGCTCGATCATCACCCCGGCGGAGTACGTTGGGACGATCATGGATCTGTGCCAGTCGCGTCGCGGCACCATGCTGTCGATGGAGTACTTGTCGCCACAGCGCGTGCTATTCTCGTACGAGCTCCCGCTGGCTGAGGTGATCATCGATTTCTTCGATCAGCTCAAATCTCGCACAAAGGGCTACGCGAGCATGGACTACGAGTTGATCGGCTATCGCGAGGGCGATCTCGTGAAGCTCGAGATCCTGCTGAACGCGGAGTCGGTTGATGCGCTGTCGTTCATCATCCACCGCGACAAGGCGCCCGTGTGGGGACGCTTGCTGGCCGAGCGGCTGCGCGAAGTGATCCCGCGCCAGATGTTCGACGTGCCGATCCAGGCGGCGATCGGCAACAAGATCGTCGCGCGCGAGACCGTAAAGGCGATGCGCAAGAACGTGCTGGCGAAATGCTATGGCGGCGACATAACGCGCAAGCGCAAGCTGCTCGAGAAACAGAAAGAGGGCAAGAAGCGCAT
The DNA here is from genome assembly GCA_019237415.1 of Vulcanimicrobiota bacterium. Classification (GTDB taxonomy): domain Bacteria; phylum Vulcanimicrobiota; class Vulcanimicrobiia; order Eremiobacterales; family Eremiobacteraceae; genus JAFAHD01. Next base: position 16,218 of record JAFAHD010000111.1, read on the forward strand.
GAAGCAAGTCGGCAGCGTCGAGCTGCCGCAAGAGGCGTTCATGGCGGTCTTGCAGTTGGAGCGAGGCTCGTAGGCTGAAGCTCGATCCCGAAGTGCCGGTGGCCGTCGCGACGCGAAATCCGGACAAGTTCGCGGAGATCGTACAGCTGTGGGGCGACGCGCCGCCCGCGTTGGTCATCGCCGGCCCGGAGTATCCCGACGTCGACGAACGCTTTTCGACGTACGAGGAAAACGCGGTGCTCAAGGCGTCCGAGTTGGCACGCATACGTGGCGGGCCGGCACTGGCGGACGACTCGGGGATCGAAGTGGAGGCGCTCGGCTGGGCGCCGGGTGTGCTGTCAGCGCGAACGCCGTCGCCCGATTCGTCGCCGAGCGAGCGAAACGAGCTGATACTCGGGCAATTTGCGGCGCTCGGAAACGTGAGCCGCCGTGCGCGCTATGTGTGCGTCTGTGCGCTTGTCGTGCCGGGCCACGAGCCGGTCATCGGGCGAGGAGAAGTAGAAGGAGAGATCGCGCTGGGACCACGCGGCAGCGGCGGTTTCGGATACGATCCGATCTTCTGCTATCCGCCGTATGGGCGCACGTTCGGCGAGGTTGACATCGGGTTGAAGCACGCGGTGTCGCACCGCGGCCGCGCGATACGCGCGCTCCGGAAAAAGCTTACACTGAGGTCATAGGCTGCTCACGCATCTCCGTTAGATTCGATGCATGAAGAAAGCCTGTCCGAAATGCAATGAGATCAAGAGCGCTGACGCATACGCACGGCGTATGCGTGGGACCGAATCGTTGACATCATTCTGCAAGGAGTGTCAACGTGCCTATCACCGCGAACACTACCAGCGATACCGTTCGCTGGCGCAGAGTTCATGCGTTGATTGCGGCGAAAGGGATCGGATCGTTCTCGAGTTCGATCACGTGCGCGGCACCAAGATCGATGATATCTGTAGAATGGTTCAGATCGCTAGTTTGGCGGCATTGCAGCTGGAGATATCAAAATGCGATGTCCGCTGCGCGAACTGCCATCGTCGCAGAACGTTCAAGGAACTTTGGGAACCTTCAAGAAAACATCGATGAGACGGGCGGTAGCTCAACTTGGTAGAGCACTGCGTTTGGGACGCAGCGGTTGCAAGTTCAAATCTTGTCCGCCCGACCAGAATCGCACTTCGCGAACGCGGCGTGCGCCTGTAGCTCAACTGGATAGAGCAGCGGCCTTCTAAGCCGCAGGCTTCGGGTTCGAGTCCCGACGGGCGCGCTCTCGATCTAAGGTTGGGTAGCCGGCACTCCATCGCGCGTATCCGAAATGCGTTCGAAGTGCACGGTCGTCTTGAGCTCGTCGTTGGAATCCATCGTGCCGCGCATCCCACGCTCCTCGAAATCGCCGCTGATCGGCACGAGGAGTGACGGTTTGTACTTCAGCTTGCCCGTGCCGAGGAAGTCCATGCCTGAGGCCGCAGAGTTGTGAACGGTCTCGCGCTCATCGAGTATGAGGAAGGGTCCGTCCAGCGTCGCGATGGTGAACATCTTGTCGATGTCCACGGCGTTAGTCTTGAAATCCAGGTGCCAGGCATAGCCGGGATCATACGTGTTCGTAGTGAGGAAATCGATTGCGAACATCGGTAGCAGCGCGCTGGCGCATGGGCTCGGGTTGGGGACGTTAAACCGGACGACGCCGGTCGGGGAGACGATGGCACTATAGGTCCGCGGCTCGGACCGGTTCGCGAAGTGCTCCGTGACGGTCGCGCTGACCACGTCTTGGTCGACGACCAGCACATCGATGACGATGGTTCCGTCCTCGGCCGTGGCGTAACGAACGGATGTGGGCGCAGGGGCATAGGCGACCATCGGAACATTTGGATTGCCGACGGCGTCAGGGTTGGGATCAGCGCCGCCGAACGTCTCTTTGGAAAAGGCGCGCGTGCTCACCGACGAAACCTTGTAGACGATCTCGCGCAAGACCGCTGGTTGAGATGCGCTGGTCGTCGCAAGGAATGCGAGAGCGACCGCTGCAATCATCAAACGACCTCCAGTTGGTCTCGAAGGATTCCGTGCCTACTTGGCGGTCCCCCTGGAAACGTTTCAGGTTTGCTTGACGAAGGCGGGTCTTTCGCCGGGCGCGAACGTAACCGGCCGCCTCTTGGTGAATGTAGCTCAGCTGGTTAGAGCGTCGGTCTGTGGCACCGAAGGCCGGGGGTTCAAGTCCCCTCATTCACCCCAACGATCGAGCGCCTGTAGCTCAATTGGATAGAGTTCCAGACTTCGAATCTGGCGGTTGGGGGTTCGAGCCCCTCCAGGCGCGCCCGGTTATTCGACGCAGGCTGCTCTAGTTGAGGTGAACGAGGTGATCGCTTGAACAGATTGAGCTCCTTAAGGCGAAGAGCGTCGCGAGTGCGCGCGACGTACGACAGGCTGGGCAAGATTGCCGAGGCCAACGCGCGACGCATCGCAGGGCGTCGCGACACGCCGCTAAGCGAACGCAAGACGGTGACGAAACAATTGAAGCGATTGGCGAGCGCATGGGTCAAGATGCAGATCACCGAGGAGCTGTATCTTAAGGAGCTGCGGCGCATCGCAAGCAAACAGTCATAAACCAGGAAGGCGAAAACGGCTCCCGTCGTTCGGCACATCCTGCTCCGCTAGCTCAATTGGTAGAGCATCGCCCTTTTAAGGCGAGGGCGGTTGGGGGTTCGAGCCCCTCCAGTCCCCCTCAGCTCCTTCCACGCCTTTGTACCACTGGAATTGTCTTGCGGTTCTGCGCCGGTGACAGTTAGCGCAGCGGACCTCGCACTTTTCGATTTCGGCTTCGAGAGCGCGTAGGGTTCCAGGCAACGTGACAAGGCGGCTGACCTCTACGGTTTTCCCGGGCTTCACGTGATCGAGCTCGAGGACTACGGGGTCGGATTCGCCACAGTCAATGCATGGATTGGTGCTGAAGAAATCCCACATGCGTTTTCGATTGCGATCCCTATAGCGCCGCGAATGCTTCGCTGTGGCAGCTTTGTGTCTGATTGCGTTCTGCCTATACCATGCTTTTTGATAAGCTTGCTCGCACGAAAAACAATAGCAATGCGTGGTATCTGAGGCATGATCGCGACGACGAAACTCTGTGCCAAACTTGAGCATCTTGCATCGGGTGCACTTCTTGAGCATGGTCAGCTGATTCATACTGACAATATCACGCGCGCAAGGGAGAATGTCAACTGCGCGCAGAAAAACAACCCTCGATTCGCCGTTTTATTCGCTCCGCTAGCTCAACGGTAGAGCAACGCCCTTTTAAGGCGCAGGTTGATGGTTCGAATCCGTCGCGGGGCATTTTGCTTTTCCTCGGCCAGACAATGCGCCCCTCAACACATCGTCTTCACCCCGAGAACGACAGGGAAGGAAACTTGGAGCGAAAGAACAACAAGGAGCGGCCGCGCGTCGTTAGCTCAATGGTAGAGCAGCAGACTCTTAATCTGTTGGTTGTGGGTTCAAGTCCCTCACGACGCACACCGCACCCGAGAGGACTCTCGTGAACGATCGACTTGCCGGCGGC
>JAFAHD010000045.1 GCA_019237415.1 Vulcanimicrobiota bacterium
CGCGTGTATGTCGACGGAAAAGTCGCCGACGAATTCATCGGCTTGCTGCTCGAGAAAACCGCCAAGATCAAGATCGGCGACCCGACGCAGCGCGACGTATGGTTCGGCCCGGTCATCACGCAAGCTGCGGTGAAAAAGTTCGAAGAGGCCGCGTCGGCGGCGCGCAAGGGCGGCACGATGCTCGCGGGCGGCGAGCGGCTCGCCGGCTCCGAGTTCGACAACGGCAATTTCGTGGAGCCGACGATAGCCAAACTGCCGCTCGAACATGAACTCTTTCAACGCGAGCTGTTCTTGCCGTTCCTCGCGCTCGCGGTCGTGCCGTCGTTCGATCGCGCGCTCGAAGAGGCGAACCGTTCCCAACTCGGCCTGACCGGCGGCTTGTTCAGCCAGGACGACGCGGAGATCAGCCGCTTCTTCGACGAGATGCAAGCGGGCGTGCTGTACGTCAACCGCCGATCCGGTGCGACGACCGGTGCGTGGCCGGGCGTGCAGTCGTTCTGCGGATGGAAGGGCTCGGGCATCACCGGCAAGGGCGGCTGCGGACCGTACTATGTCGAGCAGTTCATGCGCGAGCAATCGCGGACGAGGATGCTCTAGCGGATCCGACTCGCGAGGTGGGTAGCTCTAGAGAGAGAGCCACGCGCCGATCACGGAGGCTAGCGCTTGCAATCCTCGGCCGTACGTTGGATGCTCGTAGTACTGTTCCACTGCCGCCGCGGCAGAAATGACGCCAACAGCCGCGATAAGCACGTGGTGGGCTCTGATCTTCATGTTGATCCTCGATTCCTTTGGAGTGTGACCGTCAGCATGATTACCTTCCAACTAGTTCCTTAGCCGGTTCGCCGATTTCTTGGAATTGGTTGATAGCGACGCGCGTGCCGTCGGGGAATGCTGCGACTATTTCCAGTTCGCCGCCCAGGGCTCGAAGGTATTTGCGCAGGGTGCTGACATATGCGTCGGTGCGCCGCTCAATCTTCGAGATCGCGGATTGCGGTACACCCATCGCATCTGCCAGGGTTTGCTGCGAGTATTCGCGAGCGAGGCGAAGTTCTTGCAGCGGTAGTTGCTCCAAGATCTCCCGCGCCATCGTCTCGCTCTTGAGCTGTGCCGTCGGCGACAGCTTTGCGCGCAGTTCGCGGAACTTGCGGGTCATATCAGCGGACCTCCCTTGATTTTGGTTCGTCAGCGATTTCTCGCAGGTGGTCGTCGTAGAGCTTGTCGGCGATTGGGATGTGCACATCGTACCACCGGTCATCTCCGCCTTTGTCGCCGCCGATCAAAAGAATCGCTGTGCGACGGGGATCGAAGGCGTACAGTAGCCGAAATGGTCTCCCTTTGTGTTGGATGCGAAGTTCTCGCATATTGGCGTGGCGGGAGCCTCTAACTGAATCTGCGTATGGTCGCGTCAGAGCTGGTCCAACCGTTTCGAGAACTCGCACGATCGCGTCGATTGCGACTTGAGCCTCTTCGTCGAGACTATCCCACCACTCGCCAAACTGAATCGGTGAACTCGACCTCCCAAGCCACGCTCCTATTATCCCTCAGGAGGCATATTCCGTCAAGGGGATATTTCTAAGTCCGAGCCAAGAGACGGCGGTGGCTTGCCATCAGAAACCGAATGATATTCGGCGTAGAGGGTCTTTGGTCTAAGAAACGAAGATACCAAGCCAGTCAGATGCGGGCTTCGTTCAGTTCGCGTGGAGAGCACATGGCAAAGACCTATCCGAACATCCTCGTGACCCCGCCGGGCCCCAAAGCCCAGGCCGTCATCGCCAAGGACGAGCGCTATTCGTCGCCGTCGTACATCAAAGAATACCCGCTCGTCGTCGAGCGCGGTTCAGGCGCGATGATCGAGGACGTCGACGGCAACCGCTATCTGGACTTCATGGCGGGCATCGCGGTCGCGGCGACCGGCCATTCCCATCCGAAGGTCGTGGCAGCAATCGAAGAAGCCGCCCACAAGTTCCTGCACATCTGCTCCACGGATTTCTATTATCCGGCGTTCTCCGATCTATGCGAGCGGCTTGCCAAGCTCGCGCCCGGCAAAGGACCTAAGCGCACGTTTCTGACCAACTCAGGTGCAGAAGCGGTCGAGGGCGCGATCAAACTCGCGCGTGCGCACACCAAGCGGCAGAACATCATCGCATTCGAAGGCTCGTTCCACGGCCGCACGACCGGCGCGATTTCGCTCGGCTCGAGCAAGGTGAAGTTCCGCCGTCACTTCGGTCCGCTGCTGCCCGGCGTCTACCACCTGCCCTATGCGAACACGTATCGCTGCACGCTCGGACGAAGTGCTGCCGAATGCGCCGACGGCTGCGAGTGCTGGCAAGCACCGGCCGAGCGGCTCTTCCGCGAGCGCGTCGGCAAAGACGAGATCGCAGCAGTGATCCTCGAGCCGATCTTGGGCGAGGGCGGCTACGTTATTCCGCCGCGCGGCTTCTTGCAATACTGGCGCGATTTCTGCGATGAGAACGGCGCCGTGCTGATCTACGATGAGGTGCAGACCGGCATCGGCCGGACCGGGCGCATGTTCGCCGCGGATCTGCTCGACGTCGCTCCGGATGTGATCTGTCTCGCCAAGGGTTTGGGTTCGGGCATGCCGATCGGCGCGATCGTCGCCCGGGAGCAGGTCATGACTTGGGATCACGGCAGCCACGGCAGCACGTTTGGCGGCAATCCGGTGTGCTGCGCCGCCGCGCTCGCGACCCTCGATCTGGTCGAGCATGGACTGATGCAGAACGCCGCGCGTATGGGATCGATGCTGCTCGCTGGCTTCCGCAAGATCGCGGCCAAGCACGAGGTGATCGGCGACGTGCGCGGCGCCGGGTTGCTGCTCGGCATCGAATTCGTCACGGATCGCAAGACCAAAGAGATCTACCACCACTTCGTGCACCAGCTCGAGCTCGCCGCGTTCAAGCGCGGTCTGCTGCTGCTCGGCTGCGGCCAAAGCACGATCCGCATCGCGCCGCCGCTCGTGATCGACGAGGAAGACGTCGCGACCGGCCTGCGCATCTTCGAAGAGGCGTTGGCCGAACTGCGCGTCGCCGTTTGAGCGGCGCCGGCGCTCCAGCCGGGCGCGACACCGGTTCTTCCAAAGTCATGGACATGCGCGAAGCGATCAGCCGCTTCGTGCGCGATGGCGACACGCTCGTCATCGAGGGATTCACGCACCTCATCTGCTTCGCAGCAGCGCACGAGATCATCCGCCAGCAGCGCCGCGATCTCACGCTCGCGCGTCTCACGCCCGACCTGATCTACGATCAGCTCATCGCCGCCGGTTGCGCGAAGAAACTCATCTTCTCATGGGCGGGCAATCCGGGCGTCGGCTCGTTGCACGGCATGCGCCGCGCGGTCGAGCAGGGCGAACCGCAACCGCTCGCGCTCGAGGAGTACTCGCACTTCGGCCTCGTGGCGCGCTTGTCGGCCGGCGCGGCGAAGCTGCCGTTCTGGCCGCTGCGCGATTATCGCGGCAGCGACCTGCCCGCGGTGAATCCGCTCATCCGCAGCGTCGAGTGCCCCTACACCAAAGAACAACTCGCGACCGTGCCCGCGCTCAATCCCGACGTCACCGTCGTGCACGCGCAGCGAGCCGATTCGAATGGCAACGCGCAGATCTGGGGTTTGTACGGCGTGCAGAAGGAAGCCGCGTTCGCGGCCTCGCGCGTCATCGTGGTCGTCGAAGAGATCGTGCCTGAGCCCGTCATCCGGGCCGATCCAAACCGCACGCTCATCCCCGGCTTTATCGTCGATGCGGTCGTGTGCGAACCATGGGGCGCGCACCCGTCATACGCGCAAGGGTATTACGATCGCGACAACGCGTTCTACGTCGGCTGGGACGCGGTCTCGCGCGAGGCCAACGGTCTTGAAGCGTGGCTCAACGAATGGGTGTACGGCGTCGGCAGCCGCGCGGAATACGTCGAGAAGCTGGGCGAGGACGTGGTCGCGCGCTTGAGCGCAAAACCGCGGATCAGCGAGGGAGTGAACTACGGCTTCTGAGTACACGAACCGCGAGCTGATGGCCGTGCGCGCGGCCCGCGAACTGTCGGACGGCGACGTCGTGTTCGTCGGCATCGGGCTGCCGAATCTCGCCTGCAATCTGGCGCGCGCGACGCACGCTCCGAACCTCGTGCTCATCTATGAATCGGGCGCGGTCGGCGCCGTGCCGGATCGTCTGCCCGTTTCGATCGGCGATCCGGCGCTCGTCACCGACTCGCTCGGCGTCGCGTCCATGGCGGACATCTTCCAATTCTACCTGCAGGGGCGGCGCATCGATGTCGGGTTTCTCGGCGGCGCGCAAGTGGATCGCTACGGCAATCTGAATTCGACAGTGATCGGGCCGTACTCGAAACCAAAGGTTCGCCTGCCAGGCAGCGGCGGCGCGTGCGAGATCGCCGTGCACGCGGCGCGCGTCATCGTCGTGGCGCCGCTCTCGCCGCGCTCATTTCCGGCGGAAGTCGATTTCTACACCTCGCCCGGCCAGGCGGGCAAGTTCGGCACGCGCGCCACTCTGAGTCTGCCTGGCGGCGGACCGACGCGTATCGTGACGGACGTCGGCATCCTGGCGCCGTCTGTAGAAGATGGCGAGCTCGAGCTCGTCGCGGTGTATCCCGGCATCGACCCGCAAGCGGTCGTGGGAAAAGTCGGTTGGCCGCTGCGTATCTCTGGCACTTTGGAGCCGGTGCCGCCGCCGAGCGCCGAGGAACTTACCCTGTTGCGCGACGTATTGGACCCGGAGCACTTGTATCTTTAGGGGCGCACACCGCGTATATTCACTAGCGCGTTGTTTCGAACGCGCTCGACACCACGGCACCCCACGGCTAGAACAGGAATGATTCAGTGAACATCAGCCATCGCGTCACGGCGGCCATGCTGGCAGCCGTCCTCTTGCCCGGCGCGCTGCCCTTGCAAGGCGCAGCGCAGCCGGCGCCTGCTCCCTCGAGCGCGCCATCAACCGCACCCGCAGCACCTGCGGCCGCTCCCGCAGCGCCCGCGCCAGCCGCGAACGGCCCGCTGCTGCCGGCGGACACCGGCGTGAACTGGAACCTGACGCCGGATCAGATCAACTCGACGTGCGACGCGGCCATCAAGGCGGCGCAAGCCGGTCTCAAACAGATCGAGACGACGCCGCTCAACCAGGCCGGCTTTGACAACGGCATCAAGGCCGTCGAGAACACGATGGCGACGCTCAACGACACGCTGGTCGCGCAGAGCATCCTTTCCCAGGTCGCGGTCGACAAAGCCGTGCGCGAAGCGTCGACGAACTGCAACGAAAAGCAGTCCGAGTTCGGCGTCGAGCTCTCGTCGGATCCGTACATCTATGCGTTAGCGCAGCTCGGCGCAGCGACCGCCACCAACGTCAACGACCGCAAACTCGCGCAGCTCTATATGGAGAGCGGCCGTCGTTCGGGTGCCGGTCTCGATCCGCAGACGCGAGCGCAGACGACCAAGCTGTTCAACCAGCTCAACGACCTGGAGATCGCGTTCGGCCGTGCGCTTGCCGAAGATACGACGACGATCTCGCTCAGCAAAGAAGAAGCGGCGTCGCTGCCGCCGGCGATGGTGAAGACGTTCAAAGCCGAAGGCGACGGATTCCGCGTGCCGGTCAACGAGAGCACGTATGTGCAGTTCCTCAGCGAAGAGCGCAGCGGTGCGGCGCGCCAGCGTTTCTATATGGCGTATTTCAATCGCGGCGGACCAGCGAACGTGAAGCGCCTCGAACAGGCCGTCGCGATCCGTTACCAGCTCGCGCACCTGCTCGGGTTCCCGTCGTGGGCCGCATATCAACTCGACGCCAAGATGGCCAAGACGCCGGAGCGCGTCAATGCGTTCCTGGCGCAGATCGACACCAAGCTGTTGCCGAAAGCGAACGCCGAGATCGCATCGCTCAAACAACTGAAGGCGGGTTCCGGTGATTCGAGCGCGTGGATGGCCTGGGACTATCCGTACTACGAGAATCAGCTCATCAAAACGAAATACGCGGTCAACAATGAGGAGATCCGCCAATACTTCCCAGTGACCAAAGTGCTGCCGGCCGTGATGGGCATCTATCAAAAGCTGCTCGGCGTCACGTTCCATCCGATAACGCCGCCCGACAGTTGGGCGCCAGGCGTGCTCGAGTATTCCATCAGTGACAATGCCACGAATAAACCGGTGGCATGGTTTTTCCTCGACCTGTACCCGCGGCCCGGCAAATACGATCACTTCGCGAACTTCCCGTTGCGCGCAGGCCGCGCGTTGCCTGATGGCACGTATCAGCTGCCGATATCCTCGATCATCGGCAACTGGCCGGTCGGCGCGCCCGGCAAGCCGGCGCTGCTCAGCCACGACGACGTCGTGACGTTCTTCCACGAGTTCGGCCATCTGATGCACAGCACGCTGTCGATCGCGCCGTACGAGACGTACTATGGCACGGCAGTGCGCGGGGATTTCGTCGAAGCACCGTCGCAAATGCTCGAGAATTTCATGTGGCAGCCGTCGATCCTCAGGGAAGTATCGAGCAACGTCGACACCGGCAAGCCGCTGCCCGACGATCTCATCACGAAGATGGTCGCGCTCAAGCACGTCGGCGACGGCGTCACGTGGACGGGCCAGGCGTTCTACGCGTCCTACGACATGAAGATCCACAGCTCGGGTCCGGACATCAATGCCACGACGACCTGGTTCGACTTGAAGAAGAAGCTGACGCCGCAACCGGCGATCGCCGGCACGATTCCCGAGGCGAGCTTCGGACATCTCATGGGCGGGTACGATGCCGGCTACTACGGATATCTGTGGTCGCGCGTGTACGCCCAAGACATGTTCACCGTGTTCCAAAAGGGAGGTCTCGAGAATCCGGCGGTCGGCGCGCGCTATCGACAGGACATCTTGCAGCCGGGCGGCAGCATCGAGCCCGATCAGCTGCTCAAGAACTTCCTCGGTCGCGACGTGAACTACGACGCGTTCTACAAGGACCTGGGCATCGCGCGCTAAAAGCCGCGCGCGATGAAGCGCGCGGTCGCACTCGTCCTGCTGGCATGCGCGATCGCGCTGCCTGCCGCTGCTGACACAGTCACAGCACAGGCCGCGATCGCGCGTCTTTTCACCTCAGACAAGGTCGATCCCGACTGGTTCTCTCCGGCGCTGCTGCAGCAAGCGCCCGCGGCCCAAGTGCAAGCCGTCGTCGATCAGCTCAAGGCCCAGTTGGGCGCCTTCGTCAACGTCGATCCCGAAGGCGATCACTTCAGCACATTGTTCGAGCAGGGTTCTGTGCCGACGTACATCACGCTCGACGGCAACGGACGGATCCTCAGCCTGTACTTCAAGCCGCCCATCCCAAAAGCGAAAGACCTCGCTGGGTCGGTGAACGCATTT
>JAFAHD010000083.1 GCA_019237415.1 Vulcanimicrobiota bacterium
GCGCCAGCTGGGCGTCGGGCTGACCGGGATCGGCGCGGCGCCGGACGGGCGCCGGAGCAGTCCCCGGCCTCTGCTCAATATCATCGGCAATTTGCTGGGCCCGTTGCACTACTTCGGAAGGCAGCCCGGCCATCTTGGCCACGGCGATGCCGTAGGAGCGGCTGCTGGAGCCGTGCAGCAGCCGGTGCGAAAAGACCGGCCCGCCGGCCTCGTCGGCAACCGCGACGTGGAGGTTGTGCACCGCTGGGAACCTGCCCGACAGGCGCACCAGTTCGTGGAAGTGGGTCGCAAAAAGCACCATCGGCATGGCCGGATCCAAACCGAGCAGATACTCGCTGACCGCTTGCGCGATCGCCAGACCGTCAGTCGTGCCCGTGCCGCGGCCGACTTCGTCGATGAGCAGCAAACTGGCCGGCGTGCAGCCGCGCAGCACGAGCGACATCTCGGCCATCTCGACGTAGAACGTCGAGCGGCCAGCGGCGATATCGTCGCCGGCTCCGATGCGCGTGAAGAGCCGTTCGATGATACCCATGCGCGCGTCGCTCGCGGGAACGAAGGAACCCATCTGCGCGAGGATCGCAAGCAGCGCGATCTGGCGCAAATATGTGGACTTGCCGCCCATGTTGGGTCCGGTGATAAGAAGGAAGCGATGCGTCTCGTCCAGCGTGCAGTCGTTGGGCACGAAATCGACGCCGCCGTACGCCTCGACGATCGGATGGCGCCCGGCTTCGATGTGCAGCTCACTCCCTTGGACCATGCGGGGCCGCACGTAGTTGCGCTCGCCCGCGACTTGCGCGAGCGACGCGTACACGTCGATCTGCGCGACCGTCTCGGCAGCAGCAAGCAGCGCTTCGCGGGATGCGTCGACAGCCGCGAGCAGCGCTTCAAACAGCTCCTTTTCGAGCGCGATCTGCCGCGAGCGCGCCGATAGGATCTCAGCCTCGAGCGTCCGCAGGTCGCCATCCGTGAAACGCTCTGCGTTCACCAGCGTCTGGCGGCGGATGAAGTCGACCGGCACCGCGCTGGAGTTCGCCCGCGTCACTTCATAATAGTAGCCGAACGCCTGCGTGTACTTGATCTTGAGCGATTTGATGCCGGTGCGCACTCGCGTGCGCTCCTCCAGGCCCAGCAGATGATCGCGGCTGCGGGTGCGGAGGTCGATGAGCTCGCGCAGTCCGGGCGAATGGTACGCGCGGATCGCCCCGCCATCGGTGAGCAGCGCGGGCGGATCATCCTCCAGCGCGCGCTCGAGCAGCTCGACGACGTCATCACCCGCGTTCTCGAGCGCTTGGCGCAGCTGCGCGAACTCAACATCTTCGGGATCGCCGAGCGCTGCCCGCAGCTCGCGGATCGCGTGCAGCGATGCGCGCAGCGCGACAAGATCGCGCGGTCCGGCGCGCCGCGACGCCACCTTCTGCACGATGCGCTCGATGTCGCCGATGCGCGCGAGGCACGTCTGCAGCGATAGGCGCCATGACGGTGCCGCGACGAGCGTCTCGACCCGGTCGTGGCGAAACGCGATGCGGCGCGCGTCGACCAGCGGCGCGCATAGCCAATGCGCGAGCATGCGGCTGCCCATCGGCGTCTTGGTTCGTGCGAGCACGCTGAGCAGCGAGGCGCGCGAGTTCTCGCCGGCACCGGAGAGCAGGTCCAGGTGACGGCGCGTGCCCGGGTCGATCAGCATCGCGGTGCGCGCCAGGCGCGGCCGCGCGCGGCGCGCGACTGCCGCTCCGTCAAGCCGGAGATGATCGAGATACGAACGCAGCAGCGCGAGCGCCGCGCGCGCGGCGGGCCGTTCGTCGGCAGAGAAATGCGACAGCGGGCTCGCGCTGCCACTTTCGGGCGTATCGTTATCTTCAGGCTCGAAGACCGCGATGCGGCAGCCGTCCCCGACAAATCCGCGCAGGCGTGAGACATCCTCATCGTTTTCCGCGATGATCTCCGCCGGCGAAGCGCGATCCAGCTCCGCGGCAAGCTCGTCGTCGCTGTCGGCGATCGCGACCGAGGCCGCCCCGGTGGACACATCCGCGCTGACCACGGCGGTATGGCCGCCGGCGACCGCCACCACGCACAGATAGTTGTTGCGCTCGGACGCCAGCAGGTTGTCTTCGAGCACGGTGCCGGGCGTGATGACGCGGACGATCTCGCGGCGGACCAGCCGGTTTGGCACCGGTGGCTCCATCTGCTCGGCGATGGCGATGACGCGCTGCTGCCGGATCAGCCGTCCGAGATAGGGATCGAGGTTATGATGCGGCACGCCCGCCATCGCGACGCGCTTGCCCTTGCCTGCTTCTTTCGATGTGAGCACGATGCGCACCAACGCCGCAAGCTCGTCGGCGTCGGCTCCATACGCTTCGTAAAAATCGCCCACGCGCATGAGCAGCAGTGCGTGTGGGTAGAGCGCCTTGAGCTCGAGGTATTGCGCGATGAGCGGAGAGCCGATCGCATCGTCGGCTGCGACGACGTCGGGTCGTTGATCGCCCGACGCTGCGCGGTCCTCGTGAGGTGCGCGGACGCTGCCGGCGCGCTTGCGCACGGTCCGCTACACGTATGCCGGCTCGGCGACGCTGCCTGCCAAGCCCCACGAAAATGCTTGTTCTGCGATCACGTCCACGACCGGAGCGGATTTCGTGCGGTCGTCGCGCGGGTAGATGACCGTCGTATTGTGCCCGGTCTTGCCGGCCATCTTCGACGGATCTTTCTTGGAAGGTCCTTGCGCGAGCACGCGAACGCACTCGCCAAGGAACGATTCGTTGAAGCGCCGCGTCACGTCGTTCTGCGCCGCGTTCACCGCCTGCAACCGGCGGATCTTCTCTTGCGGCGGCACTTGCCCGTCCATCGTCGCCGCCGGAGTGCCGGTGCGCGGCGAATACGCGAAGATGAACGCGTACTCGAACGTGCCGCGTTGCACGAGCTCGAGCGTAGCCAAGAAATCTGCTTCCGACTCCGTCGGATATCCCACGATGAGATCGGTGGTGAGCGCCCATCGCGGCAAGTGCTCGCGGAAGTAGGCAATCTTGTCGAGATACTCTTCGATCGTGTACAAGCGCGCCATCGTCTGCAGCACGCGGTTGCTCCCGCATTGCACCGGCAGGTGCATGCGCGGCTCGACGTTCCGCAGCTGCGCGAGCGCGTCGACGACGCGCGGGTTAAAGTCCTTCGGGTGCGACGTCAAGAACGTGAGGCGTTCGAGACCCTCGATCGCGCCGACGCGCAGCAGCAAGTCCGCGAAGTCAAGGCGCTGCTCTTCCCAGTAGTACGAGTTGACGTTTTGACCGAGCAGTGTGATCTCTCTCGCGCCGCAGCGGATCTCGCGACGCACCTGCGACTCGATCTCGTCGGGGTCGATGCTCTCGAGTGGACCGCGCGTATACGGCACGATGCAGTACGTGCAGAACTTCTCGCAGCCGCGCGTGATGTTGACCAGTGCCCGCAGGTGGGCGAACTCATGCGCGCCGTCGCGACCGGGATCGTCCTCGAGCGACGGCATGACGAAGTCGGTCTGCGGCGGCGGTGCGTCCGTGGGCACGCCCCAAGAGCCAAGCAGTTCTTTGAAGCGCCGGTATTCCCGCGGACCGAGCAGCGCATCGACGTGCGGCGCTTTGGCGCGCATGACCGCGCGATCTTTTTCCGCCAAGCAGCCTGCGACGAGCAGCTTGGCCTGCGGGCGCCGCTCTTTGATGCCCTTGAGCTGCCCAAGGCGGCCGTACACGCGCAGCTCCGCCTTCTCGCGGATCGCGCACGTGTTGACGATGATGATGTCCGCTTCGTCCGGCTGGGCCGCGAACGTGCAGCCCATCGACCAGGCTTGGTGTGCGAGGCCGTTGGAATCGGCCGCATTCATCTGACAGCCAAATGTCTGGAGATAGACGGAAGGCATCAGCCTCGGGTTCGAGCCCTCCCCTCGCGTGTCTTGCGAGTCATCGCCCGCTGAGATGCTGGAGCAGCGATTGTGGTAGGTAGAGCTTGCCCGAGAGCATCGCCGGCGCGATCGACAACAAGCCTTCTTTGCCGTTGAGCGTGTATGCACGCGAACCGACGGCGCAGCGCAGGTCGTTGTTGTGGTATTTGATGGTGATCTGACTTCCCGACACGGTCACCGCCGGGTCCGGGATGTAGGAAGACACGGGCTCCAGGATGTCGGTCGCGGAACCGCCGGCTTCGCCCGCGGTGATCGACACCGTGGTGATCGTGTCGGGATACACGTTCACGTCTCGCGTCGACCGCTCATCGGGCTTGCCGATGACGGTCACGATATGGTAACCGCTCGGCAGCTTTGCGGTCGCGGGAATGGCGCCGATCTTCTTGCCGTCGACGAGCACGGTTCCGCCCGCGGGTGAGCCGCGCACGTCGAGCTCGCCCAAATCGTGCGACGCGCTCGTGCCCGCGTGCGCGAGCGTGAGGCTGACCTGCACCACTTGGCCGACGGCGACGTCGATCGTCGCGCTCTGCGCTTCCCATCCGGTGCGCGTGACGACGATCGTGTGCTTGCCAACGGATAGCAGATCAACGAACGCCGGCGTACGTCCGACATACGCGCCGTCGACCCATATGTCGGCGCCGAGCGGCAACGTCGTCACAAACGCACCGCCGTGCGACGGCAATTGCGTGGTCGCTGCCGCGAGGAACAATGCGAGCGCAACGAATGAAGCCATGAGTGCCTGTACCGGGAGATGCGACTTCCGCGGCGAAGCCCCCTATGCCGTGTCTTCCGCACCGATTGTCGCCCTCGTCGGACGTCCGAACGTGGGCAAGTCCTCGCTTTTCAATCGCCTGGCCGGCGTGCGCCAAGCGATCGTGCACGAAACGCCCGGCGTGACGCGCGACCGCTTGTATGCTCCCGTCGAATGGGTGGGGCGCATGCTCACGCTCGTCGATACCGGCGGCATCGACACCGGTGCGCGCGACGACATCGCGGCGCAGACGCGCGCGCAAGCCGAGCTGGCGATCAACGAAGCCGATGTCGTCGTGTTCGTCGTCGACGCGCAGACCGGCGTGCTGCCGGGCGACATCGACGTGGCCGAACTGCTGCGTTCGCGCCGCGACAAAGTGCTGCTCGTCGCGAACAAGGTGGAATCCCCGAAGACATCGGCGTCGATTTACGAATTCTGCTCGCTCGGCTTCGACGTGCCGCTGGCCGTTTCGGCGATCCACGGCTTGCAGAGCGGCGACGTGCTCGATGCGATAGTCGCGAAACTGCCGGAGCCCGCGCCCGAGAGCGAGGCGGACGCGAACACGATCCATCTGGCCATCGTCGGGCAGCCCAATGTCGGCAAGTCCTCGTTGGTGAACGCGCTGTTGGGCAGCGAGCGCGCGATCGTCTCGCCTGAACCAGGCACGACGCGCGACGCCACCGATACCGCGATCGAGTCGGGCGGGCGGCCGTACATCATCATCGATACGGCCGGCATGCGCAAGAGCGTCAAGACGGGGCCGACGATCGACTACTACTCGGGTCTGCGCGCGGTCGCGGCGATCGGCCGCTGCGACGTCGCGCTGCTCGTCATCGACGCGACAGTCGGCGTCAGCTCCCAGGACCGGCGCATCGCCGGCTTGGCGATCGAAGAGGGCAAAGCGCTGGTCCTGCTCGTGAACAAGTGGGACCTTGTCGATACGTCGTTGATCGACCGGCGCGACACGGAGACGGCGCTGCGCAAGGAATTCGCGTTCGCGCCATACGCGCCGATCCTCTAC
Organism: Vulcanimicrobiota bacterium; assembly: GCA_019237415.1. Lineage (GTDB taxonomy): Bacteria > Vulcanimicrobiota > Vulcanimicrobiia > Eremiobacterales > Eremiobacteraceae > JAFAHD01. The sequence goes on from JAFAHD010000083.1 coordinate 5,695, forward strand.
GCTTCCGCGCTCACCAAGAAAAACGTGCACAAGGTGTGGGCGACGGTCGCCGCCGCGTTCGACGAGCGCCGCAAGCGCGTGCCCACCGCGAAGCTCAACCAAGTGGTGCGCGACGTCTTCCGCGTGCATCCACCGCCGTCGTTCCGCGGCCGCGTCTTGAAGAGCCACTACGTGACGCAGGCCGGCGTCGCGCCGCCGGAATTCGTCTTCTTCGTCAACGATCCGGAACTCGTGCACTTCTCGTATCAGCGCCATATCGAGAACTCACTGCGCGCGGCGTTCGGGTTTGCCGGCACGCCCATTCGATTGGTCTTCCGGCCGCGCGTGAAGCAAGACAAGACCGAGAGCGACAAGGTCATCATCGCCGCTGCTCGCGAGGACCAGCCGTAGGATGCATCTGGCGGCAGTCGGCGTCTCTGCCACGTACATCATCGACGGACTCCTTATCATCGGCGCGTATCTGATCGGCTCGATTCCGTTCGGCGTCATCGTCGGGCGCAGCATCTACGGCGTCGATCCGCGCGACGTGGGCAGCGGCAACATCGGCGCTGCCAACGCGCTGCGCTCCATGGGCACGTGGGGCGGCGTGCTCACGTTGCTCGGCGACGTCCTCAAAGGCATGGTGCCGACCGCGGTCGCCGTCTACGTCACGCACTCGACCCCGGAAGTCATCGCGCTGGTCGGGCTTGCGACAATCGTCGGACACAATTGGTCGATCTTCTTGGGCTTCAAAGGCGGCAAAGGCGTCGCCACCGGATTGGGCGTACTGGTGGTGCTGTCGTTCTACGCCGCGCTCGTGTGGGCGGTGGTGTTTCTCGCGACCGCCTCGATCAGCCGCTACGCGTCGCTGTCATCCATGTTGGCGACCGCGTCCGCGCCGATCGCGTTGTATGTCTTCCACGCCCCTTGGCCATACATCGTGTATGCAGCGATCGTGCTCGCGCTCGTGCTGTGGCGGCACCGGACCAATATCGTACGCCTGCGCGCCGGCACGGAACCTCGCATCGGCCAAAAGGCGACCCAAGGAGCTACATGATTTCGACCAACGATTTTCGCACCGGCGTCTCGGTGATCGTCGAAGGCCAGATCTGGACCGTGGTGGATTTCCAGCACGTCAAGCCCGGCAAAGGCTCGGCCTTCGTGCGCACGCGGCTCAAGAACTTGATACGCGGCAACGTCTTGGAGAAGACGTTTCGCGCCGGCGAGATGTTGCCGCGGGCGATCATCGACACGCGCGAGATGCAGTACCTCTACAACAGCGGCGACGAATGGCATTTCATGGACAAGACCAACTACGAGCAGATCCATCTCGGCAAAGAGGCGCTCGGCGAGAACACGGATCTGCTCAAGGAAGGCGTGACCATCGATGTGCAGTTCCACGACGGCAAAGTCATCAGCGCATCGCTGCCCAACCACATCGAGCTCGAGGTGACGCAGACCGATCCCGGCTTCCGCGGCGATACGGCGACCAACATCACGAAGCCGGCGACCCTGGAGACCGGTGCGGTCGTGCAGGTGCCGATCTTCATCAACCCAGGCGACACGATCCGCATCGACACACGCGACCGCAAGTACATCAGCCGGGTCTAGCATAGGCACGGCGATGGGGTGAACTGGGAGGCCGTAACCGCGATCAGCACCGCCTTCACCGGGCTGGTCATCTTGTTGACGGTCATCTTCGCGGCACGCCAGGTGCGCGCGCTTAACGAGCAGTCAAAGGCGATGAGCGCGCAGATCGACCATTTGCGGCGCGCCACGCAGCTCACCGGCACCTTGGCGATCTTCGATGAGATCATGACCGAGTCGATCGCGGACGCAGCGCGCTTCGTACACACCGAGTTCCCCGAGCGGATGAAGGACGAACGCTTCCATGCCGACGCGCTCTCGCGCACTCCGGACTACACGGTGCACAAAGAAGTCTACATCCTCCGGCATTTCGAGCGCATCGGCACGCTCGTCAAGAACGGGCTAGTTGACTCCGACGTGCTGCTCGACTTCATGGGGCTCTTCATCAGGGCGCATTGGCAGGCGCTCGCACCGTTGGCGCGCGAGCAGCGCAAATTGTACGGCCCAAGCCTGTGGGAGAACTTCGAGTATCTGGCATCCGTTGCGGATGCCGATCTCGCACGAAAGGGGCGTTCAGCGTCTCGCGAACCAACCGCGCGATAACGTCGCTTTCTCTTCTCGTGTGCGGCGCTTGAGTTCGCGCTCGAAGCGCAGCGCAGCGCCCTTGTCCGTGAACCGCCGTGTGAACGCCAGTCGCACGGGGACGCGCCCGCGCAAAGCCTTCGAGCCTTTGCCCGCGTTATGCATCGCGACTCGCGCGACGGGATCGAGCGCGTAGCCGCAATAGTACGAGCCGTCGGAAGCGCGAGCGAGATACACGTAATGCCAGCGACTCGCACGGCGCGCGGTGCGCTTTCGCATGCGCAGGACGGGTCGCCCTACGCCTGCAAGGGTCGCCTGATGAACACGCTCGGGCGTTTGGCACGCCGGACGAAATCTCATGCCCTGGTATGAAGTAGTCGGATTCATCGCGTTCGGCTTCTTCGTCGGCACGTACGGCAGCATGGTCGGCGTCGGCGGCGGTTTTCTCATCGTGCCGCTGCTGCTGTTCCTCGGGGTGCCCGCGCGTCAAGCCGCCGGCACGTCGCTGGTGGCCGTGCTCCTCAACGGCGTGTCTTCGACGCTCTCATACCTTCGTCAGAAGCGGGTCGACATCAAGAGCGGATTGATCTTCTCTGCGGCCGGCATCCCCGGCGCGCTGCTCGGAGCGTATGTCGATCAGCACGTGCCGCATCGCGTGTTCACCGTGCTGTTCGGATTGCTGCTCATCGCCGTATCCGTTCGGGCGTTTCTCACTCGCGACGAAGAACCGGAAATCCCGAACGTGCGGGCAACGGCTGCGGATACGCCTGAGAACCATACCACTCGCGATTTCGTCGATGCGATGGGCGTTCACCACCGCTATCACTATCATCCATGGGCGGCAGTGGCGGTGTCTGCAGCGACGGGATTCCTGGCCAGCATGTTCGGCATCGGGGGAGGCACCGTCCAGGTGCCGGCGATGGTCTATCTCTTCGGTTTTCCGACGCACGTCGCGGTGGCGACCTCGCAGCTCATCATCTTCGTCACCGCGGTGTTCGGCTCGGCGTCGCACGCGTACTACGGCGATATCCTGTGGCTCCAGGCGTTGCTCCTCGGCCTTGGGGCCATTGGCGGCGCACAGCTCGGCGCATCGCTCGCGTCGCGCATGCGCCCGGGCCCGCTCATGCGCTGGTTTTCTGCTGCGATCGCCTTCACGGCGCTCTATCTCATCTACAACTCGACGCTCAAGCACTGAGCTTGCACGTTCAAGCGCCACGCCAGCGCTTGAACAGCTCGTTGGGCACGCCCAGCGCATCCAAGGCCTTACCGACCGCATGATCGATGATGTCGTCGACGGTCTTCGGCCGGTGGTAGAAGCCTGCGATCGGCGGCGCGATGACCGCGCCAAGCTCGGCCAGGCGCTCCATGATGCGAAGATGTCCGATGTGGAGCGGCGTTTCGCGCACGGACAGCACGAGCCGGCGGCGCTCCTTCAAGCAGACGTCTGCGGCGCGCACGAGCAAGTTGTCGTTCATGGAATAGGCGATCGCGGCTGCGCTGCGCATCGAGCACGGGATCACGAGCATGCCGTCCGTGCGAAATGATCCGCTCGACACCGCCGCCGCGAGGTTGCGCACGTCGTGTACCACGCCGGCCAACTTCTCCACGTCAGCGGGCTTCATGTCGGTCTCGAGGGCGAGCGTGCGTTTGGCCTCCTCGCTGATGATGAGGTGCGTCGTCGTGTCCGGGAGGCGTGACAGGGCCTCGAGTGCGCGCACGCCTAGGATACTGCCGCTGGCGCCCGTGATGCCGACGACGTAGACGGGCATCGGCCCTAGCGCACGATCTCGCGCACGTGCATCTCGACGCGCCGGTCGAAGCCGTGCGGCGAGCAGCGCGCGCACGACACGCGCCCGCCTGGCCGGCATTTGCGCATGATGCTGATCCTGCAGCGCGGGCATTCGAGCACGTAGCGGCGGCGGCTGCGCCGGCGCGCGACCGGCAGGTCGTGGTAGATGCTGCGCAGACCCACTTCGCGCATCTTGGTCTTGAACTCCGGGCCGTGCCCGCTGGGCAAGCCCGATTGATGCAGCCAGGCGTGCACCATCTCGTGCAGCAGGGTGTCTTCGACGTGATCGGGGTTGCGCTCGAGCAGCAGCGACGAGAGCTCGATGAGCGCCGGACGGTAGGTGATGCGGCCGCTGACCGTGCTCAACCGCGGGTTGTATTCGATGCGGTGTGCACGCAGCGCGCCTTTGAAGTGCTCGAGGTTGAGCCGCGCGAAAAGCAGTTGCAGATCTGCCGTCGACGGCAGCGGCGCCGGCGCTTCGCGCACGGCCAATGCGAATGACACTACGGGGCCTTCCCCTTCGCGCTTGCGCTGAGGCTCCCTCTTGCGCGTTCAAAAGAACGCGCTCCTACGGTGTCTAAAGGTGCGCCGCATGAAGCTCTACATCTCGGCTGATATGGAGGGCGTCGCCGGCATCACGTCCGTCGAACAGACCAATCCGGTCGGCCAGCCGGAGTACGCGCGCTCGTGCGAGCTGATGACCGCAGAAGTCAACGCGGCGTGCGAAGCTGCGCTTTCCGCGGGCGCGAAAGAGATCGTCGTCAACGACTCGCACTGGAACATGCGAAACATCATCCACGAGCAGCTCCCGCCCAGCATACGACTCATCCGCGGAAGCCCAAAACCGCTTTCGATGAATCAGGGGATCGACCCATCGTTCGCTGCGGCGGCGTATATCGGGTACCACGCCGGAATCGGCACCCAAGACGCGGTGCTCGACCACACCTACACGGGCGGAGATATCTACGAGGTGCACATCAACGGCCAGCCGTGCAGCGAGGCGCGCATCAACGCAGCGGTCGCCGGCGCCTTCGGCGTGCCCGTCGTGTTCATCTCGGGGGATCAATCCGCGTGCCAGGACGCGCGCTCGTTCCTGCCGTGGATCGAGGCGGTGGAGGTCAAGCGCGCGATCGGACGTTACGCTGCCGATTCGCTGTCTCCGCGCGAGGCCCGTGCGGTGATAGGCGCCGGCATCAAGCGCGCGCTCGCAGAGTCAAAAGTGCGCGGCGCCCAGCCCTACCGCTTCGAAAGCCCGATCACGCTCGATATCCGTTTCACGTCGACCGCAAAGGCCGATATGGCGGCGTTGCTGCCGGGGACCGAGCGCATCGGCGGGCGCTACATCCGCTACGCACACGACGACTTTCTCACGGTTTTTCGGGCGTTCCGCGCGCTCATGACGCTCGGAGGTTCGGTCGAATAGCATCTTCCCTCAGCCGGCCTTGTAACAAATCTGGGGGGTGCCCAGTCTGTCTAGTAGCCGGGTGACGCTCGTGCGGTCCCCCAAGGATAAGGCGCACCCGGCACCATGAACCGATAGAGGCGCGGGCCACAGCTTGGCCCGCGCCTACGCGTGTCTTTTGGCGATTATCCTACGCGCTGACTTCGGCGTCGGGCTGCGACGCGTGCTCTGCTTCGGTATCAGCGGACGCGTCGGACGCGTCCCCCTCGGCATCGGCGGCGACTGGCTCTTCGGGTTCCTTCGTTTCAGAGGCCTTCGTTTCAGACAGCTTCGCTTCGGCGGCCTTGGGTTTCGCGTGCTGGGTATGCGCCGGGTGCGACCCCTCAGGCGCCGGTTCCCAATCGTAGTCCGATCCGACCAATCCTTCGGGCTTGAAGTCGTTCGCATGCAGCCAATCGAGCGCGAGATGATAGTGGCGCTTGGTGCGATAGCCGAGCCAGCGGCGGCGCAGCGTGTCATCCTCATCGACCGCCTCACGGAAGCGCCGGAACGCACCCTTGCCGGAGATCGCCGAACGCAGCCGGCCGGCGACATTGATGTCTTCGACCAAGCCGATGAAGTCGGACATGATCCCGTAGCGCACCTCGGTCGTCACCGGCATGATCTTCTTCATATCCGCGTTGGCGTCGGCCTCGGCGATGCGCGCATTCTCCTGGTCGCCCAGATTATGCATGAAATGTTCGACGGCGTTCGACTTCGTGTTGAAATATGCAACGCTGTCGACGTCGCCGCCGGTGAGCGCCGTGCCCAGCTCATCGAGCAACTGATTGCGCTTGATCGGTCCGGGCCGCACGACGCGCGCCGGCGCGCGTGGCGCGGTCGCGACGTGCGCCTCGATGCCGAGCGCCTTGCGGATGTCGGCCGGATCGACCGACGGAAGTCCAAGATTCGCAAGCCGGACATGATGGCCGGCAAGCTCGATCAGAAGGTCGTCGAGTTTGCGTCGCGCCTCGGGGTCGGCGGTTGCGTCGGAGGGTGCGATGCCGCCAAGATCGGGCAGCGGCCTGCGGATCCATTCTGCGGTGACGTGTGCGTTGTCGGCGTGGTCCTTCATCGATGATGTCCTGTCTTTCCCGCCCGTGGGAGTCGTGCGTTGCCCCTCGGGAGTTATGTCTTTGCGCTCAGCGGCCGACCCAGACCTTCGGCGATTTCGAGCACGTCGCCCTCGCTCAGCCCGAGGCCGTTGATGCCCGCATAGTATTGGTTGATCGTGTCGTACGTGCGCCCGGTCAACGCGCGCTCTTCGCGCACGCGTTTCACCTCATCCAGCACGCGCTTGGCCAGCGCCGCATCGACGGTCACGCCTGCCTTGGCCAGCTTCGCCTCGTTCTTCTTGAGCGCGGCTTCGACCACCGACAAGCCGCTGTGCTTGCCGTAGATGAAATGCATATGCCCGCCGACGAGCTCGGCGGGAACGGCTTCGTACATGCGACGGTCGATCAGCATCGCGTGGGTGTGGATGCCCGATTCATGTGCGAACACGTTGGCTCCGATGATCGGCTCATGCGCTTGGATTGGATACCCAGAGACCGACTCCATGAAACGCGCGAGCTCCCATAGCTTGTTGTACTTGAAGCCGGGGATGTCGACGCCGTAGAGCACTTTGAGCGCGGTGACCACTTGGTGCAGCGGCACGTTGCCGGCCCGTTCGCCGTACCCGTTCGCGGTGACGGTGAACGCCTTGAAGCCGCACGCCAGCGACGTGATGCAGTTGATCGTGCCCAACCCGTAATCGTTGTGGAAATGGTTGAGCAGCGTGACGTCCTTGGGCATCGCCTCGACGATGCGCGTCGAAAACCAGCGCGTCGCCTCCGGCGTGAGGCAACCGACGGTGTCCGGCCAGGACGGCCGCGTCGCGCCGGCCTCCAGCCCCGCTTTGAACAGCTCGATGAAATAGTCGACATCGCCGCGGCTGCCATCCTCGCCCCCGAATTCGACCCGTTCGACGCCGTGCTGGCGAGCGTAGCGGATGGCATCGCATTGCATGCGGATGTTGGCGGCGCGATAAAACGACAGCGGTTGGTCGAGCCACTCCGACTCGGGCTTGCTTTCGCGCGCCAACAGCGACTTGCCGATCTTGTATTTCATGTGCAGATCGCTGCCCGAGGTGAACACGAAGAACGTCACCGCGCTCGGCGCGACGCCGATCTCCTCGAGCGCGCTTAAGGTCGCGTCGATGTCCTTGCTCGTGCTGCGGCACATGACGACGACGTCGAGATCGGCGCGGATCTCGCCCTTGCGCTTGCCATCCATGATGAGTTGGAGCGAGCGGCGCTCGTCGAGCGACACAGCGGGGAAACCGACGTCCATGATGTGCACGCCGATGTCGGACAGCCGCCGGCACATCTCGTACTTGGTCTCGGGCGTGTAGGCGATGCCGCACATCTGCTCGCCGTCGCGCAGCGAGGTGTCGTAGATGCGCAGTTCGTCGGACTTGGGGAATTTCACGTCGCGCGTGAACTCGCGCGGATCGCGGATGAGCTGCTCGATCGGCTCGCGGAATTCCACTCGTCGCTCCTTCTCGCGCGGCCGAGGGGCGCTCGACCGTTCGCCCGCTTAAGGTTCGACGACTATCTCCCCACGCATTCCGGCAGAATAATGAAAGAAGCAGCCATACAGGAACGTGCCCGCAGCCGAGGCCGTCATCGGCGCAGAATGCGCGCCCGGCGCAAGATCGCCGGTGCTCCACGCTTGACCGCCGATGCTGCCGCTTTGCGTCAGCGCGGCTTGAGTCCAACGCGGTTCGCTAAAGCGTGCCGACGGCAAGCCCGTCGCTGTATGATGCGCGACCGGATCCGCGTTCACGAAGACAACGGCATCCCCGACATGCACGTGCACGACTGCCGGTGCGACGCCGACCGAATCGCCTGCGTCAAGGTGCGTGACGGTTTGATATCGATCGAGACTCAGCGTGACGACCGTCGGCGAGTTCGCGGCCCGCGCCGCCGCTCCGGCCGACACGACCAAACTGAGCGCGGCAGCCAGCGCGGCAAGGCCGCTCTTCGAGATCGTGCTCGTCATGTGTGTCCTCGCTGACCCTGGCGCTGTCATCCGACTCACAGTTGGCTCCTTCCCCAAGAGAACGAGGGCCGATGGCGCATTAGTTATGGCTGGTAACAGGCAGCGTGCTTGAGAGGTCCTATGTCTGTGAGCCGATCGCGCCGTCCGCACTTCGCGGTAGTTCGCGGGCCCTTCGCGGAGCCCCGCGTGAGTTTCTGGTCGCTCGAATTGCCGCCGGAAGCTGGCGCACGCGCCGTTGCCGCCCTGGCGGTGACGGGCCTCGTCTGGGCAGTCTTGGCGGCGTGGCACGCACCCGTCGCCCTTGCCGCGCTTGTCGCATGCGCGGTCGTGCTCGAACTTTTCGCCGGTGACATCCTGCGCGCCGGCGGCCGCGTCATCAGCCCTTCGCTGACGATCGTCGTCGCCGCATTCGCGCTCTACGGCACGCCTGCCGCGGTGCTCGTCGGTTTTGCCCGCGGCGGCGCTCGGCTGCTCTCCTCTCGTGCGCTCTCCAGCGCCGACGGCGCGTTCATCCTGGCCGGGTCGGTTTTCGGACCGATGTTGGGCGGCGTCGTCGCGACGCTCGCGAGCGCCTTCGGCGTTGCGACGCCGCTCGCCGCGGCGTTCTACGCGGTGACCGCGTTCGGAGCCGAGGTCTTGGCGCCGGCCGCGTGCATGCGCAGCATAGGCCCGCCCTCGCTCGCACTGGCCGGCGATGGGATCGCCGGTTGGGCGCTGGCCGCATTCGGCGCGCTGACTGCGCTCGGGTACTTGCTCGCGCGCGATATCACGGTTGGCGACTGGCGCGCGCTTGGTTATTTCGTCGTGCCGCTAATCGTCGTGCGCATCTCGTATTCGGCCTTGCGCGCGCGATCCGAACGCTACTTGACCGCGCTCGAGCGCGAGAACGTCGACTTCTTCGACAAGATCGGCAAGCTCGACCGCATCAATGGCGACCTCATCGAGGCGCTGGCATTCGCGGTCGACTACCGCGACGGCATTGACAGCGGACGTTCGCGCCGGACCGCGCAGGTGGCGACGTCGATGGGCCAAACGCTTGGCTACGCATCGACCGAGCTCGAGACGTTGCGGCGCGGCGCGCTGCTGCACGACGTCGGCATGCTCGCCATGCCGGGCCAACGGACGCCGCGGCACGTGGAGGTCGGCACGCGTTTGGTCGCGCGGTGGCGCGACTACGCCCAAGTGGCGGAGATCGTCGAGCAGCATTGCGAATTGCTGGACGGTTCTGGGTACCCGCACGGTTTGCGCGCCGACGCCATCGGCATGCCCGCACGAATCGTCGGCCTTGCGACCAAGTACGTCGACTTGACCACGCCGCGGCCGCTGGGCGCCGGCATGTCGCACGATGAAGCGCTCGACGAGATCCGCACCATGACGCCGGACAAGTACGACCCAATGGTCGTGCAGGCGCTCGAGGCCGTGAGCACGCCTGCGTCCGCCGATGTCCTTCCGCTGATCCGCCGCGAAAAACGCGCGCGCTAGAAGTTCGTCACTCCGCGAGCGGCAGGCTTAAGGTGACCTTCGTGCCTTTGCCGGGCTCGCTCCACAGCTCGGCGTCGCCGCCCATGCGCTCCATGGCTTTCTTCACGATCGCCAAGCCGAGTCCGGAGCCCATGACGCCGCCGCGCTGCTCGCCACGATAAAAACGTTCGAAGGCGTGCGCTTTCTCGTCCGCAGCCATGCCCGGACCGTTGTCGGTCACGGCGATCAACGCGCGCCCGTCGTCGCGCTGGGCTGAGACGACGACGTCGGCGCCCGGCGCGTGCTTGGCGGCGTTTTCGATAAGGTTGCGAACGGCGTCGCGCAACTCGTCGGCATGCGCCTGCACCTGCAGGCTGTCCGGGGCGTCGAGGCGCAGGCCGGCGCCGTTGAGCAGCGTGCGCGAGGCTTCAGCGGCATCGCGCGCGACGCGCGATGCGTCCACGGTCTCGAGCGCGGACGGCGCTTGGCTATCCAAACGCTGCAGCGCCAGCAGCTTGTCGATGAGCCGGCGCATGCGCTCGCATTCGTCCGCGATCGTGCTCAAGATGTCGTTGGCGACACGCGTCTCGGAGATCGCACCGCGGCGCAACACGGAGACGTAGCCGGAGATCACGGTCAGCGGCGTGCGCAATTCGTGCCCTGCGTCGGACGAGAACTGGCGCATGCTCTCTTCCTGCTTGCGGCGTTCTTCGAATGCGGCGCCGACCTGCTCGACCGCAGAGTTATATGCCGTCGCCAACGCCGCCAATTCGCTCGGCGCGCCTGGCACGACCGCGCGGCGCGAAAAATCGCCGCGCGCGAGGCTCTCGAGCGCGGTGGTGACTTCTTTGATGGGCGACAGCGCCTGCGTGGCGAGCACGCGGCCTGCGAGCGAGGCGACGATCAGCGATATGATGAGCACGATGGCGACGGTGAGCCAATATGGCCCAAGGTTGAAAAGGAAGAAATCGAATGTCGGCTTGAGCGTGATGTAGCCGCCCGGATAGGGCTGGAAGTGCAGCGGCCCGCGGTCGGGCGACATCACCCCTTGCTTGACGCCGGCGTATTCCGCGCCGGCTTCCGCTTGGTCGGGATCGCCTGCCAAGAAATGCCCCTCATTGTCGAACACCGCGCCGCGCAGACCGAGGCTTTCGATATCGTTCGCGATCGCGGGCGCAAGCAAGCGCAACGCGGTCTCGCTCGAGCCGAGCGCAGTGCCGAGCACGCGGACGTCCGCCGCCGGCGCCATCAGCATGATATGCGTCTCGTGGTCGAGCATGCGCATGAGCGTGATCGACGAGACCACGATCACAAACCCGAGCAGCCCGACGAAGACGAGCGCGTACCAGGCGGTAAGGCGCGACGCGAGCGTTCTCACGGCAAGTCGTCTTCTCGCAGCGCGTAACCGACTCCGCGCACGGTGTGGATCAGGCGGCGCGCCGCGCCGCCGTCGATCTTCGCGCGCAGATACGAGATGTACGTCTCGACGATGCCCACTTCGCCTTCGAAGTCATGGCCCCACACCTGTTCGAGCAGCTGTTCCTTGGTGAGCACGCGCCGCGGCACTCGGATCAGCGCGACCAACAGATCGAATTCGCGCGGCGTGAGCCCGATCCGCCGACCCGCCCTCGTCACTTCGTGCGTCTCCACGTTCACGACGAGATCGTCATAGCGCAATTCGGTGCCGGTCACCAGCTTCGGGCGGCGCAACGCGGCGCTCAGGCGCGCAAGCAGCTCCTCGAAAGCGAACGGTTTGGCGAGGTAGTCGTCCGCGCCGCGGTCGAGCGCCACGACCTTGTCGGGCACGTCGCCTTTGGCGGTGAGCATGATGATGGGCGCCTCGGTCTTCTTGCGCAGCATCGGCAACAGCGTGAAGCCGTCGATCTTGGGAAGCATGACATCCAAGATGATGATGTCCGGCTCCCATTGACCGACTAAATCGAGCGCCTGCGCACCATCCGAGGCCGAACGCACCGCGTAGCCTTCGCGCGCCAACCCTAGCTCGAGCATCTCCCGGACGTGCCGCTCGTCGTCGACGACGGCCACTTTTGGCGTGGTTTTCATGACCTTTAGACTACCGAGTTTTTCTGGGAATGGTCTGCGATGCCTCGTGCGTCACGGGTATGAGGTCGGGATACCAATCGGCGAACGCGCGACGGCGCCCGGCGGCCTTCGGACGCGCCGCCGAATCGAAGACGGCCAATTCTTCCCCGAGCCAACTCGTCTTCGTGCATTCGGCGGCCGAGCGGCATGCGATGCCGGGCATGCCGACGTCATACACCGCTGCGCCGATCGGCTGGCAGCGCTGCCAACCGACATCATATGGATAATCGGCCGGAAGGCCAGCCGCCGCGACCCCTTCCGCACTGACGATATCAGCGTACCGCACGAGCGATACGTCAAAACGCTGCAGCTGCGGCCGGCGTTCGGGCCGCAGCGAGAACAGCCCGATCGCCCTGCCTGTGTGCTGGTTGCGCGCGTTGGCCGCCGCGACTTCTATCGTCGCGCACAGGTACAGCGCGCCGAACCGGCCGCGCGGATTCCAACGCGCGCCGTTCGCCTTCGCGTAGGCCGTGTCCGAACAGTCATGCCATTCGGGCTTGCAGACGCGATAGTACGCGCCGGACCGGCGCGCGCCGATGAATGCGCGCGCCATCTACGATCCGCTGTACGAGAACAGGCGATGCAGATACCCGTAGACCTTCTCGACGCCGCTGCTCTCGATGGTCTCCAAAATGTTCTTGTTCCCGAGCCACGCATCGCGCGTGCGCACCACTTCGGGTATGTGCGTCGGGATGAGCTCGCGCTCGAGCGCGCGGGCAAGGCCGGCGATCTGCTCGAGCGTCGCGCGGCGCGCCACGGGCACGCCGCGCCGGCGCCAATCGTCGATCGATTGGCGGCGAACCGCGAAGAGGTCGCCCAGCTCTGCTTCGCTCAGGCCGAAGATCCGGCGGATGTCGTCGAGCGCGGGCTCGTGTGCGCGCCGGGACTTGGTCAAGGTGGTCATGATCTCTCGGGCGTTCGTCCTACCGGCCGCAGGTACCTGCCAGGCGCCTGCATGATCTGCCGGGCGCAGGACCCGCCGCTTGCAACCGAGCAGTGGTTCCCATGCCCGAAAAACGACGCTGCTCGTGGGCCGAGCACGATCTCCCAGAGCAGCGCTACCACGATCGCGAGTGGGGCGTGCCGTCGCACCGCGACCGGCATCTTTTCGAGCTGCTGATCCTCGAGGGTGCGCAAGCGGGCCTGAGTTGGTCGACGATCCTGCGCAAGCGCGCGGCATATCGGCGCGCGTTCGACAACTTCGATATTCCCAAAGTAGCACGCTTCGATGCCGCGAAGGTCAGACGGCTGTTGGCGGATGCCGGCATCGTGCGAAACCGTCTCAAGATCAAATCTGCGATCGCCAATGCCAAGGCCGCGCTGGCGATCCAACGCGAGCATGGATCGCTCAGCCGTTATCTCTGGAGCTTCGTGGGCGGAAAGCCGATCGAGCACAGCCGGAAGCGCGGCGTGCCGGCACCGGATCGGACGGCAGACTCGGATGCGATGAGCAAGGCGCTCAAGGAGGCGGGTTTCACGTTCGTCGGCTCCACGATCTCCTATGCGTTCATGCAGGCGGTGGGCATGGTCAACGACCACCAAATCGGCTGCTTTCGACGCAAGGAGATCGAAGCGCTCAGCCGAGGTATGCGGAGATGACGGCGGGGTCGCGCGCGACCTCACCAGCCGGCCCTTCTCTGACGACGCTGCCGCGCTCCATCACGTACGCGTAGTCGCTGATCGCCAATGCCTGGCGGGCGTTCTGCTCGACCAGCAAGATCGACTGGCCTTCTTCGCGCAGCGACTCGATGATGCCGAAGATCTGCGCGACCAGCTTGGGCGCCAGGCCGAGCGACGGTTCGTCCAAGAGCAGCAATTTCGGCCGCGCCATGAGTCCGCGCGCGATCGCCAGCATCTGTTGTTCGCCGCCTGACAGCGAACCGGCCGCGAGTGCGGCACGTTCGCGCAAGATCGGAAAGCGCGCGAACATCGCCTCGATGTCGTCGTCGACGGCGGCGCGTCCGTGGCGCGTCCACGCGCCGAGCTCGAGGTTCTCGCGCACGCTCATCTGCGAGAGTATGAGCCTGCCTTCGGGCACTTGGGTGACGCCGGATGAGACGATGGCGTGCGCAGTCCGGCCGTCGATGCGCGCACCCGAGAACTCGATAGAGCCCGCGCGCACCGGCAGCAAGCCCGATATCGCGAGCAACGTGGTCGTCTTGCCGGCGCCGTTGGCGCCGATGATCGACGCGATCCGTCCTTGCTCGATGCGCACGTCGATGCCGTGCAGCACATCGCTCCGCCCATAGCCGGCATGTAATCCTCGCACGTCAAGCAACGTGACACCGGCGGGGATAGCGTTCATGCCACTCCCTCGACGCCCAAGTAGGCTTCGATCACACGCGGATCCGCGCGCACCTGATCCGGCGTCCCCTCTGCGATCTTCTCGCCGAAGTTGAGCACCGCGATGCGTTCGCAGGCCGCCATGACGAACGACATGTCGTGTTCGATCAGCAAGACGCTGATGTTGCGCTCGCGCGCCAGTTTGAGGATCTCGGCACGCAAGCGGTCGGTCTCGACCGGATTGAGGCCCGCGGCCGGTTCGTCCAAGAGCAGTGCGCGCGGCTGCATGGCGATCGCGCGTGCGATCTCAACGCGGCGCTGCTCGCCGGGAGCGAGGTTGCGCGCTAAGGCATCGGCGCGCTCGGATAGTCCGAGCTCTCCGAGCAGCTCGCGTGCTTGCGTGCGCAACCGCTGGGCCCTTGCCAGCGTCGGCGGCCACCCGGTCAGCTGACCGAGCAGCGAATCGTCTGCATGCAGATGCATACCGACGACGACGTTCTCGAGCGCGGACATCTGCGGGAACAGGCGCGACGTCTGATACGTGCGTGCGATGCCGAGCGCGGCGATCGCATGCGGCTTCAGATGATCGATGCGCCGCTCGTCGAGCGCGATCGTACCGGAGGTCGGCGTCGCCAATCCGGTCATCAGGTTGAGCACCGTCGTTTTGCCAGCGCCATTGGGGCCGATCAGCCCAAGGACCGTCTGATCGGGCAGTTCGAGCGAGAGATCCTTGACCGCGTGCACGCCGCCGTAGTCTTTCGTCACGCCGGCGAGCGCGATCATGACGCGCGTCTCCGGTCGACCAGCGACCACAAGCCCTGCGGCAAGAACACGATCACGAACAGCAAGATGAGCCCGTTGATGACGTCGCGATAGTTCTGCAAGAAGCGCAGCGTTTCGGGCAGCAGCGTCAACAGGATCGAACCGAGCACCGGGCCGCCGACCGAACCGATGCCGCCTACGACAGCCGACGCGAGCATGTCGACGACGCGGCCGAAGCTGTAGTCGGTCGGACTGATGAAGAACGATGAGAACGCGGACAGCGCGCCGGCGTAGCCTGCGATGGCCGCACCGATCGCGAAGGCGGCCAGCTTGTACGCCGCGGGATCGATACCGAGTCCCGCCGCGGCGACCTCGTCCTGCGCGATTGCCGCGAACGCGCGGCCGGCGCGCGAACGGGTCAGCCGCCAAAGCAAGAACACCGCAAGCGCCAGCGAGCTGTAGATGATCGGCGTGCTGGCGAGTTGAGGGATCCCGGCGATGCCTTCCGCTCCTCCGGTGACAGAGAGATTGACCGCGAAGATGCGCACGATCTCGCCGAATCCGATCGTGGCGATGGCGAGAAAGACGCCGCGCAACCGCAACACCGGCCAGCCGAGCAGCAGTCCGGCGATCGCGGCGAGGCCTGTACCGGCAAGGACGGCGGGGAAGAACGGCCAGTGCGCGCGCAGCACGAGCAACACCGACGCGTAGGCGGTGATGGCCATGAATCCCATATTGCCGAGCGAGAGCTGCCCGCACGCGAGCGTCACCCAGATCGATAGCGCGAGCAGTGCATTGACGCCGATCTGATTGATGAGCGCCGAGTGTGCGCTGTAGAACGCCGTGAGCGCGTGCATCGAGTTCTACGCCGTGCGCAGGCCGCGCTTGCCGAGCAGACCGGTCGGCCGGATGATGAGCATCAAGAACAAGATGGCGAACACGATCGCGTCGCGATAGCCGGAGCTCAGATAGGCGACCGACAGATCTTCCGACAAACCGATGAGCAAGCCGCCAAGGAGCGAGCCTGGAATCGAACCCATACCGCCGAGCACGATCACGGCCAAGCCTTTGAGCTCGACGGCCGAGCCCATGACCGAGCTGACCGCGTTGAAGGTCAGCGCGAACAGGATACCGGCGACTGCTCCAAGCGCAGACGCGATGAAGAACGTCTGCGCATAGACGGACTCGAGGTCGATGCCGACGAGCTGCGCCGCGCGCGGGTTCTCGGCAACCGCCCGAATGGCTGCGCCGAGGCGCGTGCGCCGCAACAGCAGTTGCAAGCCAGCCATCAGCGCCAAGCTCGCGATGAAGATCGTCAGCTGCGCGAGTGTGAACGTCACGGGTCCGATCGTATACGTCGGCGTTCGTACGACGTCGAACGGGAAGTGCCGCACGTCGGGCCCGAAGATGCCGTTGGCTGTGCCGACGTAGATCATGCCAACCGCAATGCTCGAGATAAGCGGCGCGAGCGGGCCTGCTTGGCGGCGGCGCAGCGGCCAAAACGCGACGCGATCGAGCAGGACCCCGAGAAGACCGCCCGCGAGCGCCCCGCCGAGGATCGCGAGCAGCAGCGGCACGCCCTTGAGCACGAGCACGAGCGTCGTGAAGGCGCCCAGCATGAAGATCGACGCGTGCGCGAGATTGAGGATGTCGAGCACGCCGAAGATCAGCGTGTAACCGAGCGCGAACAGCGCGTACACGCTGCCGATGAACAGCCCGTTGACGAGTTGTTGGGCTAACACGACGACCGGAGCATAGCCTGCCGTGAGCAGGTCATTTGCGCCTCGGCGCGCTCGCGGATTCGGAAGAGTTGAACCTCCGCGGCTCCTTCGCGCGGTCTCGCGCGCTCAGAGGCCTCGGCTTTCAATGACCTGCTCACAGGCACGCACGCATCTGCGCGTCAGAAGCCGATGAATCTGCCGTTCTTGACCACCAACACGACGCCGTCGCCCGATGCGTCTCGATTGGACGTGAACGAGAACGCGCCGAGCACTGTGTTCACCGGCTTCATCGACTTCATGGAGTCGCACACGTCTTTGGGCGTGAGCGACTTGGCCGCGGTCAACACGTTCTCCATGATCTGCGCGGCCGCGAACGCTTGCGCGGCGAACTGGTCGGGATCTTTCAAGAACCGGACGCGGTACTTCTCGACGAAATCGATGTTGCCGGGGTTCTGCGCGCCGATCGCCCATGCCGCGCCGACGACCACGCCATCTGCCGCGCCACCAGACAGGCTATACACTTGCGGCGAGTTCAGTCCGTTACCGCCGACGACGTGCGACTTGATCCCGAGCGTGTGGGCATCGGCGACGATGTGCCCGGCCTCGACGGCGAGCGCACCGACGAAGAGCAGGTCGGGGTTGGCCGCCTTGATGCTGGTCAGCTGTGCCTGAAAGTCGACGTCGCCCTTCGAAAACGTCTGCGTGGACACGATCTTGATGTGGTCCGCGTCGAGCGCCGCTTTTGCGACGTCGTAATCGGTCTTGGTGAACGCGTCGTCGTTGCCGTAGATGATGGCGGCGGTGTTGACGTGGTATCGATCGATGACCGCCTTGAGCGCGTGCGGCACGACCGCCGCTTCGGTCAATGAATTGCGGAAGACGCACGGCCCGAGCGCCGTGACGCCATTGGCCGTGTTCGAGATGCCAAGCACCGGCATGCCCGCGGAAACCGCGATCGGATCGGTGGCGAACGCCTCGCTTGACAGCGTCGGGCCGACGATCGCGACGACTTTGCCGCCGGTGGTGAACGTTTGGAACAAGTTGACGGCCTGCGCCTTCTGCGTCGCCGCGTCTTCGATGTCAAAGCTCAGGTGCACGCGGCCGTTTTTGTTCACGTAGTCTTCGCCAAGCTGAAGTCCGTTTTTCTGGCCGTCGCCGTACGAACCGGCGGCGCCGCTGATGTCGAAGACGGCGCCAACCGTCGCGTCGCCGCTTGCGGCGATCGCGGGAAGCGAGCCAAACGCGAAGAACGCCGCCACAAAAAATGCGAAGAGCGCCCGGATGGAGCTACGCATCGTGCTTGCCCCTTTCTTGCGGACCAGGATGAATGGCGGATAGTACGCGCCGACGAAGGTACCGACCTCTATGGCCGCCGTCGCCGATGTGCCCGAGCGTTTCAATGCGGCGCTGCATTTCGTCGATCGCAACGTCGAACGCGGGCGCGCACGCAAGGTCGCCGTCGAATTCGGCGATCAGCGGCTGACCTACGGCGACGTCCTGGGAGGCGTCAACCGCTGCGCCAACGCGCTCGCGTCGCTCGGCGCGACGCTCGAGCAGCGCGTCACCATCCTGCTGCCCGACTGCCCGGACTTCATCCATTGCTTCTTCGGCGCGATGAAGCTCGGCGCGGTCGCCGTGCCGACCAACACGCTGCTCAAACCGCACGACTACCGCTACATGCTCGAGGACAGCCGCGCGCGCATGCTTGTCGTGTCGACGTCGCTGTGGCCGTCGATCGAACCGATCCTCCCCGAGCTGCACCATCTGCAGGTGATCGCAGTCGTCGACGACACCGGCCGCGGCATGCCGTCCGCTTCGACGATCGCGACGGTCGATCTAAAGCAAGCGCTCGCCGCCTCGTCGCCGGAGTTCACTGCGTTCGAGACCAGCAAAGACGACGCCGCGTTTTGGCTGTACAGCTCGGGCACGACCGGCTTTCCCAAGGGCACCATCCATCTGCATCACGACATGACGTTCTGCTGCGACCACTTCGGCAGACACATCTTGGGCATCGACGAGAACGACCGCACGTATTCAGTCGCCAAACTGTTCTTCGCATACGGCTTGGGCAACGCGCTGTACTTCCCGTTCGGGGTCGGTGCGACGACGATTCTGTATCCCGGACGACCGGTGCCCGACGTCGTGCTCGAATTGGCCGCACAGAGCAAACCGACGATCTTCTTCGCGGTGCCCACTGCCTACGCGGCGATGCTCGACATGCCCGACGGCGCCAAGCGTTTCGATCTGTCGTCCGTGCGCTTCGGCGTTTCGGCCGGCGAAGCGCTGCCCGCCGATATCTATCGCCGCTGGAAGGCGCAGTACGGTTTTGACATCATCGACGGCATCGGCTCGACCGAAGCAGCGCACATGTTCATCTCCAACCGGCCCGGCGCGATCCGGCCCGGCTCGTCCGGGCAAATCGTGCCGGGCTACGAAGCGCGCATCGTCGACAGCGACGGGCACCAGGTGCCGCTGGGTCAGACCGGACGGCTGCAGATAGCGGGCGACAGCATCGCCGCTGGATATTGGAACCGCCACGAAAAGACTAAGGCGACGTTCTTGGGGGACTGGCTCGACACCGGCGACACGTATTGCGTGGACGAGGACGGCTACTACTGGTTCGCGGGGCGCAGCGACGACATGCTCAAGGTCGGCGGGCAGTGGGTGTCGCCGGTCGAAGTCGAGAGCACGCTCATCGAACATCCCGCAGTACTCGAAGCGGGCGTCGTCGGCGTGCCCGACGAGCACGATCTGGTGAAGCCGGTCGCCTACGTCGTGCTGCGCCGCGGGCAAGCGGCGTCCGACGCGCTCGCCAGCGAATTGCAGGGCTTCGTCAAGGAGCGCCTCGCGCAGTTCAAGTACCCGCGTGAACTGCACTTCTTGGACGAACTGCCCAAGACGGCCACCGGAAAGATCCAGCGCTTCAAATTGCGCGCCCTTTCCAAGAAATAGCTGACGGTCCCGCTATCCGGGTGGTCATGGTGCTAGCCAGACTGCGCGGCACAGCCGTTGCGGTGTGAGAAACATTCTGCCGCTGCCAGTGGTACAATGATAAAGGAATGGCGATATTCGTGTATCATCGTCGCGTCGTTTTCATTGGTGCTGTTCGATCGCTGCTGGTGGTTGTCGCGGCCGGCTTGCTTTCCGGCTGCGGTGGACACGTGAGCGTCGGGGATCCGATGCCGGATGCTCCCGTGCGAAATCTCGACGGCCAACCTTCGCGTCTTGCCGTATTGCGCGGCAGGCCGGTCTGGTTGAACTTCTACGAGACGTGGTGCCCGCCGTGCCAAGCGGAGATGCCGGCGATCGAGCGCGAGTACGCGGCAAATGCTGGACGGGGCCTCGTCGTCGTCGGGGTCGACCTCTTCGAAACATCCGACGATGCTCGCGCCTTTGCTGACGGACGTGGGCTCACGTTTCCGGTGGTCGTCGGAGGGCACAAGGCCTATGATGCGTACGGCATCAACGGCATTCCGACGTCGGTGTTCGTCGATTCGAGCGGCGTCGTCCGCGCGGTCTTCACCGGCGAGATGCGGGGAGACGAGATGGATCAGGCGATCAAAGCGATTCTCAACCGTTGATCGATGCGAGCGATTCCCTCATGGCGTCGACCGTGCGGTCGACGTCTTCGTCTGTGTGCGCGGCGGTGAGGAACATGACTTCCATCTTCGATGGCGGCAAGAAGATGCCGCGTTCGAGCATGTTCCAGTAGTAGCGCGCGTAGGCGTCGCCGTCGGCCTGCGCAGCTTCGACGTAGTCGCGCGGCGCCGCGCCCTGCCGAAACGCGAAGTCCACGATGGACGCAAGCTGCACCACGGGGAAATGTAAGCCAGCATCCGCCAGCGCCGCGCGCGCCCCGTCAGCTAGGCGGCGCGCGCGAGCGTCGAGCCGCGCATGCAGATCGGGATCGGCGTCGAGCGCGTCGAGGAATGCGTGCGCAGCCGCGACGCAGACTGGGTTGCCCGCAAACGTGCCGCCCTGGAACACGCCGCCCTGCGGCGCCAGCTCCGCCATGACGTCCTCGCGCCCGCCAAACGCCGCGATCGGCAGTCCGCCGCCGAGCGTCTTGCCGATGCACGTCAGGTCGGGCCGCACGCCGTAGTGCGCCTGCGCACCGCCACGCGCGACGCGGAACCCCGTGATCACCTCGTCGAATATCAGCAGGCTGCCCGTCCGGTCGCACGCGGCGCGCACCGCGCCGAGATAGCCGTCGTCGGGCAACACCAATCCCATGTTCGCTGCAATCGGCTCGAGGATCACCGCCGCGACCCGTTCGTCGCGCAGCGCGGCTTCGAGCGCACGCACCTCATTATAAGGAAGAATGACGACGCAGCTGGCCGCGGCGCGCGTCACCCCGCACGCGAGCGACGGCTGCGAGTTCGACGACGCGCCCGCCGAAAAGATCATCTCGTCGCTATGGCCGTGGTAGTGGCCGCGCAGCCGCACGACCCGCTCGCGGCCGGTGAACGCGCGCGCGACCCGCAGTGCGCTTAGGCACGCCTCGGTGCCGGTGTTCACGAAGCGCAGCCGCTCCATTCCCAGCATCAGCGCACGAATGCGTTCGGCGAGCCGTATCTCTTCGGGGTGCGTCGCGCCGAGCACGGTGCCGCGCATCGCAGCGTCGCGCACCGCGGCGGCGACGCCGGGATGCCCGTGACGGAGCAGCACCGGACCGTAGGCGCACAGATAATCGATGTACTCGTTACCGTCGACATCGACGATCCGGCTGCCGCTCGCGTGTGCGATCGCCGGCGGCATGGCGCCTACCGCCGCGCCTGCGCGCACCGGCGAATCGACGCCGCCGGCCAGCACGGCGCGCGCCCGGTCGTCGACCGAAGGGCTACGAGGCGGAGCGCCCGTCAATCGCCCGAGTAGTTCGCTTCGGACTGCAGCGCCTCGCCGGCGTCGCGGCGCGTGGGTTTGAGACGGCGCAGCGAGCGCGGGCTCAAGCTGCTGGAATTGCCGAGCGTCTCGATCATCTCGACGTAGCGATTCATATCTTCGTGGCGCACGAGGCCGATGTAATCGCCGCGTTCATCGACGACGATGACGCAGCGCAACGGGCTCATCGGCACGGCCTGAATGAGGACGAGCGCATCGCAATCCGCATCGACGGTGGGCTGCCCGCCAGTGCGCATCATCACCGAGGCGATGGGCATGCTCTCGGCGTCGGCGGGTGGCACGCGGGCGACGTCGACGTCGGCGACCAAACCGGCCAAACGCTCGCCGAACATCACCGCGATGACGCGCGACGAGGCGCCGGAGCGCAGCAACGCCGATGCCGTTGCGACCGAATCAGATGTCTGCAGCGTGGGGACATCGCGCGCGCACAGATCCTTGACGGTGAGGCCTTCCATCGCGGTGCGCGTGATGATGGCGCGATACGCGCTCTCGGCCAACCCGGCGAGCAGCCAGCCGATAAGGACGACCCACATGCCCTCGATCACGCTGTCGCCCTTTAAGAGAAGCCACACACCGGCCGCCGCGATCAGATACGCGAATGCTTTGCCCGCGGTCGCGGCGCGCCGCGTCGCCGCCACGACATTGCCGGTCGCGCGCCACAAGATGCCGCGCAATACCATGCCGCCGTCCATCGGATATCCGGGAATAGCGTTGACGATGAACAACAACGCGTTGGCGAACCCGAGGTTGCCGAGCAGCTCGCCCGCTTGCGCGTTTGCGGGCATCACCGCACCGGCGGCGACGAAGAACCCGCTCGCAAGCAGCGCGCTCACGCCCGGGCCGGCGAGTCCGATGGCGATGTCGTCGGCCGGCTCGCTGCGAACGCCGCCGACGTGCGCCAGTCCGCCGAAGAGATACAGCGTGATGCCGCTGACGATAAGTCCGCGACTGCGCGCAACAAACGCGTGCCCCATCTCGTGAGCGAGGATGGAGCCGACCAGCAGGCCTGAGACGATGATCGCGACAGCGAGGCGCTCGAGCGATCCGGCGGCAGGTGTGACGACGGGCAAATATCCGTATGCGAGGATGCTCGTCAGGGCGCCGAAGACGAGCAGCGTGGAGTAGTGCGCGCGGATTTCGATGCCGGCGAGGCGGCCTAACGTCATCATGGGGTGCGAATCACTGGTTCGGCGGCATTGTAACGAAATCCGCGACCGCGCAGTCAGAGAGTTCAGGAGGAAGTTGCTCACGCTTCCTCCATGTCTTTTCGCGGGACAAGCCGGATAGCCCATTGAACGCGGCTACCCGTGCCGGGGCGACCGTATATCATCGTCGCAAATCGCTTGGCCGGGTTGGGTGATGCACACCGGCTGGTCGCGACTGTCACGCACGCGCTGGACACACCGCCGTCGGCGGTCATCGATGCGGACGTCGGCGTGGCGTTCAAACAGCAGCTCAACGATGCCCTTCGCGCCGCCAACGGAGACGCTGCGGCTTCGACCGCTTCGCGCGCGCTGCTCGTCTGCATCGGCGGAGATGGCACGGTCTCCCTCGCGTTCGATGCGCTCGCATCGCCGGACTCGGTGACGCTTGCCGTGGTGCCGTGCGGTTCTGGCAACGATCTCGCGCAAACGCTTGGGATCAAGACGACGAGCGAGGCGATCGATGTGCTTCGTTCGGGCCTCGATGCAGCGATCGACTTTGGTACGGTGAACGGTCGGCGTTTCCTCAACAGCGTGGGCATGGGCCTCGACGCCGAAGTGGCGGTCATGGCGGCACGCATCCGCGAGCGCGTCGCGGCGAGGGGATTCTCCTATTATCTTGCGGCGCTCCGTGGCCTCCTCATGGTGAAGCCCGTCGCGGCTACGGTGCGCACCGCTGATCTCGAACTGCGCGTCGAAGACCTCGCGATGTTCACCGTCGGCAACGGCGGCTGGTATGGCGGCGGATTCCATGGCGCGCCGCGTGCGCAACTAGACGACGGCGTCTTCGACTGTTATGCGATCCGCGATCCGCACGGGCTCGCGCGCCGGTTTGCGCTCATGCAACGCATTCGTGCCGGCACGCACGCGGACGAAGCAACGGTAACTGAGTTTCGAACGGCGGTGCTCGACGTGTCCTTCGAGCGCGTCGTCGCGATGCACGTCGACGGCGAGCTCACACACGCGCAAGAAGCGCATGTCGAACTCGTGCGCTTGGGAGCGCGCATCATCGCGCCGGCCTCGTAGCCGCTACTGCACCGACCAGTCGTAGGAGTTCCAAAACGACGACGACGCCGGCGACGGCACGTAGCCGTGGAACGAGTCGCTGATGACGTCGATGCGCCGGTCGTGGAAGATGAAGATCGTCGGCACTTGTTCGATGAGCTCGTGTTCGATGATCGAGTAATCTTGGATGCGGCGCGCCTGATCGAATGTGCCGAGCGCATCCTGTTCGGCCGCGTTGAGCTTCTCGTCGCACCAGAACAGATTGTTCTGCCCCGCGGGAGGAAACTGGTCGCAGTCGTACAGCGAGGAATTGTCCGGGTCGATGCCGCCGACCCACCCGAAATACCCGAGCTGGAACTTACCCGAGTTGAGGATGCCGCCGCCCTGCGCGGCGGCGAAGTACAGCGTCGCCGGATAGACCTTTTGCATCAACTCGATGCCGACGTCGTGTAGTCGCGCTTGCGCGACCGATCCGATCTTCGCACCGAGCACGTTGCCGCTCACATACGAGAACTGAAGCTCGAGCTTCTGACCGTTCTTCTGCCGAATCCCATTTGGGCCGACCGTCCAGCCGGCCTCGTCGAGCAAGGCGCGCGCGGCCGCCGGATTGTTGTCGTAGTACGGCAGGTCGTGCGGATAGGCCCAATTGTAGGGGGCGATGTCGCTCGTCGCCGGCGTGTACACGTCGTAGGTGAGATCGTGCGCCATCGTCTTGCGGTCAAGTGCGTACTCGACGGCTTTTCGCACGCGCAGATCAGACAGGATCGGATCCTTGTAGTTGAAATCGATGTGACTGAAGATGTTTTGATCTGAGACGAGCGCCTTATAGCCCGGGATCTTGACCAACTGCGGATACTGGTCCGGGTTCGCCCGGAACCACGCGTCGATCTCGTGGCTTTGGAGCAGCACCTGGATCGTCGACGTGCTCGCGACGAAGCGAAAGACGATCTTCTGCAGCTTGGGCGGACCGCGCCAATAGTCGGGATTGGCCACCAGCGTGATGTGGTCGCCGTGCTGCCATTCCGTCACCTTGAATGGCCCCGATCCGACCGGCATCGAGTTGAACGGGATCTGGTTGATGTTCGGGTACTTGGCGAGCAGGTGCGCAGGGAGCACCGGTTCTTGCCCTTGCTGGCACATGAAGTAGGAGATGATCGGCGAGAAGACGCGCTTCATGTGCACGACCACCGTGTAGTCGTCAGGCGCGTCGACCGATGCGATCTGATCGTATCCGGTGCGCACTTGGACGTTGTTCGCCGGATTCATGATCGCACGAAACGTGAACGCGACATCCTTCGCAGTGAGCGGCTCGCCGTCTTGCCACTTGATCCCATGGCGCAGATGATAGGTGATCGTCTTGCCGTCTTTTGAGATGCCGCCGTTGGCTTGGGTGGGCACTTGAAGCGCCACCTCGGGGACGAAGTTCTGCTTGTCGTCGTAATTGAAGAAAAATGTGTATGCGAGATACTCGACGTCGGCGGTGACGACTTGCGTGCTCAGCAGCGGGTTGAGCGAATCGGGCTCGGCGATATCAGCGTAGCGCAGCACGCCCGGGATCGCACCGCCGCCCTGCGGCGTCGACGTGCTCTGCGATACTTTTGTGCATCCGAACAGCCCGAACGCGGCGATCGCAAACGCAGCCGCCACGCTCATCGCACGCACCGAAAACATTCGCGTCATTTCATCTCCCATTCCCAGGTGTTCCAGTTGCTGGTCGTCGCCGGCGCCGGCTTGAAGTTCTCAAACCCGTCCGTCGTCACGAAGATCTGGCGCTGGAAGTACAGGATCAGCGTGACGGCCTGCGAGGCGATCTCCTTTTGCACGATCGAATAATACTTCTTGCGCGACGCGTGATCATAGCTCGTCAGCGCATCTTTTTCCGCGGCGTCGATGACCGGATCCCGCCACCACAAGTCGTTCTCGCCTGCAGGTGGGATGTTGTAGCTCGTGTACAGGGCCTCGTGCTCCGGGTCGACGCCGGCTACCCAGGAGTACAATCCGGCGTCGTACTTGCCGGCCTGCAGGATGCCGCCGTTCGCGTAGCTGTCGAAATACAGCGCGGTCGGGTAGTTCTTGATGGACGCATCGATGCCGACGCGCCGGAAATCTTCCTGAAGGATCACCTCGACGGCCTCGCCGGTCTTTCCGCCGGCGGCCGCCGAGATGTTGAACGCGAGGCGCTGGCCGTTCTTCTCGCGGAAGCCGTCTGGCCCCATCTTCCAACCGGCCGCGTCGAGCAGTTGCGCGGCTTTCGCTGGGTCGTAGTCGTAGTGCACGACGTCGGGCTCGTACGCCCACGAAAACGACGGCTGGTCCGCGTATGCGGCGATATGGACGTCGTACGTCACGTCGTGCACGATCCGTTGGCGATCGATCGCGTGCGCGAGCGCCTGGCGCACGCGCAGGTCTTGGAAGATCGGATTCTTCTGGTTGAGGTCGACGTGCGAGAACACGAGCGACTTCGCGAGCGACACGCGGTAGCCGGTCTTCGTCAAACCCTGCAGCTGTGGATACAACCCGACCGGCGCGCGGAACCACGCGTCGATCTCGTGCGTGCGCAATTGGGTGAGGATCGTCGTATCGCTCGGGATGATCTTGTAGATGATGCGGTTGAGCTTGGGCGGCCCGCGCCAGTAATCGGGATTGGCTGCCAGCTCGACCCGGTCGCCGTGCACCCATTTGACGAACTTGAACGGCCCCGTGCCGATCGGATCCGTGTTGAACGGCACGTGGTTGAGATCTGCGTATTGCTCGAGCAGATGCGCCGGCAGCACCGGGTACAGTCCGCTTTCGCAGAAATACGTGGTGAGCGCGGGTGCGTAGATCTTCTTGAGATGAAAGCGAACCGTGTATGGGTCGGACGCATCGACCGAAGCGATGCGGTCCCAACCATTGCGCGACTCGAGGTTGTTCGCCGGGTTGAGGATCGCGTGCACGGTGAAGATCACGTCGCGCGCACTGAACGGCACGCCGTCGTGCCACCTGACGCCGTGGCGCAGGTGGTACGTGATCGTCAGCCCGTCTTTGCTGATGCCGCCGTTCTGGTACGAAGGCACGACCGTTGCCAGCTCGGGCACGAACTGCATCTTGTCGTCGAGATTGAAGAAAAACCCGAAGATGAACATGTCCATGTCCGTACCGACGGCGGC
>JAFAHD010000140.1 GCA_019237415.1 Vulcanimicrobiota bacterium
CGATCATGACTTCCGCGGCCGGCACGCGTCCGACGCCCGACGCGTGCGGGAGCAGCCGCAAGCACACCACCGCTTCGATGACCGACGCGAGTTGGACGCGGATCTGCTGCTGCTGGTGTGCCGGGAACACGTCGATGACGCGGTCCATCGTCTGCGCGGCGTCCGAGGTGTGCAAGGTCGCGAAGACGAGGTGGCCCGTCTCGGCGATGGTCAGCGTCACCGCGATGGTCTCCATGTCGCGCATTTCGCCGACCCGCACGACGTCCGGATCTTCGCGCAGCGCGGCGCGCAGGGCGTTGGGGAACGAATGCGTGTCTTGCCCGACTTCGCGCTGGTTGACGATCGACATCTTATGGAAGTGCAGGTACTCGATAGGGTCTTCCATCGTGATGATGTGGCGCGCCATGCTCGAGTTGATGACGTCGAGCATCGACGCCAACGCCGTCGACTTCCCCGAGCCCGTCGGCCCAGTCACCAAGATCAAGCCTTGCGGCCGCATCGTCAAGTCCGACATCACGGTGGGCAGGTTCAGCGTCGAGAGCGGCGGCACGGTCGACGGAATCGCGCGGAACGCGGCGCCGATGACGCCGCGCTGCTTGAACGCGTTGACGCGGAAGCGCCCAAAGCCTTTGAGGCCGTGCGAGAAATCCAGCTCGAGGTTCTTCTCGAAGCGCTCCTTTTGCGCGTCGGTCAGTATGCTGTAGACGAGCCGCTTCGTGTCTTCGGGCGAGAGCTTCGGGAACTCCGTCGGCGCAAGGCGGCCGTCGATCCGCAAGGTCGGCGGAAGGCCGACCGACATGTGCAGGTCTGATGCGCCGCGCTCGATCGTCACGCGCATCAGCTCATCCATCCGAAGCCCTAGGAGATCGCTTACATTGGCAGCCATCGCACCTTCACCACTTCATACCAGGCCCATAGCCAACCATGGGGGCCTGGTCCGCCCCTTCCATGGTTTATCGGCAGGGCAGGTGCGCTTCGCTACCGCCGGACCAGGGCCATGCCGAAACGCCGTCACAGCGGGCGTTGGGGGCAACCCGCTCGCCAAGCGGCGCCGCGGCTTCCCAGCCGGCGCCGCAACGTGCGCGAGCGCCTCGAGTTCGCCGATGACAAGGTAGGACACCCATTCGACTTGGATGGACGGAGGATGGCGAACTGACCTCGGAGCGATGGCTGACCGGCCTTTTCGCGACCGCGCTGTTCATCAGCGCGGCGCTTCTGTTTTTAGTAGAGCCGATGTTCGCGAAGGTGCTCCTCCCGCATCTGGGGGGAGCCCCCGCGGTCTGGAATACGTGTGTCGTTTTCTACCAGCTCATCTTGCTGGCCGGCTACTACTACGTGTTTCTCCTGCGGCGCTGGGCGACTCCGCGCGTTCAGCTCATCGTGCACTTGGCTCTCGTGCTCGTCGTCCTGGCGTTCTTGCCGCTGCGCATCCACGCATTCTCTCCAGCGCCCCTGAACAACGGCGCGATCTTGTGGGTGCTCGTCACCTTGACGCTGTCGCTCGGCGTTCCGCTGCTCGCCTTGACCGCCACAAGTCCTCTCTTGCAGGCATGGTTCGGTGCGACGACGCACGAGCGTGCGCACGACCCATACTTCCTCTACGCCGCAAGCAACGCGGGCAGTTTGCTCGGCTTGCTCTGCTACCCATTCGCGCTCGAGCCGCTGCTTGGCATCCGCGAACAAGGTTCGATCTGGACGGTCGGATACGCGGTGCTGCTCTTGCTGGTGTTCGCGTGCGCAGCAGTCTTCTTCCGGTCTGCGACGCTACCCGCCGCCCAAGACGCCGAATCGGCGCCGGCTGACGAGCCGATCCAGCTTCGACGCAAGATGCGGTGGTTGGTCCTCGCCTTCATCCCCGCAAGCCTCATGTTGAGCGCCACGACCTACATCTCGACTGTCATCGCGCCGATTCCGCTCATCTGGGTCGCGCCGCTCGCGCTGTACCTCATCACGCTCATCCTCGCGTTCTCGGCCGGTCTTGAAGCTCGGCTGGCGCGCTTGCGCCGGTTTGGACCGTGGTTCGTGCTGCCGCTCGTCGTCATCTTGGCGGCGGGCGTCAGCCTCAGCGTGCCGCTGATGATCTTCATCCATCTGACCGCGTTCTTCCTCATCAGTTTGACGTGCCACAGCCTCTTGGCGGCCGACCGGCCTCCGAAAGCGCACCTGCCCGAGTTCTACCTCTGGCTTGCGGCGGGCGGCGCCGCCGGCGGCCTATTCTCGGCGATCATCGCGCCCTTGATCTTCAGGACGTTGCTCGAGTATCAGTTGGTCCTCGTCCTCGCGGCGTTCTTCTTGCGCGAGCCGCCGAAAGACAACACGCCTTCCCGAGTGCAGGACTGGTACTTGCCGCTAGGGCTCGGCGCCGCACTCGCGCTGTTCATCTCGTTCAGGTTTCATCCCGAGATGCCAAACGTGGCGATCATCTCGCTCATCACCTTCTCCGTCGCCGCGCTCATCGCGCTCGTCGCATTTCGCCGGCCGCTCGCCTTCGCCGTCAGCGTCGGGGCGATGGTGGCGTGCGGCATTCTCCTTGACGCGACGACTGAAAACACATTATACGTAGCGCGCAATTTCTTCGGACAGCACACCGTGCTCAGCAGGGGACCATTCCATCTCTTCTATCACGGCACCACGCTGCATGGCCTCGAGGACATGCGGCCGGCGCACCAGCGGGTGCCGCTCTCCTATTACACGCACAGCGGACCGCTCGGCCAGATGTTCGCGCTCCGCGCACCTGAGTTGGCGCATGCTTCGATCGGCGTTATCGGCTTGGGCGCCGGGTCGGAGCTCTGCTATCGGACGCCCGAACAGCGTTGGACCATCTACGAGATCGATCCGATCGTGGATCGCATCGCGCGCGACCAGAGTCTGTTCAAGTATGTCTCCGGCTGCGCGCAGGACGTTCCAACGGTGCTTGGAGATGCCCGCCTTTCGCTCGAGCAGGCGCCTGACGCGTCGTACGACCTTTTGCTGCTCGATGCGTACAGCTCGGACTATGTCCCCGTGCATCTCATTACGCGCGAAGCAGTCCAGCTCTACACGGCCAAACTGACCGACCATGGTATCCTCGCTTTTCACGTTTCGAATAGATGGTTCGCATTGCAGCGCGTCCTCGGGTCCATCTCGCAGAGCCTCGGCATGACTTGTTACCTCAATTTCGAGCAGGTGCTCACCATCGACGACCTGCGCAGGGGGAAGTCGACGTCGGACTGGATCGTCCTGGCGCGAAGCGATGCCGACCTCGGCGCGATCACGCAAGACCACCGCTGGCGCAAATGCCCGCCGACCAATTTCCGGGTTTGGACCGACGACTACTCAAGCCTCGTGACCGCCATACCCGTGGTGTTCAAAATCGGCAACTAGGCGGGTCTGCGCCGCTCCTCGGATATGGCGACTTGGTCGCGCGCGTGCGCCGCGCGCGCTTCGACGCGGCGAGCCTCAAACCGGCGCAACAGCGACTGCGCCGCCGGAAGACGCGCGCAGGTCCCGAGCAACGCTGCGAGTGCGCCGCCGAGCCAGCGAGAACCGTATCGATCGCACAGCTCGCGGGCGGCCTCCTGAGCAGCAGCGGCATCGCCCCGCACCTGCGACTTCACCGCGATTTCCACGAGCTTGAGCCGCAGCTGGCGGCGCCAGCGAGCGTCGAAGCGGCGCTTCACCTCTGGGGATAGCGTGGGCACGGCGTCGATATTCTCGAGGACGCGTTCGTAGCCCGCGGCGACCGCCGCCGTCTGATTTGCCAACACCGAATCCGCGTGCGTCGTGTAGACCGCGCACGGCGCAAATGACACGACGATCGGCGCCCGGGCGGCGACGCGCAGCTCGATGTCGACATCGAGTACAGCTGCAGCTGCACGATCGAAGCCGCCCGCGGCACGCAGGGCTTGGGTCCTGAACACGACGCCGGTCCACGTCGGATGCTTGTTGCCGAGCATCCGCAGCACCGATTCGCTCGGCTCGTAGCGGCCTTCGCGCGGCCACGAGAGCAGCGGAGCGAACCGTACGCCGCCTTCGACGTCGTGCTCGAGCGTCGACCCTGCGAAGAATCCAGCGCCGGGATTCTCATCGAGCGCACTGACCGCCCGCGCGAAGAATCCGGGCAGGACGTAGTCGTCGTCTGATAGGAACGAGCACAGCGGCGTGCTCACGTCGTCGAACGCCCGGATGAAGTTCTCCGCCGCGCCGATATTCTCGGCACGCCGCACGAGCGTCACGCGCGCGTCGCGCGCGGCGATATCCGCCACCTCGCGCGTCGTCGTGTCGCCTGAGGCGTTATCGTAGACCCGCACCTGCACGTCTTGATAGGATTGCGCGAGCACGCTTTCGATCGCACGGCGCAGCAGCGCAGGCCGGCGGTACGTTGGAATCACGGTCGTAATGGTCATGCTCACGCGGCGCGGTTCACGGGTCTTCGATGCAGCGCAAGTACCCTTCGGGCGCGACCGTGATCAAGAGCGTGTCTTCAAGCTCGCGATCGATGTCGAAGCGCTTGTTCTCGCGCAGGAATTCGCGCACGGCGCTCATCGGGCTGTTGCCCTTGCCCCACGGCCGTTCGCCGATCTCCGCCTGCGACATGCGATCGACGATCGTGTCGAGGACGACGAGATAGCCGCCCTCCATGACGAGCCTTTCATATGCGCGCAGCTCGGCCAGCACGTGGTCGTGCGTGTGATCGGAATCCAGCACGACCAGCGCGCGCTTTCCGCGCGCCAGCGCGTGCACGCGCTGCACGACGGCAGCATCCGTCGACGAGCCTTCGACGAGCGCGATGCGCCCGGCCATGCGATGCGATTCGATGACCTCGCGGTTGTGGGGGCGGATGTCGACGTCGATCGCGACCACGCGGCCATCGCCGCCGAGCAGTTCGAGCATCGAGGCCAAGAAGATCGTGCCGCCGCCATGCGCCACGCCGGTCTCCACGATCACGTCGGGGCGGCTGCGGAACACCACCTCCTGCAACGCGATCATATCTTGCGGAAACTGGATCACCGGCACGCCCAGCCAGGCGAAGTTGTACGGGTAGCGGTGGCGGCAGCCGCGCAGGACGAACTCGTCCGCGGCCGCGCGCAACTGTGCGTCGGCGTTCATCACCTCGATCGCCTTCGGATCAGACGGGCCGCCGCTCATGCGACCACCTCGAGCGCAGGAACGGGCACGACGAAGCGCCCTCCCCACTCGCTGATGCCTGCCATCTGCTCTCGCACTTCTTCTGCGATGTTCCAGGGTAGGATGAGCACGTAGGCCGGCCGCTCTTCGAAAATCTTTTCCGGCGGGAAGATCGGCGTGCGCACGCCGGGGACATACCTGCCTTGCTTGTGCGGACTGCGATCCACCGTGAACGGCAGCAGGTCCGTTCCGATGCCACACGTGTTGAGCAGCGTCGTCGCCTTGGCCGGCGCGCCGTAGCCCGCGACCAGCGCGCCATCATCGTGCGCGGAGCGCAGGAACTCGATCAGCTTCTTCTTCGCGCGGTCGACGCGGCGAGCAAAATCGTCGTATGTCTCGCGCCGGCGCAGGCCGGCCCGCGTCTCTGTCTCCTCCAGCTCTGCGATCGCATTGGCAGCGCGCGCGCGTCCGGCGTGGGAGGCGTAGACGCGCAGCGATCCACCGTGCGTCGGCAGTTCCTCGACGTCGAAGACCTGCAAACCGGCACGCTCGAGCGCGCGCAGAGCCGTCCCCAACGAGAAGTAGGAGAAATGCTCGTGATAGATGGTGTCGAACTCGACGCGCTCGAGCAATCGCAAGACGTGCGGAAACTCCAGCGTCAGCACACCCGTCGGTTTGAGCAGCGTCGCCAGTCCCGTGGCGAAGTCGTGCAGATCGGGCACGTGCGCGAGCACGTTGTTCGCGACGAGCAGATCGGCACGGTACTCCTGTGCGACCAGCCGGCGCGCCGATTCAACGCCGACGAACTCGCTGAGGGTGGGCACACCGCGCGCGCGCGCTGCCCGCGCCACGTTTCGGGCCGGCTCGATGCCGAGCACCTTGATGCCCGCCTGTTGGAACTGCGCCAGCAGATGCCCGTCGTTGCTGGCAGCCTCGATCACCAGTGACTGCGGTCCCAGCCCGAAGCGCTCGCGCATCGCGCCCGCGAACCCGCGCACGTGGTCGAGCCAGGTCGACGAATACGACGAGAAGTACGGGTAGTCGCCGAAAATGCGCGCCGGCGACTCGACCTCCGGCAGTTGTACCAGCCAGCAGCTCTCGCAGACGTAGACGCGCAGGGGATACACCGGATCCGGCCTGGCGAGGTGTTCTGCATCGACGAGTGCGTTGGACAGCGGCGAGCTGCCCAAGTCGAGGAACGGCTCCGTCAGCGGCGCACCGCAAAGCCGGCACGTGTGACGAGTCATGCGGGCACGAGCGCCCCGTAGCGCTCGAGGTCCGCCTCGACCAGCGCGCGTGCGCTCGCACCATCGTAGTAAGCGCGGTACCAGTTCACGGTCCACTCAATCGCTTGGGTCAGGTCGAGATGCGCCGTCCACTCGAGCCGCCGAAGGGCCTTACTGCTGTCGAGCCGCAACGCGCTCGCTTCTGCCGGATGCCGCGTTTCGTCCGTGCGCCAGCGGGCGCCGCGCTCGAATAGCCTGGACGCTTCGTCTGCGACCCAGCGCACCGGCCGCTCGTGCGATGCCGGCGGCCCGAAGTTCCAAGCCTCCGAAAACGCCGCAGGCTCGTGCCACAGCCGCTGCGCCAACACGAAGTATCCTCGCAGCGCGTCGAGGATGTGCTGCCAGGGGCGCACCGCGCCCGGGTTGCGCACCGGTGCCGCGACGCCCTCAATAAAAGATGCGATAAGATCCGGCATGAGGCGGTCTCGCGCCCAGTCGCCGCCGCCGAGCGTGTTCCCCGCTCGCGCGGTCGCGAGGCCGCACGGCCGGATAAGCGTCTGTGCTGCGAACAGCGAGGACCGCAAAGCTGCCGTGACGAGTTCGGCTCCGGCTTTGCTCGCAGCATACGGTTCAGCCCCGCCAAGCACGTCGTCTTCGGCACGCGCTCGATCGACGCCGCGCAAGTCGTAGCATTTATCGCTCGTCACCACGACGACCGCGCGGACCGAATCGCAGCGCCGGGCAGCGTCGAGAACCACCGCCGTGCCCGCGACGTTCGTCGAATACGTCTCACGCGGCTGTTCGTACGCGACGCGCACGAGCGGTTGGGCCGCCATGTGGATGACGATCTGCGGACTGTGCAGCGCGAACGCTGCGTCCACCGCCGCGGCATCGCGCACGTCGCCCACCGTATTGCGCTCCACCGTACCGACGCGTGCGGCAAGGAAGAGCGCAGGCTCTGTATCCGGCGTCAACGCGTACCCGAAAACCCGTGCGCCGAGACGCTTCAGCCACAGCGCCGCCCAACTTCCCTTGAATCCCGTGTTTCCCGTGAGCAGCACGCGCTTGCCGCGCCAGAACGCTGCGTCTAGCGCCATTGCTTCCACGGGGCTTTGCCGCTGTTCCACAACTCGTTGAGGAGGTTGCGGTCGCGCAGCGTGTCCAGCGGCTGCCAAAACCCTGCGTGCACGAAGGCGGAGAGCTGCCCTTCGCGAGCGAGCCGCTCCATCGGCTCGCGTTCCCACGGGGTCTCGTCGCCCGCGACGTAGTCGAGCACTTTGGGCGACAGCACGAAGTAGCCGCCGTTGATCCAGCCGGCGTCATCCTGCGGCTTCTCAGCAAACGCGGCGATCTTGTCGCGCGACATCGTTAGCACGCCGAAGCGCCCCGGCGGATGCACGGCGGTGATCGTCGCGAGCGAGCCGCTCTTGCGGTGGAATTCGATGAGCGCGCCGATGTCGACGTCGCTCACGCCGTCGCCGTACGTGAAACAGAAATCTTCATCGCCCAGGTACGATGCCACGCGCTTCAATCGGCCCCCGGTCGCGGTCGCTTCGCCGGTGTCCACCAACGTCACCGACCACGGCTCCGCGCTGCTCTGGTGGACGACTGCATTGCGCGTGCGCATGTCAAAGGTCACGTCGGATTGGTGCAGCGCGTAATTGGCGAAGTACTCCTTGATGAGATAGCCCTTGTAGCCGCAGCAGATGATGAAATCGTTGATGCCGTGATGCGCGTAGCTCTTCATGATGTGCCACAGCACCGGCTTGCCGCCGATCTCGACCATCGGTTTTGGCCGGGTCTGCGTCTCCTCGCTGATGCGCGTGCCGTAGCCGCCGGCGAGTATCACCGCCTTCACGCCGGCATCCGCTCCCGATACCACTCGATCGTCTGCGTGAGTCCCTCCCGCAGCGGCCGGCAGGCCCAGCCGAGCGAACGAAGCTCCGTCGGCCGCGCCACCATGGTATCTGGTTCCTCGGGCAGCGGTGGCGGTCCGTCAAAGCTCACGAGATCCGCGCGGTTCATGTCGCGCGCGATCCACTCGACCACCGTCCGCACCGGCGTGCCCTCACCGCTGCCGATATCCACTGGACCATCGACGTCGCTGCCGAGCAATGCGACCAACGCGCTGGCGACGTCGGAGACATGGATGAAATCGCGTTGTTGAGAGCCGGGCGAACAGTGCGCGACTTCGCCGACCAGCAGCCGCTCGATGACGTATGGCACCAGCCGGCGCGACGCGCTGCCGGGTCCGTACGGCCAAAAGATCCTGCCCCATGCGAAATGCCAGCCGTCGGTGCGGGCGTACTCGCTCACGCTCGCTGCAACCGCGGACTTGCTCGTGGCGTACAGCGACGACGCCGGCTGATATTCCGCGCACGTACCCGCATAGACCGCGCGGACGCCGCCGTGTTCGCGAAATGCGCGCGCGAGGTGCACGCCGGCGGCTAGCCAGTCCAAGTTGCGCGGCGCGGTTCGGTAATCGGATCTGCCCGCCTCCCATGCGAGATGCAGCAGGTGTGTCGGAGCGATGTTCGCGACCGCATCTGCGAGCTGGCCGGCGTCGAGCAAATCCGCGGCATGCCAGCTAATGCCGTCGGCTGGTCCAGCGGGAGGACGCCGGCTCAGCGCATGCACGTCGTAGCGCTCGCGATCGATCTGATGCAGCGCTTCGCGGCCGATGAAGCCGGTCGCGCCCGTCAGCAGCAGCCGCCTCATCTATCGAAGCTCCATGTTCAGACCGGCCTGTTCGAGCAGCGCTCGATTCTCCGCTGCATAGTTCGGGTTCATCAAGAAGGCAGTCCGAACGCCGCGATGCGCGGCTTCTCGATAGCTCACGATGGGATGCCCTGTTCCAGGCAGATAGCGCCCTTGCTTGCGCGGATTGATATCGATGACGCAATCGATCGAGGTACCTTGCGGGTCCAGCAGGTTCGCGAACGTCACGCCTTTCGCGCCGGCGCCCCATACCGCGGTCTTGCCATGCGCGGCTGCGTCGCCGAGGCTAGCGCCCCACTGGCCGGCCAGCGACTCGAAAGCGGCGGCGAACTCCCTCGCAAGCGCCGCCGTGGACTCCCCGCCCGAAGGCGCGGCACCGCGGCCGCCGGGAGGTGCAGGTGACGCCTCAAGCCACAGGTACTGCCCTCCGAACACATGCCGGACGCCGCCCACCGCGAAGCCGCAGCGCTCGAACGCGTAGCGCAGCGAGCGCGGATTGAAGTACGAGCAGTGCTCGTAGAAGATATCCCAGATCACGCGGTTGCCCAGCACCCAGTCGACGCACGGGGTTTCGAAGTACACGCGCGCGTGCGGCGACGCGCTGACGAGGTCGCGCACGCCCTCGAGCATCGCGACGGGCGACGCGACGTGCTCGATGACATGGCGGCACACGACGACGTCCACTGTATCGGCCGCATCCGCTGATTCGAAAAACGTGCGCCGAAATCGAATCCGGCCGTCGAGATCCGTTTCGGGCCCCACATACGCGGGATCGATGCCCAGTCCCGAGTTCCCAAGCGACACGTCCTCGACGAGCCGGCGCAAGAACGTGCCTTTGCCGCAGCCCAGCTCGACGATCTGCGCACCCCGCGCGCCCGCGTCGACGATCCGCGCCACCAGATCCGCGACGTACGCGGCGAACGCCGGCGAGCAATCCTGCGCATTCTCGTAGCGCGCTCCGTAGGAGAGCAGCCGCTCGTCGAATGCAGCGTTGAACACAAACCCGCAGGCCATGCACGCCGCGAGTTCGATCCGTCCGCGAGCGACCGCTCGCGCCGCTTCTGCCGTATCGAAGAGCAGGTTCTGATGCACCGGGACCGCATCGCGTTCGTGGAGCACGGGCGCCGCCGCGGCCCCGCACACCGGGCAATCGCGCACCGTAGACCGCATGCCTAAGGGAACAACCCTCGTTGTGGCAAAAGGCCGTCTAAGACATGGGAACGCCCACCCCGATCGGCATCGGCATCATGGCCTACAACGAAGAGGCCAACATCGGGAATCTGCTCGAGGGACTGCTCGCGCAGAGCGCCGGCGAGCGCATCGCACGCATCTACGTGGTCGCCAGCGGCTGCACGGACGGCACGTGCGGCATCGTCGATCGCTTTGCCGCTCGCGACGAGCGCATCGTGCTCATCGCGCACGCAGAGCGGCAAGGCAAGGTCCATGCTGTCAACGAGTTCATCGCCGCGGCCACGCAGCCGCTGCTCGTGCTGACCAGCGCCGACGTCGGCGTTCATCCGACGACGATCGAACGCCTCACCGCACCGTTCGCGGATGCGAAGATCGGCGTCGTCGGCGGTCACGTCGTGCCGGTCAACACTCCGGATACGTTCACCGGGTTTGCCATCAATCTGATGTGGCGGCTGCATAACGACGTGTCGCTCGTCAAACCGAAAATGGGCGAGATGATCGCGTTCCGCAACGTGATCGAAGGCCTCGGCTCTTCCGTGCTCGCCGACGAGGATTCTATCCTGTGCGAGATCGAGCGAGCGGGCTACCGCGCTGCCTACGCGCCTGACGCACTTATCGAGAATTGCGGCCCCGGCAGGCTGCTCGACTTCGTCAAGCAGCGCACCAGATGGTGCGTGTGTCTGATGCAAGTCGAGCGCGACTACGATATGCGCGTGCCGACGATGCAAAAGCGGCTCGTCCTTTCGGCCACCGCGAAGTACGTGCGCCAGGATTGGCGCAAGCTCCACTGGTTCCTCGGCGCTGCGCTGGTCGAACTGTACGCGCGCACGCGAGCGCACTTCGAGTTCGCGGCCATGCGCAATCGCCG
Organism: Vulcanimicrobiota bacterium; assembly: GCA_019237415.1. GTDB lineage: Bacteria > Vulcanimicrobiota > Vulcanimicrobiia > Eremiobacterales > Eremiobacteraceae > JAFAHD01. Next base: position 11,110 of record JAFAHD010000140.1, read on the forward strand.
CGACTTCCAGCTGTGGGACCAAGCGGCCGGCACGAAGATCATCGCCGAGAAGAAGTAAGCTTGCGCTCATAGGCGGATCGCGCGCCGCATCGCAGCAAGCGGCGCCGCCGCGCCCGTCCACCATTCGAACGAGAGCGCGCCTTGATGCAGCAGCAACGGCAGACCGTCGCTGCGGCGTGCGCCGATGTGCCGCGGCAGTGGCGAGCGCGCGACGCGATAGTTGGCGTCGAACAGCATCGTGTGCGGACCGATGCGTTCGAGCACCTCATCCGGCACGACCGCCGGCGCGGGCAACGCGGAAACGACCACGTCGACTGAACGGTGCGGCGGCGGCCCGATCTCGCTCGCAGTCAGACGGTTGCGCGACCAGCACGAGATCGCGACCGCGCCCTCGCGCCGAAGCGCTGCGGCGATCGCGCGCGCCGCGGGGCCGCTGCCGAGGATCAGCGCGCTTGCACCGCGCGGGCTCCACGACCACACGTCTGCAAGCGCGGCCACGAGGCCGAGGCCGTCGGTGTTGTGGCCCTGCAGCCTCCTGCCGTCGCGCCGCACGACGTTGGCAGCGCGAACGGCGCGCGCCTCATCGCTGAGCTCGTCAAGGTAGTCGAGGATCGCCTCCTTGAGCGGCGTGGTGACGTTGAATCCGTCGAGATTGCCGTCTCGCGCCATGCCGACGAACGACGTCAGCTCTTCGCCAGCGACGCGGAGCGCTTCGTAGCCTGCGTCGATGCCCGCGGCCGCAAAGGCTGCGTTTTGCATCGCCGGCGACAGCGAATGCTCAACGGGATCGCCGATCAGCGCGTAGGCGGCGCGCGCCAATCAGGACGTCTGGCGCAGCCGCGCCAAGAGCGGACGCTCCATCACGCGCATCAGCCGAGTCGTGAAGAATTCGCGCCCGCCGATCGGGTTGACGAGGATCGCGTGCATGCCGAGCAGCTTGCCGCCGAGCACGTCGGTGAACAGCTGATCGCCGACGACCACGCTCTGCGCCGCCGGCACCGCGAGCGCTGCCAGCGCGCGCGAGAACGCCGTTGGAATCGGCTTGAGTGCGCCGGCGACGATCGGAACGCCGAGATCGCGCGCGACATCAGCCGCGTGGTCCGCGTAGTTGTTCGTCACCAGGCACACGCGCAGGCCCCCGGCGAGCAGCCGTCCGACCCACGCGACCGCGCCTGGGGTGACGTCCGCCGTGTGCCACGGCACGATCGTGTTGTCGAGATCCAGTGCGACGCCGCGCACGCCCATGGCGCGCAGCTGATCGACCGAGATGTCTTCCACTTTGTCGGCGAGCGCATCCGGCGTGAGCAGGCGGATCAATGGTGGCGATGCGACGGCTCGGCGCGCAGGTGATGCACGGTCTCGATGAATCGCACCGTCCGGTTTTGCGAGTTCATCACGATCGAATGCGTGCGCGCGCCGTTGCCGAAGAAGCGCACGCCGCGGCAGAGGTCGCCGTCGGTGATGCCGGTCGCCACGAACGACACGTCGTCGGTCTTCACCAAATCGCTCATCTCGAGCACCTTGTCGACGTCGTCGAATCCCATCTCTTTGGCGCGCGCGACCTCTTCTTCGTTGCGCGGCTTGAGCCGGCCCATGAAGCCGCCGCCCAAACACTTGAGCGCCGCCGCTGCGAGCACGCCCTCGGGTGCGCCGCCTGTCCCCAGCGCGACTTGGATGCCGGTGCCGTCGATCGCCGTTGCGATTGCCGCGTCGACATCGCCGTCTGAGATCAGCTTGATCTTGGCGCCCGCAGCGCGCACTTCTTCGATGAGCTCTTTATGCCGCGGGCGATCCAAGATGACGACCGTGACGTCGCCGACCGGACGCTCCAACGCGTTGGCCACGACAGCGAGATTCTCGCTGACGGTCGCATCGAGGTGCACGTACGGCGCAGCCTTCGGCCCCACCGCGAGTTTGGCCATGTATGTATCAGGCGCGTTGAGCAAGCCGCCTTTGGCAGTGACCGCCAAGACCGCGATTGAATTCGGTAGGCCGTTGGCGACGAGGTTCGTGCCCTCGACCGGATCGACCGCGATGTCCACCTCGATGCCGCCGCGCCCGACCTTTTCGCCGATGTACAACATGGGAGCTTCGTCGCGCTCGCCCTCGCCGATGACGATCGTGCCGCGGATGTCCATCTCGTTGAGCGTCTCGCGCATGCGCTCGACCGCCGCCCCGTCCGCACCGTCGCGTTCGCCGCGGCCCATCCAGCGCGACGCCGCGAGCGCGGCCGCTTCGGTGACCTTGACGAAATCGAGCGAATCCATCTCGTCTCTCCTAGCTTTGCTTGTCAGCCCAGCGGGCGACGGAGTCTTCGACTTTCTGCGCCGCGCCCTTTGCGACGACGGTCAGCGTGCGGTTGGCGATCTCATTGCCGGCGAGATCCACCTCGTCCGTCGTCCACGTGCCACGCGTGTACTTGTACTTGATCTGCGTGCCTTGCGTCAGCGACAGCGTCACCGTCCAGCGGTTGCCGGGCAGCGGCGCCATGCGCACGGCATTCGGCGTCCAGCTCAGCGCATCCGTGCTCATGTAGACGACGTCGGTCGACGGCGTGTTCAGCGGCACGAGCACGTCGATCGTGACGTAGACTCTCGGCAACTGCGAGGCTTCGGAGAACGGCGTCGTCGATGCAGCAAGATCGAAGGCCGTCGTCGTTCCCGGCGCGACGCGCAGCAGCACGTAGGTGCCCGACGGCAATCCGGCGCCGATGACCGCCGCCTTGCCGACCAAATGATAGATCGCACCAGATGGTGCGACGCCATAGTCGTTCTTCACGAGCACGAAGCGAGTTGCGATCTCGGCGTAGAGCGTGTCGATCTGCACGAGCTGACCGCCCCGCTCAAACACCACGAGCGGCGCACCTGGGCGCAGCGACGCCGGATCGATGGGTTTCCACGAGCCTCCTACCGCCCGCTCTTGGACCAGCGCATCAGCCGCAAGGCGCATCGTCTGCTGCATCGTGCCGATCGCGAAGGTCACGTACGCAGCGCCGTGCTTTTCGGCGAGCGCGACAAACGTCGCATGGATGCCATTCGGCACGGGCGTCGGCGACGTCGATGCGGTCACCGGTGCCGCGGACGCGAGGGTCCAAGCGAGCGCCAGAGCCGCACCGAGCATGTCCCGTCACTTTACCACGCGCCCGGGAATCCCTCGCCTGCGGGCGAATCGTAAAAAAAGTGCAGTACGCCGCTCGCCAACCTGCGGTCCGCCCGCAAACAACCGCCGGTCGATTCTCCTTTCTGCCGTCCGCCGCGCGCTACGCCGCGTTGCTCACCATCGCTGCCGGCGCGAGCGCCGGTTTTTTCGCTTGGTATGTCGGCGCTTCGCGCGCCCAGTCGCTGACCTCCGATCTCGCATTGGTGCTCTTCGTCGTCGCCGGCGCGCTCGGCGCGCTGCTCGCGTGGGCGTTGTATTGCAACATCGTCGGCCGCTGGGCGGACGTCGAGCCGGGCGTCATGCTGCAGCTCGACGCGCTCAGCTACTTGCCGTTCTTCGCGTTGTGGACGTACGTGCTGCAAGTGCCGGGCTCGGTCGGCTCCGCGTCGTTCGTGCTGTCGCTGGTCGTGCTCGCGTCCATCGCGATCAAGCTCGCGACGCTCGCCTATTACATGCGCGCCGTGCGCGTCGTGACGTCGATCTTCTTCGCCACGCGCATCCCGCTCATCATCATCGCCTCGGTCGCCGCGATCGTCATCGGCCAGCGCGCCGGCCATCACTGGTCGCCGCAGCATGGCCTGATCCTCGACGTCTGGAGCCGCTGGGACGCGCAGCACTATCTCGACATCGCCCAGCTCGGCTATCACGGAAAGGACATCGCGTTTTTCCCGCTGTACCCGGCGCTCATCCACATCGTCGGCAAGCTGATCGGCGACAACCTCATCGCCGGCTTGCTCATCTCAAACGTAGCGTTCCTGGTTGCGCTGGCCTATCTCTACGCCCTGACCAAGAAAGAGTTCGGCGACGACACGACCGCGTTTCACGCCATCTTCTACACGGCGATCTTTCCGACGGCCATCTTCTTCTCCGCCGTCTACACCGAGTCTCTCTTCCTCGCCCTGACCGTGGCGTCGGTCTTCTACGCGCGGCGCGGCAACTTCATCACGGCCGGCATCATTGGCGCTCTCGCGGCGCTGACAAGAGTCGAGGGCGTGCTCGTCGCGCTGCCGCTCTTGTACGAGGTGTGGCGCGGGTGGCGCGAAGGACAACGCACCGCGTTGCTTCGCGGCATCATCGGGCTGGCGCTCGTGCCCGCGGGCCTGCTCGTCTACATGGGCTTCTTGAACTTGCTGGTCGGCGACTGGATGGCGTTCCAAAAGATCCAGGTGGATTGGAACCGGCATCTCTCTCCGCCGTGGGTGAGCATCGTCAACACGGTGCACCTCATCATGGCACATCCGTTGCCGTCGGTGACCGCGGTCACGCACCTCATCGAGCTGATCTTCACGCTCGCGTTCCTCGTGCTCATGCTCGTCTCGTTCAAGGTGCTGCGGCCGTCGTACTCGCTCTACTTCGCGGCCTCGCTGCTCGTGCCGATGTCCACCGCGAGCCTGATGAGCATGCCGCGTTTCGTGCTCGTCGTGTTCCCTGCGTTCATGCTCATGGCGCTATGGGGTCGGCGCCCCGTGGTCAACTCCGCCATAGTCTCGCTGTTCTTGCCGCTGCTCGGGTTGTTCACCGTGCTCTTCGCCGATTGGTACTGGCTGGCATGAGCCTCGCAGGCAAGCTCACCGCGCGGCGCGGCGTCCGGCAATTCGTGAAGTTCGCGATCGTCGGCGCGTCGGGTGCGGTCGTCAGCTTTCTCGTATTCCATCTGCTCATCCACTTCCGGCTCGATCTGTCGCTCGCGTTCTCGATCGGCTTCATCCTCGGCGGCGTGAACAACTATTGGTGGAACCGGCTGTGGACGTTCCGTTCCACCCGCCGCGTCGGCATGGAGCTGGCGCAATTCCTGACCGTGTCGGCCGTCGCGCTCGGGTTGGGCTTTCTCATCACCCGCGAGCTCAACACGCATCTGGCGGCGTTCCCGTAGCGCAACTCGCTCATCTGGCTGTGCGGCACCGTCGGCGGCATGGGCGTGAACTTCTTCTTCAATAAGTACTGGACGTTTCGCCACACGCATCTGCCGGCCGAAGACCAAGCGTGACCCCGGCGCGGCTGACGGCGCTCGCGCTCGGTCTCATCGTGTTGCTGGGTTGCGCGCTGCGCCTGATCCACATCCGCGATCCGATCCTCGACCATCCGGGCTGGCGGCAAGGCGACCAAGCCGCGATCGCGCGCAACTTCGCGCAACTACAGGACAACATTTTCTATCCGCAAGTCGACTACGATGGGCCGCCGCCCAACTACATCGAGCTCGAATTGCAGATCGCGCCGTTCACGGCGGCACAGCTCTATCGCGCCTTCGGCGTGCACCCGGTCATCGGGCGCACGATCGTGATGCTCTTCAGCCTCGGCACGATCGTGCTGCTGTATTTCTTGGGGGCCGAGCTGTTGTCGCCGCGAGCCGGGCTGATCGCGGCGCTGCTCTTCGCCATCGCGCCGGGCGCGGTGTACTACGGCCGCACGCTCACGCCGGACAGCGTGATGGTATTCTTCATGACCGGCACGTTGCTGTTCTGGTGGCGCTGGTGCATGCGCCGCGCGCCGGCCGATTTCGCCGTGGCATTCTGCTTCGGTGCCCTCGCATGGCTCGCAAAGCCGCCCGCGCTGCTGATCCTCGTGCCCCTCATCGCCGTGCCGCTGGTGCAGCGCGGCTGGCGTGCGTTCGCCGATTGGTCGCTCTACGTCTTCATCGCGGGCACGCTGCTGCCGTTCGCGCTGTACTTCCACCACGTTCAGGCGATCGCCGAGTGGCACTGGTTCAGCGGCATCACGCAAAAACACGTGCTGCCCACGTTGCGCGCCGAGCTCTCGTCTGCGAGCGCGTTCTTCGCCGGGGTGCGCTCGACGCTTGCGCTGCTGCCGATGCTTTCGAGCACCATCCTTGGCCCCGTGCTGTTCGGCCTCGCGCTCGGAGGTTCGCTCGTCATCGGGTACGCGTTGCGCATGCAGACTCTCGAGCGGCCGCGCGAACTTGGCTGGCTCCTCATCGCATGGACCGCCGTCTTGTGCGCATACGCGTTCGTCGTGGTCAACGTCGAACGCGTCGACTACTATTTGTTGCCATGGCTGCCGCTGGCCGCGCTGGTCGCGGGCCTCGCAATCGACGTGCTAGCTCAGAGGCTCGCCGCGAAGCCGCTCTCATGGTGGGCCTGCGCGGCGGTGGCTGCCGCCATCTTCATCACCGCATACTCCAACATGCTCGAGATCAGACCGTACTACGCGTGGAGTGCGCGCGTGTATTCTTGGGCGACGCGCTTGGACGCTGCTCTCGCGCCCGGCAGCATCGTCGTCATGGGGCACTACGGGCCCGACGTGCTGTATCTCATCGACCGCAAAGGGTGGGAAGAGGATCCGCTCGTGTGGACGCCGTTCGACATGGAGAGCGCGGTGCGCAAGGGCGCGCGCTACTTCATCGCTGTCGAGCCCGACCGCCTCAAGGCCAATCCCGAGCTGCACGCCTATCTGGAACGCTTCGCGCAGATCCCGACCGGCACAGGCTGGCCCGTCTACGACATGACCCGCAAGGTGCGATAGCCAAGCCAACCAGCGCGATGGCGATGCACTCGATGGAGAAGCGGCTCGAAGAAGAGCGCGACATGGCGCAAGAACGCGACTGCGCCAACGAGGTCTGCGGCTGCGCGCTTGCACCCGATACGCTGGCCGAATATTGCAGCGAATACTGCGCCGGCGAGGGCGCCGGCCGCGGCGAAGGTCCGTGTCAATGCGGGCATGTCGGCTGCGCGTGAGACCGACATGCTAGCGTTGTTCCTTGCAGGCGCGATCCAGGGCGCGGCTCCGCTGTTGCCGCCGCCGTGGCAGCAGCTGACGCCCGCGTCCGAGACGGAATACGCACGCTACACTCGGGCAGAACCGGACGGCACCACGAGCATCGTCAGCGCCTCGAGCAAGGTGTGCGATTGCAAGCCGACCGATGCCGTCCGTCAGCTGAGCGCGACGCTGAACCAAGTCTCAGGCGTGAGCGTGAAGAGCGACGTGACCACCATGTGCGGCCAGACCGCGCAGCATCTCATCGCGCTCGGCGTCGCGCAGCCCGACATTCCGACACGCCGCAACGTCGACGTCTTCTTCTTCCGTCAGGGGAAGTCGATGTACGCGTTCACGTACACGTTCACTGCAGCGGCTCCGCTGCCGGACGCCGAAAACGCGCTGACCAGCTTCTGCCAGTCGTCCTAGTCAGGGAATAGGAAGTAGTCCAGGCACTTCTTCGGTCGATTGGACGCGCGTCTCGCCTGGCGCACCTGCCTCGATCTGCGCGCGCAACGCCCCCAGCCGCGCGGTGACGCGCTGATCCTCGTCCTGCAGATCCGTGGAAAGCGCGATCGCCTTGCGCAGGTGCGCGGCGTCGTAATCGGTATTGAACTGGTGCAGCTGCTGGTCGATGCTCTTGTTCGACAGCGCGTTCGCCTTGAGCATTTCGCGGATCACGTCGCTCGAGGCTTTGTACGCGGGGAAGTTCGCGACCACGACGTCGCGGCGGATGCGCGCCTGATCGATGACCGACGCGAGGTCGAGCGCCGCCGAATCCTTCGGCGCGTACTTGAGCGCTTTGTTGATCTCGATCTGCGCCTCGTCGATGTTGCCGGCTTCAATATCGGCCTGCGCGTGGAGGTACGCGACGTGCGCGAGGCCGTTGCGGGCGTGATCGTTGTTTGGCGCGAGCGCGAGCGCGAGCGCATACTCCTTCTCGGCCTCGACGATGTTGTTGGTCTGCAGCGCCGCATCGGCTTGCGCGTTGCGCAAGTCGACGATGCGGTCGGAGAAGAGCGATGAGCAACCGCCCAGTCCAAGTGTACAGACGGCGAGAGCGGCGAGCACCAGCGCGCTCGCCCGGGAGTTAGAGCTGCATGTGCGCATTGTTCACCCATTTCGCCACGAGTGCGATCCAGTCCGCTGCCGGGACGAGCAGCAGCTGGGCGACCAGCGTGCCGATGAACGCGGTCAACACGAGATAGACGATCATCGCTTTCATGTCGGATTCGGGCCGTATCGCATGCGCGGTCTGGTCGGTGATGAGCGCCGAGGTCGGATCCACGATGGCGGTAAGCGTCAGTGTCGAGATCCCAGTGATCAAGCCGGAGAGCGACGCGGCGGTGAGCCGGTACGGCGGCGCAAGCACGCCTGCGTAATATGCGGCGAGCGGGCCGGCGACCCAAAACGCGATCACGACGATGTTCCACACCAGGAAGCCTTTCGGCAGATTCTTCGGGCTGTAGCGCAACATCGACAGGCGTGGCAATTCGAAGTCTCGCAGCACCGACAGCAGCACGTCCGGCCGCAGCAGCTGCGCGAGCGCGTGCAGCAGCGACCCGTGGCGCTCGAACGATCCGATGCCGCGTTGCAGCGTGCGGCTCGCCCACGGTATGAGCAAACCGCCCAACAGGATGCCGACCGACGCCGCACCCATCACCCAACGCATGTCGTAGTCGAACTGTCCGGGATCATGCGCGGCGCCGGCCTTGTCGGCAAGGCTGCCGATCAACGGCAAGTAGAACAGATTGAGGAAGCGGCCGGTCGTGCCGAACAGGTTGAACAGCGTCAAGCCGGTCGCCACGCGCTTGGTGCGCACGCCGGCAAGCCGGGCGGCGTTCGTGCCCATCTGCAACGCAGTGGCGAACATGTAGAGCAGCGCGGTGACGAGGACGAAGATGCCCGGATTCATGCGGGCGCGCTCACCGCCACGCTCAGGCGGACGCTTGCAAGGGCCGCTGGTCTTCGCCGAAGTGCTCGTCGACGGGGCCGAGCACGGTGAGCGCGATGCGTTCCGTCGCGAACATCGACGCCGCAAGCCGGTCGACGTCGTCTTTGGTCGCCGCTTCGACGCGTTCGATGATCTCTTCCGCCGGCACGTGGCGTCCGACGTTGAGTTCGCTGCGTCCAAGCCGCAGCATGCGCGTGCTGGTGCTCTCCAGCGACAGCAGCAAGCCGCCCTTGACATGCTGCTTCGCGCGCGCAAGCTCTGCCTCGGTCACGCCATGCTCGGCCATCCGCGCGAGCTCTTCGCGCACAAGCGAAACCACTTCCGCCGCGTGCGTTGGCGAGGTCGATGCCGCAACCGTCAGCAAGCCGGCGTTGCGGTACGGGTTGTGCGACGAGTACACGCTGTAGACGAGACCGCGTTTCTCCCGGATCTCGTGGAACAGGCGCGACGCCATGCCGCCGCCGAGCACCGTATCGAGCAGCGTTGCCGAATAGCGGCATTCGTCCCGCGCGCTCGTGCCCTCGCTGCCGAACAGCACATAGACCTGCTCGCAGTCCTTGTGGCGGACGACGTTCGCCGGCACGAACGTCGGCTGCGGCGGATCGCCGCCGGCATTCGTGCCGTGCATATCGCCCAGCAGTGCTTGGGCCTGTGCGACGATCGCCTCGTGATCGACGTTGCCCGCGGCGGTCAACACGACCGAGTCGGGCGTGTAGCGCTCGCCCATGTATGCGGCGATAGCTTCTGGTGTCACCGCTTTGACCGTTTCCTCGTAGCCGATGGTGGGATCGCCGAGCGGACTGCCGGCCCATACCGAGCGGATGAACACGTCGTGCGCGACTTCCTCCGGAGAGTCGTCGTACATGCGGATCTCTTCGAGAATGACGCCTTGTTCTTTGCGCAGCTCCGCGGGCTCGAACTTCGAGTGTAAGAACATGTCGCCGATGAGATCGAGCGTCGCCTCCACTGTGTCGTCGACCACGCGCGCGTGGTAGCAGGTCGTCTCTTTGTCGGTGAATGCGTTGAGGTTGCCGCCGATCGAATCCATCTGTTCGGCGATATCGCGCGCCGAGCGCGACCGCGTGCCCTTGAACAGCATATGTTCGATGCAGTGGCTGATGCCCCGCAGCGGCGCGGCTTCGTGGGAAGAGCCGACGCCCACCCACAGTCCGATGCTCGCACTGCGCACGAGCGGCATGTGTTCGGTGATCACGCGAATGCCGTTCGGCAATATGGTCTTGGTGTAGCGCGGCTCGGCGCTCATCGTGGGCTATCGTCTTTCAAGAAATCTTGCTCCCAGTACATCTTCCCCAACATCTGCGTGCGCGACGCGGCCGCCTGCGCCTGCGCGCGCGTCACCGCCGCCGAGAACACCGTGCGCGACGTGGGCACCGCGTAGTCCCCCGACACCGTCGCCGCCGGCTGCACCGCAAGCGGCCTGACGGCCCACACGTCGACTTCCGCGACATCCGGACGCGCGTCGAAAGCACGGACGATCATGCCACCCACGTCATTCGCGAACGTGGCGCGATCGACGTGCTCGTGCAGCTTCACGCCCGACAGCATAAGCCCGACGAATGTCGTATCCGCGCTGCGCAGCACGCGCACCTTGAGCAGCGGTTCGGGATACGACGCGTTCAGAACAGCGGCGCCGATGCGTTCGCCGAGGGCGGCGTCGTTCCCCTCAACGCGCTGGCGCGCGATGGAGCGCAGTTCGCTCGCTGAGATGCCGCGGCGCGACTGCGCGCCGACGATCCGCTTAATGAGCGCGCTTCCCGTGTCGCGCTCGACCCGGTAGCGAGGCAGCGCAAACGCGTCCGCGGCTGCGAGCGCAGGCGTGAGATCGCCCGGCTGCGTCGTCACGGCGTTCCGAAACCCTGCGCCGGAGACGAGCGCCTCGGTGTGCGTATCGTACTTGCCGGCCGGGTAGGCGAAAGTATCGACGGCGCTCGACGACCATGACTGCAGCGCTGCGCGCGATCCTTCGATCTCGTGCAGCGAGACCGGCGAGGTCAGCGTCGTCAGGTCGACGTGGTTGATCGTGTGCGCCCCGATCTGCAGTCCGCCGAAGGAGAGCGTCCGGACCTGCGCGCGCGTCAGATGCCCCGGCGTGCCGACCAGACCCGAGCTGACGTACAGCGTCGCGGTATCCGCCTCAGACTCGAGCGCCCCCGCGGCGGCGAGCGCGTCGTCATACCCGTCGTCGAACGTGATCGCGATCTCGCAGCCCCGAATCGCGTTCGCGCGCGCGTCGGCGACGATCGTATTCACCGTGACCGTGTCGCAGCCGTTTGTCCGAAGCCAAGCTAGCTGTCGTGCGAATTCCGACGGCTGCACGGTGAGCGCGCGCGCGTATGGCCCTGACGCCACGTAGTCGGACACGTGATGGTACATCAGGATCGCTGCTACCGGTCGCGGCGCCGATGACGCGGGCTGCGTCTGTGCGCTCGTCGCGCCGGCGCTCATCGCGAGCGCCACCGCGAGCGCGCCGCTCCATCTAGTAGGAGCGGGCAAAATATGCTTTGACCTTCGCAGGCTTGCCGCAATATGCGCAGACCTGGCCCGGATCGGCCGGTCCGGCAATGACGCGGGTGACGGCGCTCGTCTCCGCTTTGATATCGAGCTCGCATTCCGAGCGCTCGCACCACGGGGCCAGGACGAATCCGTCCTGGCGCTTGAGCGCTTCGACGAACGCGGCCCGGTCGGTCGCGACGACCGTGTGCGCGTCTAATTCTTTGCGCGCGCGCGCGGCAAGCGACGCGCGGATCTCCTCGAGCAGCGCCGGCACGCGGGCCGCAACGTCGTCGAAGGGAATCGTCGACTTCTCGAGCGTGTCGCGGCGAACGACGGTGACGACGTTCTGCGCGACGTCGCGGGGACCGATCTCGACGCGCAGCGGCACGCCGCGCATCTCCCACTCGCTGAACTTCCAGCCCGGGCTTTGCTCGCGGTCGTCGAGCGTGACGCGCACGACGCTTGCCAGCGTATTGCGCAGTTGCACGGCGGCCGGCATCACGGTCTCGTCGCCGGTCTTCATGATCGGCACGATCGCGACTTGATACGGCGCGACCGCGGGCGGCAGCACCAAGCCGCGGTCGTCGCCGTGCGTCATGATCAGGCCGCCGATGATGCGCCACGATACGCCCCACGACGTCGTGTAGCCGAATTTCACCTGCTCGTCGACGTCGGTGAACTTGATGTCGTACGCCTTGGAGAAGTTCTGTCCGAATTCGTGCGACGTGCCGGCTTGCAGCGCTTTGCCGTCCGGCATGAGCGCCTCGATCGCGTAGGTCGCGACCGCACCGGCGAACCGCTCGTTCTCGCTCTTGCGCCCCTTGATCACCGGCATCGCGAGCACGTCTTCCGCCACTTCGCGATAGATCTCGAGCATGCGCTGCACTTCTTCCGCTGCCTCTGCCTCGCTCGCGTGCACCGTATGACCCTCTTGCCACAAGAACTCGAGCGTGCGCAAGAACGGACGCGTCGCCTTTTCCCAGCGCACGACGTTGCACCATTGGTTGATCAACACCGGCAGATCGCGGTGCGATTGGATCCAGCGCGAGTACATCGTGCCGATGATGGCTTCCGACGTGGGCCGGATGGCCAGGCGCTCGGTCAACTCCTCGCCGCCGCCCTGCGTCACCCATGCCACTTCCGGTGCGAAACCCTCGACATGCTCTGCTTCTTTGATGAGCAGACTTTCAGGGATCAAGAGGGGGAAGTAGGCGTTGTGATGCCCGGTCGCTTTGAAACGCTTGTCGAACTCGGCCTGGATGAGTTCCCACAATGCGAAACCATACGGCCGCAGCGCGATACAGCCGCGCACCGGCGTGTAGTCGACCAGTTGCGCGCGCAGACACACCTGCGTGTACCACTCTGAGAGGTCGTCCCCTTTGCGCGGAATGCTCTTGACTTGCTTCTTTTCTTGCATCTCCACTCGTTTTTCAGCTTGTGCTCACGTCGAGCGAGTACGCTCATCTCGCAGGGGCGCACTCGAAAGGATATCACCCATGAAGACCCGGACGCGCACGTTCGCAACGGCGACGCTGCTTGCGGCGGTCATCGCCATCGCAGCCGGCTGCGGCTACAGCGGCTCCGGCAACTACGGCAGCGGCGGAGGCATGTACCCGACACCGCATCCGATGCCGACGCCGACACACCACCCATAGGACAGGAGCGCGGGCGAATCTTGCCGGCCCAGCTGGGCCGCAAGAGCGCCCACGCTTACGAATAACCCGGGTAGCGCTCCGCGATGACCTTTTCGATCTCTTCGCGCAGGCCGTCGAGCAGCTTGTCTTCGGGCAGCGAGCGCACCTTGACGCCGTCTCGGTAGATCAAACCCATCCCCTTGCCGCCGGCGATGCCGACATCGGCCATGCTCGCCTCGCCCGGACCGTTCACCGCGCAACCCATCACGGCGACCTTGACCGGCGCCTTGTATTCCGCGGTGATCTTCTCGACCGCGTCCGCGAGCCGCAGGATGTCGACCTGCACGCGGCCGCACGACGGACATGCGGTGATCTCAACGCCGCGCTCGCGCAGACCCAGTGACTTGAGGATCTCCCAGCACACCGGCACTTCGTCGACCGGATCGGCCGCGAGGGACACGCGGATCGTGTCGCCGATGCCTTCCGCGAGCAGCATGCCGAGCCCGACGCTGCTCTTCACGGTACCCGTGCGGGTCGTGCCCGCTTCGGTGATGCCGAGGTGGAACGGATAGTCGACGTGCTTGGCCATCTCGCGATACGCGGCCACCGTCACCCGCACGTCGTGGGCCTTCAACGAGACGACGATGTCGCGGAAATCCAACTCTTCAAGGATGCGGATGTGGCGCAGCGCCGATTCCACCATGCCCGCGGGCGTCCGGCCGT